>CAKKQM010000072.1 GCA_919902125.1 Actinomycetes bacterium | reverse complement strand
TCCATCGCGCTCGTCACTATTTAGTAAATCCGATATGTCATCTCGCCGCCTTGAAATTCTCCGCGCCATAGTTGATGAATATGTCGCGACCCAAGTACCAGTTGGCTCTAAATCAATTGCCGATCATCACGGTCTTGGGATTTCGCCGGCCACAATTCGCAATGAGATGGCAGTTCTGGAAGAAGAAGGCCTGATTACTCACCCACATACCAGCGCAGGTCGGATACCGACCGATCTTGGATATCGTCTTTTCGTAGACAAATTGGCAACTATCAAGCCACTCTCTGGTGCTGAACGTCGCGCAATTGAAACCTTCCTAGAAGGTGCACTTGATCTTGACGATGTTGTAATGCGGACCGTGCGACTATTAGCAGATATTACGAAACAGGTAGCGGTTGTTCAGTACCCCTCAATTGTGAAGTCGCGGGTACGTCATGTTGAACTCGTTTCACTCACGCCATCTCGACTCATGGTTATATTAATTAACGATGCTGGTGGCGTTGAACAGCGAGTTATTGAATTTGCCCATGATGTACCAGAAAACTTCTTGGCTAATCTGCGCACCCAACTCAATCAGGCGGCAGCGGGGCAGCGTTTGCTTGATGTTGCTGATCGCGTAATCAACCTCTTAGAGGTCTATAGTGCTGGCGATCGTCACGATGTGGGCGTCATTATTTCCACTCTGACGGAGATGGCGATGCAGAAACCAGAGGAGAGAGTTGTTCTTGCTGGTACCGCCAACTTAGCAAGATTCCGCGAAGATTTCTCCGCGCAGATTCACCCCATTCTTGAAGCATTGGAAGAACAAGTCGTCTTGCTCCGTTTGTTGGGCGATGTTAGCAACACAGTTCAAGTGCGTATTGGCAGCGAGCAGAGCGAGCAGAATCTGCGTCAAACAAGTTTGGTTACGGTCGGCTATGGCAACGAAACCACACCTCTTGGTGCAATGGGTGCACTTGGTGTGATCGGGCCGACACGGATGGATTACGCAGGATCCATCGCTGCTGTTTCTGCTGTTGCTCGGTATGTCGGGCGTTATATGAATGAGGGTTCGTAGTGGCTGATTTGTATAGTGTCTTGGGCGTTGAACGTGATGCGGATCAAGACCACATTAAACGTGCGTATCGCAAATTGGCACGAAAATTACACCCCGATGTAAATTCGGATCCCGAAACTCAGGATCACTTTAAAGAGATCACTGCCGCTTATGAAGTTTTAAGTGATCCAGGCAAGCGTCGAAACTATGACATGGGTGGCGATGGAGGTTTTGGAAACTTTGGTAACGCGGGGTTTGGCTTTGGCGACATCATGGATGCTTTCTTTGGTGCAGGCGCTGGAAATCGCGGACCACGGCCACGCATGCGTGCAGGTCAAGATGCGTTGATCCGTATTGAGGTTGATCTTGATGAGGCATGCTTTGGAACCGAACGTGAAATTAGCGTGGAAAGCGCAGTCCGTTGTACCAAGTGCGATGGAACAGGTTGTGCCGATGGCAGCAAGCCACGGATCTGCGATATCTGTCGTGGTCGCGGCGAAACACAGCAAGTCACTCGATCTTTTATTGGCCAGGTAATGACCAGTAGGCCATGTGTTAATTGCCAAGGTTACGGCAGCGTCATCCCGGATCCCTGTCCCGAGTGTGCTGGGGACGGTCGCGTCCGTGCACGCCAGACAATTCCCGTAAAAATTCCTGCTGGTGTCGAGACAGGTAATCGAATTCAACTTTCAGGTCGTGGTGAAGTTGGTCCTGGCGGTGGGCCTGCTGGTGATCTCTATGTGGAGATTGTGCAGACGCCCCATGAGTTTCTTCTCCGCGATGGGGATACCTTGCATATTGCACTTGGAATAACAATGGCCGCCGCCGCCCTTGGCACGACTCTTAGTGTTGAAACTTTAGATGGCCCAATTCCAGTAATGATAAAAGCCGGAACACAGAGCGGTGCAACAATTCCCGTGAAAGGCAAGGGCGTAACACATCTGCGTGGTGGCGGACGCGGTGATCTGATTGTGCATCTGGAAGTTCATACGCCGACCAAACTCAACAAAGAGCAAGAGGAGTTGTTGGCTAAATTTGCGCAACTGCGTGGCGAGAAGGATGGCGAGGCGCAGATGCAGCGCCATGATGGTGGGTTCTTTAGTAAATTCCGCGATGCATTTGGCCGCTAATGCTGACGCTTTTTCACGTTGCTGACCTACCTACACAGGTAGGAGCGCAATACACTCTTTCTGGTGATGATGGTCATCACGCGGCTCGCGTATTACGTATGGCAATGGGCGAAGAGTTGATGCTTTCAGATGGTCATGGAGCATGGTCGAAAATGCGCGTTGTCGAAGTTGGTAAGAAATCGATTGATCTCATAGTTCTGGAATCAGGTTTTCAAGACGCATCTGCGACAACGATTACTGTCATTCAGGCGGTGACTAAAGGTGAACGTAGTAAAGAGGCGATTGAGTTATTGACCGAAGCAGGCGTTGATCGCATCGTTCCATGGCAGGCAGCGCGTTCGATTGGTAAGGTCGATAAGGGCATTGAAAAAATGCAGATCACCGCTGGCCAAGCCAGCAAGCAGTCACGCCGATTCTGGGTTCCAGAAGTAAGTGATGTTGTTGACACGCAAGGTGCAATCGCAGTTATCACAAGCGCCGATCTTGCAATTGTTTTTCATGAGAGCGCAACGACAAAGCTTTCTGATCTTCTCCTAGGGTCAGAGCCAATAGCTTCGGTCGTAATTGTGATTGGCCCGGAAGGCGGAATCACCGATGAAGAGTTGGCCAGCATGAGCGGTGCAGGTGCGAAGATCGCATTACTGGGGCGACCAATCCTGCGCTCGGCGCATGCAGGAATCGCGGCAGTGGCAGCAGTGAGCACCGCTTTGCGGATATGGTGACCTCATGGCATTAGATGCGAACTGCTTGTTCTGCAAGATTATCGAAGGCGACATCCCTGCCGATATTATTTATCGCAATGAGAACGTCGTGGCCTTCCGCGATATTTCGCCACAGGCGCCCACACATGTAATTCTTGTTCCAACCGTGCATGTTGAAAATGCAGCGGCGCTAGCCCAGATCTCATCAGTGATCACGGCTGCGTTATTTGCCGCAGCTAACGAAATTGCTGCCTCCGAAGGACTAAATGGGTATCGCATGGTTTTCAATACAGGTTCTTCTGTGGGGCAGAGCGTTTTCCACGCGCATTTGCATCTCCTAGGTGGGCGGCCGTTTGCTTGGCCCCCGGGCTAATCGCAGAGCGAGTAGACTGGCGGCAATGGAAAGAGCCTTTTTTGCGGTACCGAATGCGATACCTATGGTTGCCCTGTTGGGCGCTGCGGATGCACATTTACGGCTTATTGAAAGGGCATTCCCAACACTTTCCATCACCGTTCGTGGCAACGAAATTACTTTCTCTGGCGATTTAGAGGAGAGTTCGCGCCTTGCGGCGCTTATCAACGAACTCCTTCTCCTTATCCGTTCTGGTCAAGATCTGTCGAATGAACTTGTTGCGCGATCTATTTCCATGTTGCGCCAAGTGCCGCAGGATCATCCCGCCGAAGTTCTTTCGCTCAACATTCTCAGCAATCGCGGACGGACTATCCGCCCCAAGACAACAAATCAAAAACATTATGTTGATGCGATTGATGAAAACACCATCACTTTTGGAATCGGACCAGCAGGTACCGGTAAGACCTATCTTGCAATGGCCAAAGCGGTGGCGGCGTTGCAGGCGAAGAAAGTTAATCGCATTATCTTGACGCGCCCTGCAGTGGAAGCCGGAGAGCATCTAGGTTTCTTGCCGGGCACGCTCTCTGAGAAGATAGACCCATATCTGCGTCCACTTTTTGACGCGTTGCATGACATGATCGACCAAGATTTGATTCCACGCCTAATGCAATCGGGCATTATTGAAGTTGCACCGCTTGCCTTCATGCGTGGTCGCACGCTGAATGATGCATTCATCATCCTTGATGAAGCACAAAATACATCTCCTGAGCAGATGAAGATGTTTCTTACTCGTTTAGGTTTTGGTTCCACCATGGTTATCACTGGGGATGTGACCCAGATCGATCTCCCATCGGGTACTAAATCAGGACTTAATATTGTTCGTGACATCCTGAGCGATATTGACGATATCTGTTTCGTGGAACTCACAGCGCACGATGTTGTGCGACATAGTTTGGTAGGCGACATCGTTGATGCCTACGGCAAGTTTGATGAAGAGCGGCAAGTGAAGTCGCAGGAACAACGTGCTCCGCGCCAGTTGCACCCCGGCAATTAACTAATGGCTATTGAAGTTCTTAACCGTTCTGGCGTTGATTGTGCGCGAGCAGATCTTCGCTCGCTATTGACTTTTTCCATTGCTGATCTTGGGTTACATGAAGAGTGTGAACTCAATCTGGTGTTGGTAGATGAAGCAGAGATGACCGATTTGCATGTGAAATGGATGGGCGAACCTGGCCCCACCGATGTTCTCTCTTTCCCAATGGATGAGGTACGCCCTGGGTCAAAAGAGATTGCAATTTTAGGAGATATCGTCTTGTGCCCAAGTATTGCCCAAGCGCAGGCAACATCAGCAGGTCATGCATTTGAGCATGAACTGGCGATTTTGAGCGTTCATGGATTGCTGCATATCGTTGGTTATGACCATGCAACTCAAGTGGATGAGAGAGAAATGTTTGCACTACAAGAATCACTCGTAGCGAGGTGGAGCCAGTGACCGAGTTGTTGATTGTATGCATTATCGCGCTCTTGGCTTTTGCAGGCTTTCTTGCGGGAAGTGAATCTGCGCTGACTTCGATTTCACGAGTGATGGTTGAGGAACTCGAGCAGCGCCGCGGGGGAGCCTTACTACGCCGAGTCAGCCAAGACCCTGTGCGTTATCTCAATGTGCTCCTGCTGGTACGTAAAACCTGCGAGTTAAGTGCAACAGTTTTTCTCGCAGTAATTATGCTGCAGAGGTTTGATAGTGGCTTCGCGCTCTTCTTGACCGTACTCATAATGGTCGTTGTTTCGTATGTAATTGTGGGCGTAGGCCCGCGCACTCTGGGCAGGCAGAACCCTCACGTATGGGCTCGTAGCGGTGCCGTTGTTGCATTTTATCTGGCACGTTTTCTTGGTCCCATCACAGCGCTTCTGATTGCAATTGGCAATGCAATTACGCCAGGTAAAGGTTTTCGCCATGGGCCATTTGCAAATGAAGCAGAGCTTCGTGATCTCGTTGATCAAGCTCATGAGCGCGGACTCGTTGAGTCTGATGAGCACGAGATGCTCCACTCTGTATTTGAGTTGGGTGACACGCTGGTCCGCGAACTCATGGTGCCGCGTACCGAGATGGTTTGGATTGAGAAAGAGAAGTCATTGCGCCAAGCGCTCTCACTTGCGCTACGTTCAGGTTTTTCACGCATTCCAGTTGTCGGTGAAAATATCGATAACGTCGTTGGAATTGCCTATGTAAAAGATTTAGCCAAGCGCACCCTTGATCATCATGAGGCCGAACAGAGTGAGCGCGTAGAGCAACATATGCGCCCAGCTACTTTTGTGCCCGAGATTAAAATGGCTGCTGAATTACTTAAAGAGATGCAGCGCGACCAGATTCATTTAGCGATTGTCGTCGATGAATATGGTGGCACCGCCGGCATCATTACTATCGAAGATATTTTGGAAGAGATTGTCGGCGAGATTGAAGATGAGTTTGATGATGGAGAAGAGCCATTTACCTGGCTTGATGATGATAAAGCTCGGGCCCAAGCAGGGTTGCATGTTGAGGATCTTGCGCAAGAACTTGATATCACCATTGCTGAAATCGAGTATCACGATGTCGACACGATCGGCGGACTGATGGCAAAGAAGTTAGGCCGTGTGCCAATTCCTGGAAGCACGATAAGTCTGGAAGGTTGGAGCATCACTGCCGAACGCCCGATTGGTCGTCGTCGTCGTATTAGTAGCGTTTTGGTTGTGCGCGAAGGCGCACTCTCTCTTGGCGCAGAGAACGGCGAAATTTCCGCGCTCTAGGGCACGATACCCTTGCCCCATGCGGATAGTTCGATTCTCACCAGTTGCTGCTGATCCAATCTTGAAGTTAGGCAAAGATCCGCTTTTTGGCTTACTCAATGATGACCAGACTATTGCGGTAATTGAGGGGGACCCGCTCTATCAAGGCGTGCGGCCCGTTGGTAAGGCAGTGCCGCTTTCGCAGGTGCGTTTACTCGCTCCAGTTCTGCCCCGGAGTAAAGTTGTCTGTATCGGAAAGAATTACGCCGATCACGCAAAAGAGATGGGCGGGGAAGCCCCTGCTGAACCTGTTATTTTCTTAAAACCCAATACTTCTGTGATTGGACCTGGCGACACCATTGCCTGGCCAGCCATGAGTGATCGCGTGGATCATGAAGCAGAGCTTGCCATTGTGATTGGCCGCATTTGCAAGGATGTTCCGAAAGAGCGCATTAACGATGTGATTTTTGGATACACACTTGCCAACGATGTCACTGCTCGGGATCTGCAGAAAAAAGATGGTCAATGGACTCGGGCAAAAGGTTTTGACACTTTCTGTCCACTGGGACCGTGGATTGAGACTGACTTTCTGCCTGGGAAGCAATCAATTACCGCAACGCTCAATGGCGAAGTAAAACAATCAGCGCATCTATCCGACATGATCTTTGACATCCCAACGATCATAAATTTTGTTTCACAAGTTATGACGCTCTTACCAGGGGATGTCATCCTCACTGGAACTCCTGCAGGGATCGGCCCGATGCCAGAGAAGTCAACGATTACCGTAGCAATTGAAGGGTTGGGCGAGTTGACCAATAGAGTAAGCGCCCATGGCTAACAAAAAGGTACGCGTTCGATTCGCGCCGTCCCCTACCGGCGATCTCCATGTTGGCAACATCCGCACTGCGCTCTTTGATTGGGCATATGCGCGCCATACTGGCGGCACGTTTATCTTTCGCATCGAAGACACTGATACAACTCGCGTCACCGATGAATATATCGCCGCAGCAATCGACACTCTGCGCTGGCTTGGCCTGCAATGGGATGAAGGCCCCAAAGTCGGTGGAGATTATGGTCCCTACCTGCAGTCGCAGCGCATGGATGTATATGCGCATTGGGCGCAGAAATTCTTAGACCAAAAAGATGCGTATTACTGCTACTGCACACCGGCCGAACTTGAAGCCCGCAGGGATGCACAGCGCGCAGCCAATGTTGCACCTGGCTATGACGGACAATGTCGCAATTTAACTGCTGCGCAAATTGCTGGCTATAAGGATGAAGGACGCCTGCCGGTAATCCGGATGCGAATGCCCGATGGTGAAACTACTTTTGTGGATCAGATCCGCGGAGAAATGTCTTTTGACCACAAGTTTGTCCCTGACTTTGTCTTGGTCCGCGGTGATGGTTCGCCTCTCTACACATTGGCCGTTGCTGTCGATGATATTTTGATGAAAGTCACCCACATTCTTCGTGGCGAAGATTTACTTTCCTCAACCCCACGACAGATCCGCGTCTATCAAGCAATGGGTGTCGCCCTTGAGGATTACCCAACTTTTGCGCACTTGCCATTTGTTATGGGTCAAGACAATACCAAGTTATCTAAACGCAATGGCGAAGTTTCCATCGCCTGGTATCGCGAAGCCGGATATTTGCCAGAGGCAATCTGTAATTACTTAGCCCTCCTTGGTTGGTCGCCAGGGGAGGATCGTGAAAACATCACGATGCAAGAACTCACTGAACTCTTTACTGTGGAACGCGTCAATAGTTCTCCGGCTCGTTTTGATATGAAGAAACTTGAAGCCATCAATGGTGACAAGATCCGCGCACTCACACTTGATGATTTTCTTGAGCGCTCACTGCCATTCCTTAAGACTGCCAGAGTCATCACTGGCAGTGATGAAGAGATCGCACTTGTAAAATCTGCACTCCCAATTATTCAAGAACGGATCACTCGCCTTAATGAAATCCCAGCGATGTTGAAGTTCCTATTTGTTAAGGGTTTTGCAGTGGAAGCAGATTCTGTTGCCAAAGTCAGCGATGCAGCATCGAAAGATGTTTTAAAGCGCGCACTTGCGGATTTAACACCACTTACTGGGTGGACTCACACTTCGATTGAATCAGTATTGCGTGCGTCCTTAATTGAAGAACTCGGTCTCAAACCCCGCGTTGCATTTGGTTCTATTCGCATTGCAGTAACAGGGAGCACTGTTTCGCCACCACTCTTTGAATCAATGGAATTACTTGGGAAAAATGCTTGTTTAGAGCGAATTTCGGCGGCTCTCGCACTCTAATTTCTACGGTATTCTTACGCCTGCCTTATTGGGGTATGGGGTAATTGGCAGCCCTGCTGATTCTGGTTCAGTAAGTCTAGGTTCGAGTCCTGGTACCCCAGCGCTGTACAACTGAATAGTTTTACCTTAGATGGGAAAAGCCGAAGGCGATTCACATTGAGGAACTAGGGCCCCGTCGTCTAGCGGCCTAGGACTCTGGCTTCTCAAGCCAGCTACGAGGGTTCGAATCCCTTCGGGGCTACTGATGTTTATTTGGTATTTTCTTCTACACTTGTTTCATGGATATTAATGAATACGCTCGTGGATACGAAGCCGCAACAAAGTACTTTGCAGATCGCGTTGCGGGATTATCTGATAGCGATTTAGATCGCAGTCGACCTGGCGAGTGGTCACCTCGGCAGGTGATCCATCACGTTGCCGATAGCGAAGCCCAGTCCTATGCACGGCTTCGGCGCCTCATCGCTGAACCTGCCGGATCTGCGATTCAAGGTTATGACGAAGCTGGCTGGGGAAAAAATCAAACTCTGGGATACAAGGAATTACCAATTGCCAATTCCTTGGCAGTTTATCTTGCCGTTCGAGCATCTTCTCTGGACATTATCAAGCGTCTTAAGATGGAAGACCTTGAACGCTATGGAGAACATACAGAGCGAGGCAGATATACAGTTCAACACTGGCTTGAGGTGTATACCAGGCATCCGCTCGATCATGTTGAGCAGATAATGAGCGCGCTGGCTGATTAGAGTCCAGTTTGGTAACTTCCGAGAACTTTCGCGTTTATTTTGACCCAATCGGTCACCCATTCTGCTTAGTTCTCAATCCCAACTTGGAAAACTATGTTGACCCCTTGACCTTAGAGATTACAACCAGCCGGATTTAATGAATTTGCGGACCAAGAATGCAGTGAGAAGCAATAATCCACCGACAACCATTGGGTAGCCGTATTGCCATCGCAGTTCTGGCATGTGATCAAAGTTCATGCCATAAATTCCAGCCACCATTGTGGGAGCAACGCCTAGTGCGACCCAAGCAGTGATGCGGCGCATATCTTCATTTTGTTGGACCTGCGCATGAGCTAAGTCTGCTTGGAGCGCAGCGCTCAAGAGAGAATCCAGCCCCGATGCATATTCGGAGGCGCGCATGAGGTGATCGACCGTATCGCGGAAAAATGGCTTCAGGTAATCGGTGATCGTCTCTGACGTTTCGTCGGCAAGCTTTTGTAACGGCACAATGAGTGGTTCAATGGCGTGGCGATATTCAATAACTTCGCGCTTCAAGAAATAGATGTCTTGTGACACGGTCCATCGCTTACCGCTGAAGACTTTGGTTTCAATGTTTAGAACGTCATCTTCTAACTCTGTAGCAATCTCGGTATAGTCATCTATAACTCGATCCACGACTGCGTGAAGGACGGCAAAAGGGCCATTAGCCAAAAACTCAGGGCGCATTTCAATTTCATATCTGACTTTGGCAAGTGGGGAGCCCTCGCCATGGCGCACAATCACAATAAAGTGATCACCTATAAAGCACATGATTTCGCCGGTCGTTACTTCGCTTAAAGCTTCATTATAGAAAACGGTACGCATGACAAAGAAAGTTAAACCTGCATAGTCTTCAATCTTGGGTCGCTGTTTTGCACTTACAGCATCTTCAATTGCAAGTGGGTGGAAGTCGAACTCATCAGAGATTTGATCAAACTCGCCATGGGTTGGTTCAGCTAAACCCAACCAGACAAACCCGCCGCCCTGTCGTGCTTTAGCAATAAGTTGAGGTAAGGCAAGATTGCTCACAACTCTGTGGCCGTTTTCATAAAGGGCAAAGTCAACGATCACGATGGAATTATTCAGGGCGAAGAGATATCTAGGTGAGGACACGCCCTAGAGAGTTTGATGACCTGCAGGACTTTGAATAGTTAGCCCGTTATAAAACTCTCGCACCCACTGGAGGTCGCAGAGGCAATCAGTGGGTGCGAGAATGAGCAACTAGTTCGGAGCTCCCGACCGTAAGGATCTGCGAACTCGTACCACTTGAGCGATCACGATAGTGAATGAAATCAGAACAAGGGCGAAGAGCACGCTCACTAATCCACGACCAGCGCTTTCAAGGATTTTGGGTTTAGATGGCACATACGGTGAGACGGCGCCATTAACATCAACCTGTGTACTGCCAATCGCAGGTGCTCCTTCAACATCGAAGTAGTACGTCACCGATACTGTCCGTGGTCCATTGACCACAGCGACATAACTTATTTCCGCGATGCCATTCAGATCAGTTGATCCTTTTCCGATAGGAACAAGGTTGGTACCTGGTTTAAACATTGTGGTGCTTTCATAGAAACTCACGGGTGCGTCAACGACTGGCGTTGTGCCAATTTTTACGGTGGCTGTGAGTGCAATCTTTGGTCCCGAGGCCACGGCAGTCAGTGTGATGGTTGGTGGCGTACCTGAAGCCGCAATCGCAGGTGTTGCGCCCCCAACACCAAGTGATCCAACAGCGATAAGAATTAGGAAAACTCCACCCATAATGCCAAGACCGTGCGACGCTTTCGCTGGCGTGGGAGAAGCATGAGTTGGATGGGGAGTCTTGGCAGCAAGTGCCTCTACTTCGTCGATCGCCAAAATTGGCACGACTCGGAAGAGCAACATCAACAGGAGAGGTATTGCGGCAACACCAGCCAATGTGATTGAGATCGAAACCCACGTGAATTGGTAGGGCTGCCCAAAAGATCGTGTGAGCTGATCATAATGGGATGTTTCAGAGACCATAACTAAACGCTTGAGCCACATTGCAGTGACAACGAGCGTTGATGCAATGACCATACCCCAAGTATTTCTGGTCCACGGAAGTGCGACTAAGAGAATAGGTACGATGGCGCCAGCGACGATGAAGGTCCAGAACGAAGCAGCGTAGTCTCCAAGAAGTGTGTCGTATACGACTTCACTGACGCCTCTTTCTCCAACATAGGCTCCTGGGAGTATGTCGGCGAAAGTGAGGTACAGGTATGTCGCGCCTAGCGCGGCCATGAGGAATCCAAGTCGCACAAAATGCCGCTCAGTAATAAAGGCTTCTAAGTGATATCCGCGTCTAAATCCCGCGGTGATAAGAACTACCAAGGCAACACCAGAGTAAAGCGCTGCAATAACAAAATATGGTGCCCAGATACTTTCGTGCCAGCCAGGTCGACTAACTAACGAAAAGGCCCACGAAAGTACGGAGTGAACAGAGACTGCCAACGGAATTATTAGGATGGCAATAACTCCGATAGCACCGCGCAGCACACGATGCTGACGCGGTGAAGCTATCCAACCTTGCGAGCAGACTCGGTAAAGGAAACGTCGTCCTCGACCAAGTTCTTCCGGGTGCGCATTGCGCAATATGGCCATATCTGGAATGAGAGGAAGAAAGAAAAAGATAAAAGAGGCAACCATGTACGTAGTAATTGCAACAAAGTCCCAGAAGACAGGTGATTTGAAGTTTGGCTGCATAATCATGTAGAGCAACCGATCTGGTCGGCCCAGATGGGGGATGACGAATGCAGCACCGATAACTACTGTGACAACAGCCATTCCTTCAGCGATACGCGCCAACGGAGCACGCCATGTTGCGCCAGTCAGCAATAGGATCGCTGAAACTACAGCGCCGCCGTAACTGACGCCGATGATTGTCACTACATTGGTAAGGTCAATCGCCCAGAATGATCGATTTGAAAACCCAGCTACGCCCATACCTTGTTGCAGTTGTACGATCCACGCCACGATTCCTAAAGCCACCACAGCGCTAAGTAGGCCGATGGCAATCCAGAACTTGACGCTGGCTTTCTTGAATGGCCGCATCACGGCTTCAATTACGTTCGGTTGCTGAGTCAACGTTGCGTTTTCGAGGTTATTCATTTGACACCCTCCATTGGACCGCCAAGAGGCTGACCATTGCCGAGGATGTAATAGGTACGCGGATTGGTACCCAATTCCTCCTTAAATCGAACTGCATTGTTTTCGCGTAAGAACGTTGAAAGTTTTACTGTTACACGCCCGTTCACTGCGACATCGGTTACAAAATCACCGATATATTGCGCGGCCCTGGGGCACGCCTCAACACATGAAGGTAATTCGTTGGCATAAGGTATGCGATCTGCACAGAGCACGCATTTGCCAACGGTGCCAATTTGGTTGGCGGGGAACTCTGGCGTTGAAGGAGAGGGCGCTGGCATTCGGTTGGTTTCTGCAGGTTTGTTCCAGTTGAAATAGCGGGCTTCATAAGGGCAAGCTGCCATACACGCTCTCGAACCGATGCACGTGTCCTGATCGGTAAGTACTAACCCTTCGGGAGTGCGAAATGTGGCGCTAACGGGGCAGACATTAAGACAGGGTGGGTTCTCGCACATTTGGCAGGGGACCGGCATAAAGAATTCTTTACCGACCTCGTCCTGCCATGAGAGAATTCGCATCCAGGTCTGCTCAGGGGGTAAGCCATGGCGTGTCTGACAAGCAGCGACGCATTTACGTTCGCCTACGCAAGCTCTTAGATCGATGATCCTGCACCATTGATGCTCCGCGGCGCCTGTGGGTACCGTACCCGCGGCGCGTGCTTCGTTGTTGAACCCAACTAATCCAAGTGCGCCGCCCATAGTTGCAACGCCAACCGCACCTAGGCCTAGGAGCATGTTTCTGCGAGACACATCTTGTTCTTCGGCAGATTGTTTACCTGCCGGCACAAGTCCTAGATCTGCATATGGACCGCTTCGCTTCGACCTGTCAACAATTTTCTTTTGGTTTCCCACTTGGCTCAACTCCCTAATCGTTAATGAAAAATTCAATCAGTGCTTGAAAATCATCAGGTTCCTGAGGGGCAGGTTCGCCGCCCCTCAGGGGAGCCCGAGTACTTACTTAACGATGATCGTGGCCTGCATGCTTTCCATGCCTGCTGAATCATCTGTCAGTTTGTATGTGCCGACCTTGGTAGGAATGAGGTACATGTTTGATGCACCGCCAACCTCAAGATCTGCTCCGCGCGCCATCCCACCGAAGACTGAGCCTTCAGCGTTAACGACTTTCCAGAATGCGGCAGTCTTAAAGAAATCTTCAGCAACGAACACGTGCTGAATATTTCCTTTGTTGGCAAAGGTGAGAATGGCTGGCTTGCCGACTTTCAAAGTGACGGTTTTTGGACTGTAGAAGTGCGCATCGCCATTATCGTTCATTTCGAAAGTTACAGCAGTTGCATCTGTACTCCATGTGGCTTTGGCAGCGGCAATAAGATCCGCAGCGCCAGCTACTTCGCCTACAGTACTAAAAGGATCAATTACAGGTGCTGGTGTGGTAGGTGCAGTCCCGGTCACAGAGATTGTGCCAGTCATACTTGCATCAGCAACGCCGTCTGTCAGACCATTCATCGCAGTAACCCCAGGGATAACTGGAACGACAAAGAGCTCCATCATCTTTCCAGGTAGAACATAGATCTCTTTAAAAAGAGTTACTTTAATTTCAGCTCCAGGGGATTCCGCCTTGCGTACTGCTGAAGCACGCATGAAGTCCAATGCGGATAGGCCGTGCTCGACGCTGTCCGTGTTGGAAATCTCGATCACATATGGCTGTCCTGCAACGAGTTCAAGGTTGGAAGGCGTGATGGTTCCAGCGCCAAGTTCTAGGGTCAGAGTCTGTGCGGTATCCCAATTTGCGGCCTCTTTAAAATCTCCACTATAGGAAATCCACTGACCTGCTGGAAGTGCTTCAACTAATGTAACTGCAGTATCGGTCGCGGCAGTATCGGTCGCGGCAGTATCGTTGGATCCGCCTCCGCAGGCAGTGAGCGTCAGAAGTGCTGCAGCAGTTACCGCTATTGCGCTCAGGGTGGCCCGCTTGGAGCTTCTGCTCCACTTTAGGCCAGTTGGTTTAGTCATGATCTCCTCTTTCTAGTTGGTCTTTCTGTTTGTGGCTTCATACTCTCAAAGTATTTGCGATTGGCCTGTTTCGACACATCGGTGCTTCACTCGCACTTACTCGGTGATTCCACCTACCGCTTTTAAGGCTAATTGCCGAATAATCATTTGGTGTAATATCCATTGCTGGGGCTGGGTCGCCGACTTGAGATGCACAATTAAGAAAAAAGTTCATCTACAGGAAGAGACGAAATGGGTGAGGCAGCAGAAGAAGTCGAGGGCATTCGGGTCCTTGTCGTTGATGATCACCCTATTTTTCGGGCGGGGATATGCGAACGGCTCAAGACGGCCGACGGGCAGATTGTGGTGGTCGGCGAAGGCAGTGATGGTCTACAGGCCTATGAACTGGCCAGTCAGTTGCATCCGCAGGTAATTTTGATGGATGTTGCGATGCCAGGGATGACAGGAATCGAAGCGACTCGAAAGATCAACGCAGATTTTCCTGAAATTGAAATCATCATTCTCTCCGTCTATGACGATGACCAGTATGTAAATGCGGCACTTGAAGCTGGAGCAAGTGGCTATCTGCTCAAGACCGTCGAAGCAAGTGAATTGCGAGAAGCAATCGTCAAAGTCGCTGGCGGTGGTTCTGCCCTCTCATCATCAGTTGCTC
>CAKKQM010000071.1 GCA_919902125.1 Actinomycetes bacterium | reverse complement strand
TTCTTCAGAGACGTTAGGGATGTCGCGAGTAATTTCTTCTGCTCCGAGTTTGGTATCGCGCGCATCAACTTCGTATTCCTCGATGTGAATTGAAGTCAAGACATCGTCTTGCACCAAGCGCTGAGACAAGATGATTGCATCCTCGTAGTTGTGACCTTCCCATGACATAAATGCCACGAGTAAGTTCTTGCCAAGAGCCATCTCACCATTTTCGGTGCATGGACCATCAGCAATAACCGAGCCAACTTCAAGGCGTTGACCTTCACTGACAATAACTTTCTGATTGTACGAAGTACCTTGATTGGAGCGAGTGAATTTTGCAAGTGAGTATGTCTGATACGTGGAGTCATCGGCCATGACCTTAACTTCATCGGCAGATACTTCAGTGACAACTCCAGCCTTAGTTGCAATGACAACATCGCCCGCATCAACGGCTGCGCGGAATTCCATACCCGTGCCGATAAGTGGAGCCTCGGCGCGCATCAATGGAACTGACTGACGCATCATGTTGGAACCCATCAACGCACGGTTAGCATCATCGTGCTCCAAAAACGGAATCATTGCGGTTGCAACAGAAACCATCTGACGTGGTGAGACGTCCATGTAATCAACTTCATCGGCTGGGATGTATTCAACTTCGCCACCACGACGACGTACCAGAACACGCTCTTCAGAGAAGTGATTGTCATCAGTCAAAGGCGCGTTGGCCTGAGCAATGACGTGCTCATCTTCTTCATCAGCGGTGAGGTAATCAACGGCATCGCTTACCTTGCCCTTTGAAACTTTGCGATAAGGGGTCTCGATGAAACCGAAGGCAGTAACACGGCCATAGGTTGCAAGTGAACCAATCAGACCGATGTTTGGACCTTCCGGAGTTTCAATCGGACACATACGTCCGTAGTGAGATGGGTGAACGTCACGAACTTCAAAGCCCGCGCGATCACGTGAGAGACCACCAGGTCCGAGTGCTGAAAGACGACGCTTGTGAGTAAGACCAGATAGCGGGTTGGTCTGATCCATGAACTGCGACAACTGAGAAGTTCCGAAGAACTCCTTGATTGACGCAACAACTGGGCGAATGTTAATCAAGGTCTGTGGCGTAATGGCCTCAACATCTTGAGTCGTCATGCGCTCGCGAACCACACGCTCCATACGGGACAAGCCGGTACGAACTTGGTTCTGAATCAATTCACCAACTGTGCGCAGACGACGGTTACCGAAGTGATCGATATCGTCCTTTTCGACGCGAACTTCGCGACCGTATTCCATAAGAAGTTCACCCTTATGGAGTGCTACTAAGTAGCGAATGGTTGCGACAATGTCTTGAATCGTTAGCAATCCCTGCTTGAGTTCTAGATCAAGACCTAACTTCTTATTAACCTTGAAGCGACCGACCTTGGCCAGGTCATAACGCTTTGGGTTGAAGTAAAGGTTTTCGATCAAGTTCTGTGCGGCTTCCTTTGTTGGAGGCTCACCCGGGCGAAGCTTGCGATAAATATCGAGCAACGCCTCATCTTGAGTCTTGACGTTATCTTTTTCTAAAGTTGCACGGATGGATTCGTACTCACCAAACTCAGTAAGAATCTGTTCTTCAGTCCAACCAAGTGCCTTCAAGAAAACAGTAACTGACTGCTTGCGCTTACGGTCGATACGAACACCAACCAGATCTTTCTTATCGATTTCAAACTCAAGCCAAGCACCACGGCCAGGGATGATCTTTGAAGTGAAAACATCTTTGTCCGATGTCTTCTCGATAGTGCGTTCGAAATAAACACCAGGTGAACGGACCAACTGAGAAACAACAACGCGCTCTGTGCCGTTGATGATGAAGGTGCCGCGTCTTGTCATCACAGGAAAATCACCCATGAAGACGGTCTGTGACTTGATTTCACCAGTAATGTTGTTAGTGAATTCTGCGGTAACGAAGAGCGGCTGCGAATAAGTCATATCGCGCTCTTTGCAATCTTCGATGGAGTACTTTGGTGGCTCAAAGCGATGGTCTCTAAACGAAAGACTCATCGTTCCTTGAAAATCTTCGATTGGGGAAATCTCTTCAAAGATTTCTTCCAATCCAGATTGCGTAGGGAGCTCGCCACGATGGGTGACTTCAGCTTGCGCCAATCGCGCGCGCCACACATCGTTACCCAACAACCAATCAACGCTCTCAATTTGGAGCGCTAAAAGATTTGGGACTTCGAGTGGTTCGCGGATTTTTGCAAATGAGATACGGCGTGGTGCAACAGATTTAATTTTTGACGCGGCCAAGAGGTGTCCTTTCGAACAGGTTTTGGTGACGCACGGACAAAGGTCTCAGCCGCTATATGCATTGACCTCAAGGATTTTTGTGCGAAGAGGAAGGATATCGGGCTATAGGCCCGTCTGTCCAACCGAGGGCTTGTACCACACCCAAGCCCCCCACGTCAGAGGTTTGGCCAAAAAAGTGGGAAAGACTCCAAATTCACCGAATCCAGGCTTAATACGAGTTTTGCGCGCGCCGCGACTCTCAGACGATTGTCAGCAGGCACCATTAGGCACATGACCCAAGACGATCGCCACATGATGCGTGCTTACTATGACGAATACGGAAATGCAGAGTGGGAGCGCCACGAGAAGGACATCCCTGGACGCGTCAGCTTAGAAGTTCACAAGCGGTTTTTGGAGCGTTTCATCAACTCCGGAGATCGAGTTTTAGAAATTGGCGCGGGTCCAGGCCGTTTCACCCTCGAACTAATCAATCTAGGTGCCCAAGTTGCTGTCACTGATTTCTCGGATGTTCAACTCGAATTGAACAAAACTCGATTTACTCGCTCTACTTCCGTGGAATCGTGGCAGATTCTCGATGTGTGCGACACCTCCATGTATGCCGACGGAGAGTTCGACGCAGCTGTGGCATACGGAGGACCGTTGTCATACGCCTTCGAAAATATTGATGAAGCATTGACCGGATTGTTTCGCATCGTGCGTCCTGGTGGAATGGTCATCGCATCCGTTATGTCGCTTCTCGGAACGTGGAGATATTTTCTCGAAGCAGTCATCCAAGAATCTGAAATTATTGGAGAAGATGCCAATGACGCGGTGCTGCGCACTGGCGATCTTCGCCATATGGGAGGAACCCACGTCTGCCAAATGTTTCGCTCCAGAGATATCACCGAACTTGTCGAGCGATGTGGGGGTCAGGTCTTGGCAATAAGTGGGAGCAATTGGGCCTCTCTTGAAAAATCAGAAGCACTTGTTCAATTGGAGGGCGATGCAGATCGGTGGCAGCGTTTCCTTGATCACGAAGTTACTGCTTGCGGAGAACCTGGAGCATTAGACGGCGGAACACATTTGTTGTTCGCCGCTACGCGAAATTAGATTTAGTACTACATCGAGCGGAATCTACTTCGAACTAAAACTAAGCGCCGCGTAGGAACTCTTCAATGGCCTGGCGCACCAATTCTGAAGAAGTTTGTCCTCGACGTTTTGCTTCACGTTGTAAAGATTTCTTCAATTTCATTGGTACTCGAGCCTTAATTTCCGGGGAATGCACGCCAGGGCTCGACAATGAAGGTCGCCCGACTGCTAAGTCATGTGTTCGGCTAGCGATCTGACGTGCCCGCGCTTCTGTGATCCTTATTCCATTACTGTCGAGAACAATCTCTTTATCCAGATCCACATACCGACCCAATGTATATGGCGCCTTTACCTTCTTCATTGCCTGCCCCCTCGCTTTCTAAAATTCATTGGCATCACATGAATGATCAGAATGCCTAGCGAAGTCCGAACTCCAATTAATTATGCGCCTCATAAATATGTGCGTCAAGTGAGGCATGTGAATATTCATTGAAAAAATAAAGAAAAAAACCCCTGGATTTAGCGAGGTAGCGAGACCATAAAAGAACTGGTCGAGCGCCCGCTGAATCCAGGGGTCTGACGGATAAAACTATTTATTTAACAGTGACCGTCGCGCCGGCTGCCTCAAGGGCTGCCTTTGCCTTCTCGACTGCGTCTTTGGTGGCCTTCTCAAGCAAGACTGCCGGAGCGGCATCAACGATGTCCTTGGCCTCTTTCAAGCCAAGGCTTGAATTGATGTTACGAACTTCCTTGATAACTGCAATCTTCTGTGCGCCGGCTGATTCGAGGGTGAGAGTGAACTCATCCTGAGCCGCTTCAGCTTCAGCTGGTGCGCCACCTGCTGCAGCTACTGCAACTGGTGCCGATGCCTTGACATCAAATTCCACTTCAAATGACTTGACGAACTCTGAGAGCTCGACCAATGTCATTTCCTTAAACTGACCCAATAGGTCTTCAGTGCTGAGCTTTGCCATGATTTATTCCTTTTCTTCTACTGGGACGGTAACTTCTTCGGATACCTCTGGTGCCTCTTCAGTCACTTCGACGACTGCTTCAACAACTGGTGCTTCAACTACTGCTTCTTCTGCAACTGGTGCGGCTTCAACAACAGGTGCCTCTGCAACTTCTGCTACAGCAATAGGCTCTTCGCTCTCTTCCTTCTTGATGCGGAGAGCATCAATTGTGCGAATTGCATTAGCCATAGTCGCTTTCATAGCGCCAGCCAACTTGGCCAAGAGAACCTCGCGTGATTCAAGATCTGCAAGTTTGAAGATCTCTGCTGCGGTTACGTTCTTGCCTTCGAAGATTCCGCCCTTGATAACAAGGAAGGGATTTTCTTTAGCAAAGTCGCGCAAACTCTTGGCTGCAACAATTGGGTCACCTTTGATGAATGCCAACGCGGAAGGACCAGCGAGAAGTTCGGAGGGAACATCAAAGCCAGCTTCTTTCGCTGCAATCTTGGTGAGTGTGTTCTTCACTACTGAATACTTGGTTGTTGAACCAAGGTTACGGCGAAGTTGCTTCATCGAAGTCACGGAAAGACCGCGATATTCGGTAAGAACGGTAGCTGTTGAGGTACGGAAATCCTCCGTCAACTCAGCGACTGCCGCTACTTTGTCTGGGCGAGCCATACGGTTCACCTTTCTGTCATAGATCAGATCACGCCACTCATGTAGCGTAAATTTCAAACAAAAGATCCCTAGAAATGCAACAAACCCGATACGCATAGATGCGCACGGGTTTAACGTGTGAACCTACGCGGGCTGTCTATTGACACTTAAGCAATCACTAATTTCTTAGCGCTTGCACCAGCGGTCTTTGGTGAGAACGTAAGGGTAGGCCGTGCGGCCTACCCTCGTCAAAATGAACCTCGAAAAGAGGCTTACTTCAAGCTAGCTAGGGCCTTTGAAAGCATCTCGGTAACCTCATCGGCGATCTGCTTCATCTCGGGACCTTCCGTGATTTCGGCCATCATCTGGGGATTAATCATCTCGACCACCGTGCCGGCATCAGTTGTACGGATAACGACGTTGCATGGCAATAGCAATCCGATGGAGGGCTCGGCCTGGAGGGCGCGATGGGCAAACTTGGGGTTGCAGGCCCCAAGGATGAGTTGGGGCTCGATCTCAACGCCGATCTTATTGCGAAGGGTTGCTTGCATATCGATCTCACTGACGATACCAAAGCCCTGCTCGGCAAGTACGGCACGAACTTCTGCATTTACCTCGTCGAACGGACGATTGATCGTTCGACTCATTCCGTAATTCATGTATCTCTCCTTGCTAGTTGGATGGTTCACGAACTCATTGTTGGATGAAAGTTTGGGCGGCAGCAATTATTTCCCGGACAGCCTCGTCAATCTCGTCTTGGGTCGACCATCGTCCCAATGACAATCGAATGGCAGATAGTGCATCTGCACGACTAAGTCCAAGAGTAATTAACACGGATGAAGGTTCGTTCGAACCAGCGTGACAGGCAGAACCAGCGGAGAGCGCAAGAGTGGGCATCGCTTCAAGCAATGCGAGGGCGGGTACCCCGTCGATGCGGAAATTAAGTGTGTTGGGCAAACGCTCGGTGGGGTGGGTATGAACGTGCACGCGATCTGGAAACTCCTTGCGAAGTGTGTTTTCAAATCGATGAATCAACGCCGTCAATCGATCAGGTTCGCCATTCAAAAGAGAGCCCGCTGCTAGATCCGCAGCCTCTCCGAAACCGACAGCATAAGCAACGTTTTCAGTTCCAGCCCGAAGCCCGCGCTCCTGTCCGCCACCGCCGATGATAGGACGAAGTTGAATTCCATCCCTCACGTACAGAGCGGCAATGCCTTTCGGGGCGTACATCTTGTGGCCGACGACGGTGAGCATGTCCACACCTAGATCCGAGACATCTACCGGAATTTTCCCTACCGACTGAGCCGCGTCGCAATGCATAAGGACGCCGTGTTTTCTTGCGGTCGCCGAAATCTTCGCAATAGGTTGTAGCGTGCCGGTCTCGTTGTTCGCGTGCATAATGGAGACGAGAAATGTCTCCGAATTGATCGCCATCTCAACGTCGATGGGATCAACCCGGCCAAACTGGTCAACGGGAAGATATGTGACAGCAACTCGGTGCAACTCTTCAAGTTCGCGACAGGCCGCAAGCACTGCCGGATGCTCTGTGACCTGAGTAATCAGGTGCGAGTGGGGACGACCTTCAGCACGGGCAGAGAGGTAGGCGCCACGAATCGCCAGTGCATCAGCTTCCGATCCGCTGCCAGTGAAGACGATCTCCGCGGCGCCTGCGCCGATAAGCGCGCTGACTTGACTGCGCGCACGTTGAAGAGCTTTATTTGCAGCCTCACCATAGGCGTGCGTGCTCGAAGGATTGCCAAACTCTCTATCAATAAATTCAGAAATAACCGCCGCAACTTGCTGATCTACAGGAGTGGTCGCGTTGTAATCGAGGTAGATCGCGCGCCCCTGAAGAGCTGGATGTTTAATGGTCATTTGCACCTACGATTTCCTTTGCCGATTTCAGAAGACCAGCACCTTGTCGGAAGCCAATGTCGCATCGGTGAGGGCTTCCATCGTTGAGCGAGCGGCGCCTTCGATAAGCATCTCGTCGCTGATTCCGCGAGCATCCATGCATGTGCCGCAACAAGCAATCACACCGCCGTGACGGGTGACGACCGAGAGCATGCGGTCGAGTTTGTAGTAACCATCTGGGGTTTTTTGATTGGCCATCGCAACGGTTACTCCGTCGCCCATGAGGAAGACGGTGACTTCGACACCTTCGCGTTTGGACATCGATGCCGCGAGCCGGACGGCGTTATAAGTGGAGTCCAAACCGTAGGCCGAACCGTTAATGATTATCAGAGCCTTCATAGTGCACTTCCTTCTTTATCGTAATCTGGCAACCTGCCCAAAGTTGTAGTCATGCCGCACTGCTCTCGACAGGCAGGCCAGCCAAACGCCATTCGAGCATGCCTTCGCGCAAACGGCGCGCGCGGTGGCCGCTGGCGCTCAGAGTTCGCACGGCGTCATAGGCAAGTACGCAGTAAGCACCGCGGCAGTAAACCACGAGTTCTTTATCCTCAATTAAGTTAGCCAGGAATTTCTCTAGCTCCTCCAACGGAACTGATACAGCCCCAGGAATATGACCTGCTTTGTATTCAAGAGTTGGTCGAACATCGAGAAGAACAACCTCGCCGGCTCGCACGCGCTTGAGAAGTTCGCTTCGCTCCACGGTCTTTGAAAGATCGTATCGATCCTCACCCAAGTAATGAGCAGCGGCGCGATCGGTCCCCGCCAGATGGTTGGCGGCAACTTGGCGAAGCATGGCAAACAGTGCGGCAACGTCGTCTCCGGCCAGTCGGTACCTAATAAAAGTGCCCTGTCTGCGTGTGGCCACAAGGCCTGCATCTTTGAGCGCTTGCAAATGCATGGAAGTACTTGTCAGCGCCAAGCCAGCCTCGGCAGCGAGAACTTCAACGGAGCGCTCACCCTGTGCGAGTAGGTCAAGTAATTCCAACCGCTTGGGACTGGCTAAGCCTTTGCCCATGCGCGCAAACTCTTCATACAGAGCAGTTTTAGCTTCGCGACGGCTCATGATGCCCCTCTCCTTATTCCAATAAAAGCGAGAATACTGGAGAATATAGAGAAGGGCAAATGTTCTTGCGTCCACATGAAAAATCCCCCGGAGAGCGGGTGGGGCGACGGGATGTTAACGAACACATCCCTAGCCCGCCCGTCGAAGGGGGATTTTCGAACAGGTTATTCGGCGGAACCTTGCTCGCGAACGATGTTCGGATCTACCTGGATACCAGGCCCCATCGTGGTCGAGATTGTGGCCTTCTTGATAAAACGACCCTTTGATGAAGATGGCTTTGCGCGGTTTACCTCATCAAGTGCTGCTGCGTAGTTCTCAGCCAACTGCTGCGTAGTGAAAGAAGTCTTGCCGATGATGAAGTGGAGGTTGGAGTTCTTATCAACGCGGAATTCAATCTTTCCGCCCTTGATATCGGTAACGGCCTTGGCAACATCGGTTGTCACGGTGCCGGTCTTTGGGTTTGGCATCAGACCACGCGGTCCGAGAACTTTTCCAAGGCGACCAACTTTACCCATCAGATCAGGTGTTGAAACGACTGCGTCGTAATCAAGGCGACCCTTTGCAACTTCTTCGATCAATTCATCTGAACCAACGATGTCAGCGCCAGCAGCGCGTGCTTCATCTGCGCGTGCGCCACCTGCGAATACCAGAACGCGAACGGTCTTACCTGTGCCGTGTGGCAAGTTAACTGTGCTGCGAATTGCTTGGTCTGCCTTCTTTGGGTCAACACCAAGGCATAGAGCAACTTCAACAGTTGCATCATATTTAGTGGTTGAGGTTTCGCGAGCTAAAGTCACAGCCTCAAGCGGGGTATAGAGATGGTCTTGCTTAACTTTCTCTGCTGCGGCGTTATATTTCTTACTACGCTTCATTTCACTCCTCATTTCAAGAACTGCATAAACAGTTCTCATTCGGTTGTGGTTAGGCGAACCAGCGTGGTTCTCCCACATCTGCGACCCAACGGTTGGATCACAGAAATTTATTAATCGGCGACGGTGATACCCATCGAACGTGCGGTGCCTGCGATGATCAAGCTAGCAGCATCAATGTCATTTGCATTGAGGTCTTCCATCTTGGTCTTTGCAATCTCTTGCACTTGAGCTTTAGTGATTGTGGCGACCTTAACCTTGTGAGGAATCGCTGAACCCTTTTCGACTCCAGCAGCCTTCAAGATGAGGCGTGATGCTGGTGGCGTCTTGGTGATAAAGGTAAAGGAGCGGTCTTCATAGACAGTGATCTCAACGGGAACGATCTGTCCCTTCTGTGATTCAGTCGCAGCGTTATATGCCTTGACGAACTCCATGATGTTGACGCCATGCTGGCCAAGGGCAGGACCAACTGGTGGCGCAGGTGTTGCAGCGCCAGCTTGGATCTGCAACTTGATGAGCGCAGTGATCTTCTTCTTCGGGGCCATGATGGTTTCCTTTTTCTTTGTTTTCTTTATTTTCCGGGATTAAATCTTCTGTACTTGATGGAATGAAAGTTCAACCGGGGTTTCACGTCCGAAGATTGAAACCAAAACCTTAAGCTTTGCCTGCTCCGGCATGATTTCGCTGATCGAAGCTGGAAGCGTTGCAAATGGGCCATCCATAACAGTGACGGATTCACCAACTTCAAAATCAACGACGCGGATCTCAGGTTTATCAGATTTCTTAACTGGACGTGGCGCAAGAATCTTTTCAACCTCATCAAAAGTTAAAGGGCTTGGATGATGCGCGTTGCCGACGAAGCCAGTAACACCAGGAGTGTTACGGACTGCCGACCAAGATTCGTCGGTGAGATCCATGCGGACCAAGACATAACCTGGATAGATATTGCGCTTGACCTGCTTGCGCACGCCATTCTTAATCTCCATTACTTCTTCTTCAGGAACTTCAATCTGGAAAATAAAATCTTCCATGTTGAGCGAGGCAATACGGTTGTGGAGATTTCCTTTAACTTTCTTCTCGTATCCCGCATAAGAATGAACTACGAACCAATCTCCGGGAGCGTTACGTAGCGCCTGACGAAATTCAGCGTTGGGATCATCTTCTTCAGGTTCAGGCGCATCAGTATCAGTTGTCACAACAGTTTCAACTGGTGCAACTGTTTCTAATTCTTCAGTAACAACCGGCGGCGACTCATCGACTGCTGCTGCAACGAGGGCAGCCTCAAAGGCATCCGGCTTAATTTCGTCAGACATATGACTTCCTTATCCAAATACCAAGAAGACGATCTTGGTTAAAACCAGATCGAGCAATGAGACAACAGCTATAATGAATGAAACGAAAACCAGAACGACGGCGGTATATGTGGACAACTGTTTCCGAGTTGGCCAGACTACTTTGCGAAGTTCTGAAATAATTTGGCGATAGAACAGACCAATGCGCGCAAAGAGGCCGAGTTTCTTCTCCTCGTGGGACGCAACCGCATCCGTCATCGTGGGCCTTCCTTTCGCTAGTTCGATCTCTTTCAAACGTGGCAGAGCAGGGCAGGAGGGACTCGAACCCCCAACCGCCGGTTTTGGAGACCGGAACTCTGGCCAGTTGAGCTACTGCCCTTTAGACGGCATGGCAAAGAACCATAAACGTCAGGTCGCAGAGTGTAGAGCCAGATGTAGGTCGAGGTCTAACTCGCGCTTGGGGGGAGTCAAAATGACGGAACTTGCACTGCCTTTATTACGGCAGACTTGACCCTATGACCGCCAACCGCATCTCCCGCCCAATTGCCGCAATCACAGAATCTGCCACCCTCGCCGTTGATGCAAAGGCTAAAGCCCTTAAAGCCGCGGGCCGCCCAGTCATTGGCTTTGGAGCAGGGGAGCCAGATTTTCCGACGCCTGATTACATCGTTGCCGCAGCAGTTGCCGCAGCAGCAATACCGGCAAATCATCGTTACACCCCGACATCCGGATTGCCAGAGTTACGCGATGCGATCGTTGTCAAGACTAAGCGCGATTCGAATTATGAAATTACTACTGACCAAATTCTTGTTACAAATGGCGGCAAGCAAGCGGTTTATCAAGCATTTGCAACAATCGTCAATGTTGGCGATGAAGTTTTGCTGCCATCGCCATATTGGACGACATACCCAGAGTGCATAAAATTAGCTGGCGGAATCCCCGTTACTGTTTTTGCGGATGAAACTCAGAACTATCTCGTCTCTGTTGAACAGTTGGAGACTGCTCGTACACCAAAGACCAAAGCCTTGCTCTTCTGCTCTCCCAGCAATCCAACTGGTTCGGTCTACCCACCCGAGCAAGTTAAAGCGATTGGCGAATGGGCGCTCAAGCACAAGATCTGGATTATCTCTGACGAAATTTACGAACATTTGCTCTATGACGGAGCGAAGGCGCCGAGTCTTCCAGTCTTGGTTCCTGAACTCGCAGACCAGATGATCATTGTCAACGGCGTTGCCAAAACATACGCAATGACTGGTTGGCGTGTGGGTTGGATGATCGGGCCTAAGGATGTCATCAAGGCTGCAACAAATTTGCAGTCGCATCTTTCTAGCAACGTATCTAACATTTCACAACGCGCAGCAATTGCAGCACTTACCGGAGATCTCTCTGCGGTGCACAAGATGGGCGAGGCATTTAACCGTCGTCGCAAATTAATTGTTGGGTTACTCAATGAGATTCCAGGTTTTGAATGTCCCATGCCACAAGGCGCGTTTTATGCTTATCCATCAGTAAAAGGCGTTCTAGGTAAGACAATCCGCGGCAAAACTCCACGAACATCGACTGAATTAGCTGCGCTTATTTTGGATGAGGTAGAAGTTGCAGTTGTGCCAGGTGAAGCTTTTGGTCCATCGGGTTATCTTCGCTTTTCCTACGCGCTTGGTGACGACGACATTATTGAAGGTATTGGCCGCATCAAAAAGTTGATTACTGAAGGCTAATTCCTACTAAGTTCACCTCTGCTTCGAGCATGATCCCGAAAATGGCATGAACTTTTTCTTGGGCTTGCCTGGCTAAGGCTGCAATGTCTGCAGCCGTTGCGCTGCCTGTGTTGGTTAACGCCAAGACATGCTTGGTAGAAATTCGCGCACCTGAAAGTGCATCTCCTTTATGGACACCTGCATGCTCCATCAGCCATGCAGCTGATGTTTTCACACGACCATCTGGCTGCACCCAACGGGGTGCATCGGAAGGAAGTTTCTCTGCAGTCTCCGCGCTAATAATGGGATTAGTGAAGAATGAACCTGCCGACCATGAATCGTGATCTTTCGGATCGAGCAACATCCCCTTTTTCTCGCGCAACTTCAACGTCGCCTCTCGTGTAGCAACAACAGATGCCTTGCCGCCAACTTCAATGCCAAGGGATGTCGCCAATTCGGCGTAGAGGATCGGTGTGGTCATCTCGCCAATTCGCAACTGAAAGCCGACGTCGAGAATGACATAACGATCCCGCTCTAACTTGAATCGCGAACTTCGATATGTGAAGTCGCATTCTGCGTTGGTGAAAGTCTTGACAATCTTCTCTTTGCGATCGTAAGTGCACACTCTTGTAATGAACTCGGAGACCTCATGTCCATACGCGCCAATATTCTGAATTGGTGCAGCGCCCATAGTTCCAGGTATTCCACTCAATGTCTCAAGACCCGCGTAGCCACGGGCAATCGTGGTAACAACGAAGGAATCCCAGACTTCCCCTGCACCAATGGTCAATGTCGCACCACTGCATGCATCCACTTCTGCCTCAACTTCGGCGCTTGACACATGAATCACCACGCCTTTGAAACCTTCATCGCTGACGAGAACATTTGTTCCACCGCCCAAAATCAAAATGGGTTTGCCAGCCTCATCGGCAGCTTGAACAGCCTCGATGATTTCCGTTTCGTTGGATGCGTTGACTATTTCTTGGGCCGGCCCTCCGACACGGAAACTTGTGTAGTCCGAGAGTTGGCTCATGGTTGAAAGGCTAGCGACGTGGGCTCAAGATTGCATTCTTGCCACGGAAGCGCTCAAGAATGCGATCATAATTCTTCTTCGATTGCGTTTCACGGAAGGCTGGATCAACATCATGGTAACCGTGATGACGATCCTGTTCGAGTGGTAAATCCATCTGTAAGAGCCGACCATTGGCATGACGAAGTTTCAAGGAAAATTCAATATCTGCATTACGGTAATAGATCGCTCGTGAGCTAAAGCCACCCGCTTCAAGCGCGGATTCACGATCAAGAGCGAGAAAATAACTAAAGAGAACATCTACTTCTCCCGCGCCTTTATCGGCAACGCTGCGCCAGTCATCTTCCACATTAACTAAGCCACCACGCCACCCGACTGCGGCGTACTGACCAAGGCGTAACTCATCCAAAACTGGCGTTATGGCATCTCCAACAAATTGAGTGGACGGATCCATGATGACCACATACTTTGTCAGGACGTTGCGAAGCAACGCATTTGCAGCTGCGCCCCAACCGCAATCGTCTGTTATCTGTACGAGAAATAACTTAGTATCAATTTCCTTCTCTAGCACCCCTACATCACCAATACAGATTAGTGCGATAGGTACATCGCTAAATTTATGTATGGATTTAATGGCTGTGACGACATCGTCTTGAAAGCCTGTGACAATCATTGCAATACATATTTCAGATTCATCAGAAACAAAAGGTTTCAGTAAGCGGACGCTCTCGAAAGTTGCATGTCGAGCTTTGGGCCGCAATTCGAAACTACCCGAAAGATCAACCACCTCCCAACCCGCGGCTGCGATTTCATCCCGTAATTGATCGGCTCGTGCGAAATCTTTTGCCACGCGTGCCGCCTGTCGTTCTTGCCCTAACTTCCGGATCTCTTCGGGAGCGCTCATGAACGAAGTACGAGCGCCTTTGCCATTGCCAAAACTTTCACTCCGCCAGATGTTGCACTCAGATCGAGCCGCACTGCACCATCGAACACCTCAACAACAGTGGCAGATACTGTGAGATCAACTTTCTGATCAGCGGGAACAACTACTGGCTTCACAAAGCGTGCTGAAAATTCCTTGACTGCGACCGAGCCGCCGGCCCAGTCGGTGACAAACTTTCCGACAAGAGCCATGGTCAACATGCCGTGTGCAATGACATCTGGCAAACCAACTGATTTTGCAAAAACCTCATCTTGGTGAATGGGATTGTGATCACCGCTGGCATCGGCATAGCGTTTCAATAATTCGCGATCTACCCAGAAAACTCGTTCTGCAATCACAGTGCCTACTTCAATCATGCGCGTACCACCAGAGTCGACCAAGTCGAAACAACTAATTCCACATCAGCATGAAGATCGGAGCGGACCGTGACAATCTCATTACCTGCCACAACTTTGTAATTTTCAATCGTTGAAGAACAACGCAATACGTCGCCAGCGATAATGGGGCGCTGGATTTTAAATTTTTGATCGCCATGAACCACGCGAGACCAATCCAGGCCTACATCTGGATCAGAGAGAAGTGCTTGCGATTGAGCCAGTGTGATGCGGATTGAAAAAGTTGGTGGGGCAACTAAGAAATCGGTCTCGCCAATAACTAAGGCAAAAGCCGTGATTTCAGATTGCGTTACAGAAACTGACTCCGCACCAGTAAAAGTGCGCCCGACGGAATCGGGATTGAGCATTAACGAGTTTCGCGATGAAGGGTGGAAGCCTTGCAACGTGGGCAGAACTTCTTGAGCTCAAGACGGTCTGGATCGTTGCGACGGTTCTTCTTGGTGATGTAGTTGCGTTCTTTGCAATCCACGCAGGCCATGGTGATCTTGGGACGTACGTCCGCGCTCTTACTTGCCATGGTCTTGCTCCCTCGTGTCCATAAAGCTTCTGAAATAAGGTGGTCAGGTTACCTGACCACCCACCCTGTCGTGAAATTGCGCGTGCTTTGTTAGTAGCGGAGGCCGGATTTGAACCGGCGACACAGCGATTATGAGCCGCTTGCTCTACCAAGCTGAGCTACCCCGCCGAGCCCCCCAACGGAATCGAACCGTTGACCTTTTCCTTACCATGGAAACGCTCTACCGACTGAGCTAGGGGGGCGCTGATCAAGCGTTGAGCGTACAGGTTCTCCTCTCTATTCTGATAATTATCACTGACCATAAGCGCTACTGCGCAGGATTTAGCGTCACTTTTCCTGTTGTTTCTCGGGCCACGATCGCACGATGAGCAGCAGCTGCCTGACTCAAAGGAAAGATAGGTCCGATAACAGGCCTGAGCTTGCCTGCTGCAATGAGAGCGAAGAGTTCGACGATCACGTCATTGACTAATTCGCGTCTGCCAAAACAATTGCCTAGCCAGAAACCAGCAACGGTCTTAGTTCCACCAATGAGCGCGGCAGGTTGAATTGCCGTCGGCGGTCTGCGAGATGCCATTCCAAATGTCACAAGTCGACCAAAAGGTGCAAGAACAGCAAGGCTTGCATCAAAAGTCTTTCCACCGACCATTTCCAAGATGAGATCTACTCGCTTGCCGTCATTTGCCCCAAGAAGCGCGGCTTGCAAATCTTCCGCATTCGCATCAACGCTTACATCCGCACCCAATGATTTAGCGAGTTCTTCTTTCGCACCAGCGGAAGTTACCGCAATAACTTTCCCGCCCCACATTTTCGCTAGTTGAATCGCAACCGAACCAACTCCACCCGCTGCTGCATGGATGACAACTGATTCCCCTGCTTGAAGATGTCCAACTGTTTTTAGAATATGCCAGGCAGTTGTGCCTTGTACCAACATGGCAAGTGCTTGCTCATCGGTTATATCCAATGGGATATCAACTATGTAATCTTTGTTTGCAACCGCTTTCTGCGCATAACCGCCGTGCGCAACTGATGCTAAAACGCGACGTCCGTTGGACGTTTTTCCAACAACCTCAAGTCCTGGAAATAGCGGAAGTGTCTGTGAGACTCGATAACTATTTTCAATCTGATGCGTATCTGCATAATTAACCCCAATAGAGGTGACATTAATAAGTTCTTCACCTTCACCAGGAATTGGATCGGGCAGGTCAACCAATTGCATAACTTCTGGGCCGCCGAATTCAGATACTTTGATTGCCTTCATGTTCATTAGCGTAAACCGCTGGCAGTATGAGGGTTACTCCTTGCTACGAGGTTGGCTGCAATGGCTGGCTATCAGCAGGGTCTGTTATTTACGCAACACTTATATTGCTAAAATAGTTCTCCGTGCCTATGGTTCTCTTATGAACCTCTCGGCCCTCGAGCGCAACAGGGTGGCCGTCATTAGCAAAGTTGGCGACCAGAAGCAGGAAGACCGCCTCCGCTCGGTCGGGATACGGCTAGGAGCGGGAATTCAAGTAATAGGCCGGACCTCATCTCGCGGATACCTGGTCAAGGTTGATGACACTCGCCTAGTTCTGAGCCGTGAGTTGGCGCAAACAATTGACTGTACTTACAGATAGATACAGATAAACCATGTGCTCATCCTGCGGTCAGAGAAAACATTCTTCCATCGACCTAAAAACACCCGTGGTTGCTCTGGTAGGGCGGCCAAACGTCGGCAAGTCCACTCTCTTCTCTCGGATCTCTGGCACTCACCGCAAAATGGGCAACTGGCCAGCTACGACTGTCGAAGTTGGCTCGGCCGACATTGTTCTCAATGAACAAGAATTTCGTATTCTCGATCTACCAGGGATATGCAGCCTTGCACCAGTCTCACCTGATGAAAAACTTACCTGCGACATCCTCATGAACGACGATCCAGACATCATCGTTGCAATTGTCGACGCCTCCAATATAGCCAGATGTCTCTACCTGGTCTCCCAACTCAAAGAA
>CAKKQM010000070.1 GCA_919902125.1 Actinomycetes bacterium | reverse complement strand
CGTGGTTGACTCTATTGCTGCAGCCGCTGGTGGCGCTGCCGGAATTTCTTCCAATACTTCCTACATCGAATCCGCAGCAGGAGTGGGCGAAGGCGCGCGTACCGGCCTGGCCTCAGTTGTTACTGGTATCTGCTTCCTACTCACCACATTCCTTGCACCACTTGTCGCAGTGATTCCCTACGAAGCCGCGACACCAGCGCTGGTGATCGTTGGATTTTTGATGATGACACAGATCAAGCACGTTGACTGGGATGATTTTGGAATCGCGATCCCTGCATTCCTTACTATCATCTTGATGCCCTTCACTTACAGCATCTCAGTGGGTATCGGCGCTGGTTTCGTATCTCACGTCGCCATCCGATTAATCCAAGGACGTAGAAAAGAACTGCACCCATTGCTATTGACGGTCTCGGCTCTCTTCATCGTCTATTTCTTAACTTCGCCAATCAATACCTGGTTAGGGTAATTGCGGAGGTAAAAGTACAGTAATGGCTGGGAGTGCTTCGGTGCTCCCAGCCATTGTTCTAAAGAGCGCCCCAGTCAATAATATCCAGACCGTGACTGCGCAAGATTGCATTCGTTTTACTAAATGGCCGCGATCCAAAAAACCCACGATGCGCTGAGAGAGGGCTGGGGTGGACGCTTGCTACGACCCATTCACCGCGAAAAAAAGGAGCAAGTTGCCGTGCATTATTGCCCCACAAAATTGCCACAACTTCGCGCTCTCCCAATATGCGCGCTATCTCATCGGTTACTTTCTGCCAACCGATGCCTATATGACCGTTACTTCTACCGTTAGGGACCGTTAAAACACGGTTGATCAGTGCAACACCTTGGTCTGCCCACCCCGAAAGATCTCCTCGCGTCGGCGCCGTACAACCAATGTCCGAAACGAGCTCGAGAAAAATATTCTGAAGTGACATCGGTAAAGGAGTAACGTCTGCATTCACCGAGAAAGCCAGACCCGAAGCGTGACCCGGAGTCGGGTAGGGATCTTGCCCAAAGATCACGACACTGATTTGCGAGATCGGGCGTTCGAGAGCGCGCAATACTTGATGTGCCGGCGGTTGGAATGCATTGGCCTTGAGCGAATATTCAATCTCTTCTATGACTGGCTCAACCGCATGCAACGCATCCTTCCATTCTGGATGTACCTTGCTTAAGAAAGTCATTGGGCTCTAGCGAAAAATCGCGCTCCCTCCTTGGTCACGATAATAGGCAGGTCGAAAACTGCACTAATATGTTCAGTGGTAATCACTTCATCAACCGGGCCCGAGACTGCGATACGGCCATCTTTAATCAACAATGCATGAGTAGTTCCCACGGGAATCTCTTCAATGTGATGAGTAACCAGAATAGAAACTGGAGCATGCGGATCTTTCGAGAAATCAGCGAAGCGCCGCAAGAGGTCTTCGCGACCACCTAAGTCTAATCCTGCTGCTGGTTCATCCAATAAAAGTATTTCGGGATCAGCCATAAGCGCGCGACAAATCTGAACTCGTTTCCGTTCACCTTCACTGAGTGTTGAGAACTCGCGATCACCTAAATCTCTTACGCCAAATGTTGTAAGCAATGCAATCGCACGCGATTCATCCCAGAGATCATAATTTTCATTCCAGCGACCGAGAATCGCATACGCGGCCGTTAGAACAACGTCACGGACCAATTCGTCATCCGGAATATTTTCAGCCATTAACGAACTACAGAAACCAACCCGTGGGCGCAACTCAAATACATCCACCTTGCCCATATGCTGACCCAATATTTCGACCGCACCAATGGTTGGAAAACTCATGGCAGCTAGAAGTTTTAGGAGTGTTGATTTTCCAGCTCCGTTAGGTCCTAAAATTACCCAACGCTCCCCCTCGGAAACATCAAAATTAATAGGGCCCAGAATCGTTCGGTCGCCACGTCGCACCGAGACGTTGGATAATGAAAGTACTCTTCTCTCACTCATAGGTATAGAAAGATACTGGTAAGTGGGTCTGCAAGAGTGCAATTGGCCACCGCACCGCGTGTATTCACGATAATCTCACCTAATGCCAATCACCCAGAAAACTAAAAGCGATCCCTATACAGGTCTGATCCTACTGACCGGAATCGATACCCCTGGCATCACGCAAGCGCTCTTCGCGACCCTCTCTGTCTTCGCGGTCACCATTCTCGACATCGAACAGGTAGTTATCCGTGAACGTCTGATCTTGACCGCTTTGATTTCCCTTGATCGCAACCATGCCGGCGCTATCGAGGCAGATTTATCCCAATGCGCATCTGATCTAGGCGTAGACATCGCTATATCTTTTTCGCAACTTCCCCCTGATTCCATTGCGACAAAATCTGGTCTCCTCCATGTCGTCGCTCTTGGAAATCCATTGCTGCCTGCTGCGATTGCAGCAATCGCTGGAAAATTGGCGCATCACGATGCAAATATTGAACGTATCTACCGGACTGCTTCTTACCCAGTAACAGCGGTGGAGTTCGTTATCTCCGGTGCTTCCCAGCAAGAGATTCGTAGCGCACTTGCTCAAATTTCTGCCGACCAAGGCGTTGATATTGCAGTACAACCCGGTGGGCTTATGCGTTGGGCCAAGAAGCTAATAGTCCTGGATGTCGATTCCACCCTCATTCAACAGGAAGTTATTGACCTGCTGGCTGCCAGAGCTGGAGTCGCTGACCAAGTGATCGCCATCACTGAATCTGCCATGCGCGGTGAGATTGATTTTGAAAAATCTTTACGAGAACGTGTCGGGCTGCTAAAAGGATTACCAGCTTCGGTTCTGGATGAGGTACGCGCAGAAATCCGCTTAACACCTGGCGCCCGCACGCTGATTCGAACCCTGCAGCGCCTTGGTCATAGCGTTGGAGCTGTCTCAGGCGGTTTTATTGATGTCATTGAACCCATCCTGCAAGAGTTAGGGATTGAGCATTACCGCGCCAATAAATTAGATATTGAATCCGGCAAACTCACCGGAACGCTCCTTGGTCCCATAATTGATAGAGCGGCAAAAGCCACTGCGCTCCGCGATTTTGCTGCGCAGACTGGCGTAGGAATGGAGCAGACGATCGCTATAGGGGACGGAGCCAATGATCTGGAGATGATTGCCGCAGCCGGATTGGGTATTGCTTTTAATGCCAAACCCGCCGTCCGGGCAGCAGCAGACAGCGCATTATCTCAACCTTATCTGGACTCAGTTCTGTACCTGCTGGGGATAACACGCGAAGATATCGAAGAAGCCGATGATCAGAGTCGGCAAGCGTGAATATCAGTTACCAGAATCCCGCGCGCTCCTAGCGCCCAGAGTTCATCCATCACGCGATTTGTATCACTGCGTAGAACCATTGCTCGTACCGCAACCCACTCTTCTTTTTCCAGCGGTGAAATCGTTGGCGATTCCAATCCTGGAGTAATTGCACATGCCTGGTGCAGAATAGATTCTGGGACATCGTAATCCAGTAGAACATACCGACGGGCGGTCACTACGCCCTGCAGTCGACGTATCAAAATCTCTAACCCAGCAGGGGATGCAACGCCACTTCGCTGAATCAATACCGCTTCGCTGGTGAGAATTGGTTCTCCGAAAGTTTTCAAACCTGCTTGACGCAATGTGTTACCCGTGCTGACGACGTCAGCAATAACATCTGCCACTCCAAGCCGGACGCTACTTTCGACCGCGCCATCTAGCCGCACAACTGTTGCGACGATCCCCGCCTTGGCTAGATAATCCGCAACCAGCCCCGGGTATGCGGTTGCTACGCGTTTGCCAGCGATATCTGGCAGCGACCAATCGTGCTCTTTGCCGGCCGCGAAACGAAATGTTGACCCACCAAAATCCAATTCCAAAACTTCTTGTGCTACAGCCCCCGAATCGATCAGTAGATCTCGCCCAGTGATCCCCGCTTCTAGGTCGCCTGAACCAACGTAAACCGCGATGTCACGCGGGCGTAAATAATAAAACTCCACGCCATTTTCAGGGTCAAGGAGAACAAGGTCACGCAGGTCGGTGCGTTGGCGATAACCCGCCTCGCGCAGAACTTCAGCGGCAGATTCTGCAAGAGAACCCTTATTGGGCACAGCAATTCTTAACACAGACGGCCTCTCCTCATTACAGATAGCGGTAAACATCATCGAGTGAAATCCCGCGCGCAAGCATCAAAGTTTGTAGGTGATAGAGCAGTTGGCTGATCTCTTGCGCCAACGCTTCGTCGCCTTCATGCTCTGCTGCCAGCCATACTTCACCGGCCTCTTCTAAGATCTTCTTTCCTATTGAATGAATCCCTCCATCCAATGCTGCAACTGTTCCCGATCCTGCTGGGCGGTCAATCGCTTTCTGTGCCAACTCAGCCCAGAGTGATTCAAAAGATTTCATTGGTGAAGGTTACTGGAGAAGTGAGCTCTGAAGTTGGAGCATTTCTAGCACCGCAACTGTGGCTTCAAATCCCTTATCCTCGCTACTTCCGGGTAGACCAGCGCGCGCTTGGGCTTGGGCAAGCGTGTCGCACATCAGAACGCCAAAACCAATCGGCCTGCCTGATTTCAACATCACATCCATCACGCCGCGAGTTACGCCATCGCAGATATAGTCAAAATGCGGGGTTTCACCTCGTAGCACCAATCCCAGTACGACGACCGCATCGAAACCAGAATCTAATAGCACTTGAGCTGCCAGCGGAAGTTCGAAAGATCCCGCTACGCGCTCCACTTGCACCTGCGTTACGCCCGCTTGACGACAAGCCCGCTGCGCACCAGATAACAAAGCATCGGAGATCTCTTGATGCCACTGAGCAGTAACGATGGCTATCCGAGCATCAACAATCTGTGGAACTTTTCTACTTGGTGCGCCTGTTCCACTCATTTTTTCTCCTCATCTTTCTACAGGTTGCTCTCGATCGGCAAGGTATGACCCATCCGATCGCGTTTGCTTGCCAGGTACTTTCGGTTTGCATCATTGCTGGCAATCAATAAGGCAACCGGGGTGACGGTAATGCCTGCTTGGTTGACTGCGGCAATCTTCAGGGGATTATTTGTTAAAAGGCGGATTTTATCCACCTTGAGATAACGCAGGATCTCAACGGCATCGCTCCAATCTCGCGCATCGACTTCATGACCGAGTGAAATATTGGCATCCACAGTATCCATTCCGTGGTCCTGCAGTGCATAGGCTCTGATCTTCTCAACCAGACCGATGCCACGGCCTTCATGGCCCCTCAGATAAATTACGGCACCCACGCCTTCGGCTTCGATGAGTTTCAACGAGCGGGCGAGTTGAGGTCCGCACTCACATCGAATGGATCCAAGGACATCACCTGTAAAACACTCCGAGTGAATCCGAACTAAGACCGGGTGCGAAGTGGCGCCAATCTGGCCCAATGTTAGTAGAACATTCTCGTCACCATTGCGGCCGCGCATAATGGAAATAGTCCACTTGGCGCCACTACGAGGCAATTGCGCAGTTGCACTTGGTTCGGCATCAAAGTTGTTAATAGAACTCTGCGCAACCAATTGTGCAAGTTCATCAATGGAAATTAATGGGATATCCCAAGTGAGCGCAAAATTAGATAGCCGCGCTCCCCGAGTCATAGCGCCATCTTCATCAACGATCTCCGAGATCGCTGCAACTTTAATTTGACCGGTCAATTCGCAGAGCGCCACCGCTGCTTCGGTATGACCGCGACGTACCCTAAGC
>CAKKQM010000069.1 GCA_919902125.1 Actinomycetes bacterium | reverse complement strand
CGAACGTCACAGTGGATATTGCTGGAGGAGTCAATTCTCCAGGTGTCTATTCCCTTCCGGCGAACTCCCGAGTTATTGATGCAATTACTGCAGCGGGAAGTGCTCAAGTTGGAACGGATTTGAGCGATATAAATCTGGCGCGCGTTATTAAAGATGGTGAGCAAATCTATGTCGAACCTGCAACTACTGCCTCGAATGCAAGTTCGAAAACAAGAAGTGGAGTTGCGCGCTTCGTTAAGAAGAGGATTGGACCGATCAATATCAATCGTGCAACGGCGGCGCAGTTTGAATCACTACCCGGTATTGGACCAGTCCTTGCCCGTCGGATCGTCACCTACCGAAAAGTAAATGGCCCATTTACTGCAATTGAAGATCTCCAGAAAGTCTCTGGGATTGGAACCTCGAAATTCGCCGACTTCAAAAGCAAAGTCAGGGTGTAAGTGATTACCGCGCCCTCGTCCTTGGCGGAGCAATTTGGGCGGGTGCGTTAAGCCAGAGCTGGGTATCACCGTGGCGCGCTTGCCTCCTCTCTCTTCTTATTGCACTGATTGCAGCCGGGCGACGCAGCGCTCTCATTGTGGTGATCGCCTCTGCCATGTTGCTAGGTGCAGGGGTGATGTCGCTGCGGCAGGCGAGTTTGCAACAGAGCGCCATCGGTCAATTCTTAGGTGGCGTGGCAACAATCCAGTTGCAAGTTACGACCGATCCCACGCTGACTAAGGCCAAGGTTTTCGGATCCACGTTAGCTCCCGCCAATTACAGTTTTCTGGCCACCGCTCTGACGATTGGCCATGAAGCAAGCGAATATCGATTGCGAGTTCCCATCCGTGTCATTACCCAAAGTTCGGAAGTAAGTGGCCTTTTACCGGGGCAAATTTTTACTGCTCAAGGTGCGGTGCGAAAAAGTAAAGAGGCTCGCGTTGCTGCACTCTTTCTCGTCCGCGGGAATATTCACGTTGATACGCAAGCCTCGCATTGGGCACGGGCATTGGGATCAGTGCGCACGCATCTGCGAGATATCAGCGGCGATGGCGATGGCGGTGCGTTGATACCCGGGATGGTTCTTGGCGATACTTCGTTACAGACGCCGCAATTTCGCGATGCTATGCGCCGTTCTGGATTGACGCATTTAACTGCGGTTAGCGGCGCTAATTTTGCCATTATTTCTCTCTTCGTCCTCTGGTGTATGCAGTGGCTTGTCCGTTCATTGAAATGGCGAGTGGTTGTTACTGCGATTGCGCTTTCGGGTTTCATCGCATTGGTACGTCCGTCGCCTTCAGTTTTGCGCGCCGCGGCAATGGCTAGCGTGGTTCTTTTTGCAAAGGGCGTCGGGCAACGGAGCGATTCATTGCCAGCGTTGGGCTTTGCCATTGCCGCAGTGGTGATTGGGGATCCATGGCAGGCGCGCGATCCAGGTTTTGCCTTATCAGTACTTGCGACCGCTGGACTACTACTTCTTGCACCACGGATAGTGCGATGGTTAGTGCGTTTCATTCCGCTAGTTATTGCATCAGCGTTAAGTCCGCCTATTGCAGCGGTAGTGATGTGTGCGCCGATATTGGTTGCCCTCTCTGGCTACATCGGTCCGATGAGCGTGATTGCCAATCTCTTAGTTGCTTCCGTAGTTGCACCAATCACAGTTCTGGGATTTATTGCGGCGCTGCTTGCTCCCATCACGCCATCTTTTGCCACTTTCTTACTCTTTTTCGTCAGAATCCCTGCGGGATGGATTGCAGCGGTTGCGCATTGGTCCGCGCATTTCCCTGTTATTGAATTGACAACTGGGCTTGTTGGATTTATTAGTGCGCTGATTTTTCTTATTCTCATTCTCTTTGCGATCGCGTTTCTACGAAAGAAAGATCGTCCATGGATTGCGCTTGCGCTAGTTGCGATTCTGGCAGTGTTATGGATCGGGCGATGGCCCGGCGGTGATTGGCAAGTTGCCAACTGCGATGTCGGGCAGGGCGATTCAATGGTGATCAATCTGGGTGCGCATCGCGCAATCGTGATTGATACCGGACCCGATGGGCAGTTAGTAGATCGCTGTTTAGACCAACTTGGAATTAAAGAAGTACCCCTCTTAGTGCTGACACATTTTCATGCTGACCATGTGGAAGGTGTTGCCGGGCTGATTCATGGGCGCAAGGTCGCACAGGTCTGGGTCAGCAATAACAGCGATCCGGTTTTTGAAAGTCAACGGGTGCAGCAGTGGCTTGTCGGCATTCCGATAGTTGTAGTAGGTCGCGGGGTCTCTACCAACCTTCCAAGTAACCGCGGTCAGATTTCACTCAAAGTTCTCTGGCCAGATGATGGCGCTCACGCATTTGATGCTATGCCGGGGGATGGTTCGGCGGTAAATAACTCCAGCATTGCGTTGCTGGTTGGTGCACCTGATTTTTCTCTTTTTGCGGCTGGAGATATCGAACCGCCTGCGCAATCTGAGATTCTA
>CAKKQM010000068.1:31760-48269 GCA_919902125.1 Actinomycetes bacterium | reverse complement strand
CCATCTTTGGTAAGACCGATGATCAATGGATTGAGCGCGACAATGTAGGCCATTGTAAAAAATGTGACGATGCCGCCACGAACTTCGCGACCTAGCGTCGAGCCACGTTGGGATATTTTGAAGTAACTATCGAGCACGAATTACCCCTTACTGTTTTGGTATCGGGGGTGTTTGCGACCCCGTGTGGCGTCACGGCCCACAAGCCGGAGGAAGATACAAAACGCTATCGTGCCAACTCTCTTATCGGTGGGTAAGGCGCGCGAGAAGACCAAAGGAGATTGCAATAGATTGGCCGATGAAGACGGCGAAGAGGGCTGTTCCTAGGCCGACGCGTCCGCCCAGTAGCGCTCCAATAACCAGGACTAGGGATTCAATACCTAGTCTAACTCGTCCTACGCGGATCCCGGTGTAGTGATGTAGGCCCGTCATTAACCCGTCTCTAGGTCCAGGACCCAATCCGCAGGTGATGTATAGGGCGGATGCGATCCCCACTAATGCAATGCCAGCAAAAGCGTAGATCAGTCCATGCGTAAAAGTTGATTGCAATGGGAATCTATCCACGCCGATTTGAAGTGCGAAAGCAATCACTGCGATGTTCAGGAGAGTGCCAAAACCGGGTCTTTCTTTTAATGGAATCCAGAGCAGAAGAACCACGCAACTAATGGCAAATGTTGCCCATCCCAAACTGATACCCGTCTTGCCGGCAATCCCTTGCGAAAAAACGACCCACGGGGAATTTCCTAAATTAGATTGCACCAAAAATGCTTCACCTACTCCGAAGATAAGTAGGCCAACAGTGAGGACTGTCACTCGCAACGGAGCTAGATCCCAGCGATTGGCAGCCCGCCATGGCGTGATCGGAATCGTTCGGTGCGGTCGTAGCCAATGGAGCAGTCCTTGGAAAAAAGAGTGCGCTTGCGACATTTGAGGAGAGTAACGCATGCCTTTATACAGAGGCGGGGAATTACTCATATAGCATTGGCGCTCTCATGGATATTTCATATGCTCAAACGATTCTGACTGGTTTCATTCAAGGTATTACCGAACTTTTTCCAGTATCAAGTCTGGGGCATGCTGTCCTGGTTCCAGCATGGATAGGCGGATCGTGGAGCACCTTCACGACGGATTCTCAATCGCCCTATCTAACTGTGACAATCGCTCTGCATTTTGCAAGCGCGCTGGCCCTCTTCTGGGTTTTCCGTACCCGCTGGATTGGTCTAATTGGAGCTGGTGCACAGAGTCTGCGCTGCCGTCATAGTGCGGAGAGCACAGTTTTTTGGCGAATAGTCTTGGCCACGATTCCAGTTGGAGCCCTAGGTCTGATTTTTGAGAAGTCCCTCCGCGAACTTTTTTCCAAACCTTTAGCCTCTGCCTCTTTTCTCACGATAAATGGTCTGATCTTGATTGTTGCAGAGCGCAACTCGCGCAGATTTACAACCCTCGAGTCAACCGATGCGGAAGATCATCAGATTATCGAACGTCTTTCGCCAGGAGTGGCACTCTCTATTGGCTTTGGCCAATCGCTGGCGCTTTTTGCCGGAATCAGCCGTTTTGGTGTTTCAATGAGCGCTGGTTTATTCCGTGGCCTTTCACACCATGCTGCATCTGATTTTGCTTTCATGTTGTCATTGCCAGTCATTCTGGGCGCTTCACTACTGAAATTGCCTGAGCTCTTCACGCCAGAGAACTCACATTTAGCTGGTCCAATTCTTGCTGGTTCAGTTGTATCTTTCATTTTCACTTACGCTTCGGTCACCTTTTTGGTCCGTTGGTTCAAGACACGGACTCTTTATCCTTTTGCGATCTACTGCCTGATCTTTGGAGCGGCATCACTGATTAGGTTTGCCTAATGTTTCCTGGCATCGGAACGGTTATCAATATCTTCACCATTATTGGCGGTGCGAGCTTTGGAGTATTTATCGGGGCGAAGATGCCCGCGCGTACCAGAGTTTTGCTCACGGATGTCTTAGGTCTGGCAACAATTTTGGCTGCCGCAGGTGCGGTGGCCAGTCTCTGGTCTAAGCGCTACATATCGGCGCTGCCTACGGGTTGGAGTTTGCTCACAGTTCTTGGTGCACTTCTGATCGGTGGCTTCATTGGGTCGGCAGCGAAATTGGAAGATCGCCTCGATGGTATCGGCGAGAGATTGCGGATTCGATTTCGTGCTTCACACGAGAGTACCTTTGTGGAAGGTTTCGTCTCTGCTTCGCTACTTTTCGCGATTGGGCCACTTGCAATTTTGGGCAGTATCAGCGATGGAATGTCGACCGGGATTGATCAACTTCTCCTGAAAAGCACGCTGGACTTCTTTGCGGCGATGGCATTTGCGGCCTCTTTAGGTTGGGGCGTCGCTGCTTCAGCCCTGCCGGTTGGCATCTATCAAGGTTTCTGGACGCTCGTGGGGGTCGGGCTGGGCAGTATTTTGACTGGCTACCAAATCGATGCCATGACTATCACCGGGGGAGTACTCCTTCTGGGTATTGGCTTGAAACTGCTCAAGATTAAAGAGGTTGCAGTTGGCAATCTCTTGCCAGCCCTTGCGGTAGCCCCATTGCTTGCATGGGGACTACACGCACTGACCCGCTAAATCCTTAAAATGTCTTTGCGTCAATAACAAAGCGATATTTAACATCACTTGCGACGGTGCGCTCATAAGCAGTAGCGACATAGTCGGCGCTGATTACTTCAACATCGCTAACAATGTTATGGGCGCCACAGAAATCAAGCATCTCTTGCATCTCTGGAATCCCACCAATCATGGAACCAGCCATTGAACGTCGTGCACCAAGCAAAGTTCCTACGTTGACTGCGTAAGGTTTTCCAGGAAGACCAATGACAACTAGCGTGCCATCTAGAGTAAGGAGATCTAAATAGGAGTTGATATCTAATTCCGCCGAAACGGTATTGAGGATGAGATTGAAACTGTGTGAAAGTGCCTTGAGTGCAGCCGGGTCTTTGGTGGCAACGAAATCATCTGCGCCCATAGCCCGGGCATCACTCTCCTTATTTGGAGAGTGAGAGAAGACAGTTACATGCGCACCTAGGGCTTTGGCAAATTTCACACCCATGTGACCAAGACCGCCCAGACCCATCACTCCGACGCGCATCCCAGCCTTGGCACCCCAATGTTTAACAGGGGAGTAGAGAGTGATGCCCGCGCATAGGAGCGGTGCAACACCAGATAGTTCTAGGTTCGCAGGGACGTGCACTGCGTAATCTGCATCTATTACAAAAGTATCTGAATATCCACCGAAGGCAATTGTCTTACCATCGCGCTCGAGAGTGTTATATGTGCCAGTCATTCCCTCTTCACAGTATTGCTGCAAACCACGTTGGCAACTTGCGCAAGTGCGACAGGAGTCAATGAAAACACCGACGCCAATCCGCTGGCCTACTGAAAATTTTGTGACTGCAGGACCAATTTCACGGACAGTGCCAACGATCTCATGCCCCGGTACCATGGGGAAGATCGACGGCCCCCACTCTTGCCGGACTTGGTGAATATCCGAGTGACAGATACCGGCATAGGCGATATCTAGGACGACATCGTTAGGGCGTAGATCGCGACGTTCAAATTCATACGGTTCGAGCGGAGAATTTGCACTCAGAGCAGCGAGTCCACGTGATTTCATCTGTATTTTCCTAACTAGTGAATGGCTTTGGGAATTAATTTTTAAAGGGTAGTGGATCGGTGGAGGTGTGTGCAGCGCGAGATGCGCGAGCGGTTACATGACGCATATGGTGGCGGCGACAGAGAACTTCATATGCGACTTCACTTCCTAGGGTTACATCGCCTATAACAACTTGCTCTCCTTCAGTGACCATAACCCCGCCAACGGTCCGTGCATTGTGGGTAGCGCGGTTCCCACACCAGCAGAGCGCTTCAACCTGAAGGGTGTTTACTCGGTCTGCTAGTTCTACCAGGCGGGCCGATCCTGGAAAGAGCGAGGTACGAAAATCGGTAAGAATACCGAAAGCAAAAACATCTATTCCAAGGCCATCAACAATTTTTGCAAGTTGTTCGATCTGCTCAGGTTCATAAAATTGCGCTTCATCGCAGATAACGTAGTCGATCCGTTCACCCATAGAGAGTTGATCGACAACGAAGCGATGTAGATCCATCGCCGGATCAACTTCAAGGGCTTCGCGCTGAAAGCCTAATCGAGATGAGATCACACCACTGCCTGCCCGATCTTGGCTAGTGAAGATAAGACCAGTCCGTCCACGACTTTGATGATTATGTGCAGTTTGGAGCGCAAGGGTGGATTTTCCACTATCCATCGTTCCGCAGTAATAGATCAGCTCAGCCACGGTCAGTATCCTGCCACGGCAAAGGTAATCACAGGACTCTTAATTGGCGTAGTTTGTTGCGCAATTGCGGTGCGAGGGCAATCGACATGTCGACTGCGATATGTGAGGCATCTCGATAAGTCACGATGCCATTTTTGATGGCAGGGCAATAAGTGGTGCAGAGCCATGGCGTCGGATTGATTGCGCTAAATCCTGGCACAACCCAATACTGGGAGGGCACTGATGTGTCACAAAGTTTCCCGCCGTGCGCGGCCAGACAGGACGGAATATCCCGAGCAGGATGCGGCGTATCAGCGATGTAGATCAAATTCTGACTCGATCCCGATAGCGCTGTAAGGGCCAAGATCTCGCCATTGCGCCACCAGGTGGCTCGATCTTTTACGCCCGGAGGAGGGCCGTAGTGCTGGGATCCACTTAAAATTACCGCCATCGGCTTGAGCGTCTGAATCCGCTTGACCGAATTTTTGCGCCACTTAACACATTCACTATCTTTATAAGCTCCACGATCCGATCTAGGAACTTCCGCTGAGGGGCAGGCTGATTTGGTAAGTGATACCAGTTTGAAATGTTCTTCTTTGGCCAACCGCGCAAGAGCTGGAAACCATTGCGCGGCATGTGAATCACCGTAAAGAACGATGGTTTTTGCAGAAGTGAGATCTCCGTAAGTGCACTTGCCAGAGAGCGAGTCACCATAGTTAACCTGACAGCCATCATTGTAAACCAGAGGTTTCCGCATGATCTTCTCAAGTGAGAAAGTTTGCGTACTTTTGCCAGAGACAGTGACTTGGGTACTCGCGGTAGCGGAGATCGAAAGTCCAAGTAGAGTGGAAGCAAGGGTTGCACCGATTGCAGCAAATAAGACAGTACGAGGCCTGAGATTCTTATTGCGGTGTAAAGGCTCTTCAATCAATCTATGTGTCAGACCGGCCAGAAGCACAGTTAAGAGGATACAGAATCCGCGTTCGTACAAGTGCAAGGGACGCCCAAGGTAGGTACTAGGCAGAACCAGGACGGGCCAATGCCAGAGATAGAGCGGATAGGAGATCGCACCTAGCCATTGCGCCACCTTGTTGTTACTAAGATCATTGAGTATCGGTGGCCACGAGTTGACTGTGGCAATAAGCAAAACTGTTGCTAGGACTGGGATAACCGCATTTATTCCAGGAAATGGCGTATCCGAGTTGTAATGAATAGCCGAAAAAAATAATCCCACTACGCCTGCCCAGGTAACCCATGCAATGAGGGAATTCCGAATCATGAGTTTAGGTGCCAACACCAGGAGCGCGCCGGCGCCCAATTCCCATGCCCGAGTTGGCAGTGAGTAGAACGCCCAAATCGGCGAACTCTCAGTTTGAATGATGGAGATAACCAGAGAGAGCGCTGTAGCAATACTTATTCCAATAACAACCGCGCCGCGTTTGCGTATCTTCGTTAGCGCGAAGATAAAGATGGGCCAGAGCAAGTAGAACTGCTCTTCCACGGCAAGTGACCAATAGTGAAGCAATGGAGAAGGGGTGGCGTCGAGATTTTGATAATCATTCTGCCACCAGGCAAAAAGGTAATTGGAGATGTATAGACTGGCAGCAATGACGTCGCGCCCAATCGAAGTTCGCACGTTTGGAGGTAACAGAATCCAAGAAGTTATTGCCGTGACGACTAAGACAAAACTTGATGTTGGTAATAAGCGCTTCAAGCGTCGTACATAGAAATGCCGAAAATTGAGAGTGCCAGTTATCTTTATTTCGCGAACGATAAGTCCAGTAATGAGATAGCCAGAGATAACATAGAAGATATCGACGCCGATGAATCCGCCACCAAGTAAGCGGGCATGAAATATGATTACAAGTATTGCGGCGAAGGCACGCAGTCCTTGGATTTGCAGGATGCGCATATTTAGATTGCCAACAATGAGGTAACCGTCAAATCTGGGTGACTTTGCAGCAGTTTTGCGCGACCTTTGAGTTCTACGATTTCAAGCAAGACTGCAACGTGACTAACAATGCCGCCGCCTCTTTCGATGAGGCTTACCGCTGCATCAATGGTTCCGCCAGTGGCAAGAACATCATCAATTAGCAGAACTCGAGATTGGGCAGCGATTGCATCCACATGCATCTCCAACGTGTCCACGCCATATTCCAGTCCATAACTCTGCGCCAGAGTGGAATGCGGCAACTTTCCCCCCTTGCGAATGGGGATGAACCCAGCGCTTCGTTCATTTGCAAGAGCAGAGGCAAGTATGAAACCACGTGCTTCAATCCCTGCGATAAGTGTTGCTTCTACATCTATGCAAGCCAGAGACTTTGTCACTGCGCTAAAGGCAGCTCCGTTGGATAAAAGGGGAGTAATATCTTGAAAACGGATTCCTGGTACCGGGAAATCGGGGACCTCGCGGATGAGCGCGAGGGCCTGTTCAAGTTTCATCGCCACCACCATAATCCTCAGTCATATCTTTTCTCGCATGCTCTAGGCGGGTTTGGTGATGGATCTACTGTGTCCGAACGGGGACTTGAACCCCGAAGCCCTTGCGGGCACTAGCACCTCAAGCTAGCGCGTCTGCCAATTCCGCCACCCGGACGAGTGCGGGGCAACGATAGCAACACGGGGGGATTGAGACAAAGTGGAGCAGGCATGAAAGGTGCCTGGCGCTGGAAAATCAGAGAGAATGCCTCATGGTTCTCAATCAAAAAAGAAAAGAAGATCCCATGGCCCGCCAAGAATTAGAAGCCGACGCCATCGAACTATGCCAAGAGATGATTCGAATTCCTAGCGTCAACTTTGGTGATGGTAAGGGTGACGAGAAGGCAATGGCAGATTACGTAGTCGCCAAACTTGCCGAAGCTGGTATTCCAGCACAGATTTATGAATCAGCACCTGGCCGTTGCAATGTGATTGCGAATATTCCTGGCGCTAATTCCCAACGCCCAGGGTTGGTTCTGCATGGCCATCTGGATGTAGTGCCAGCGGACTCGCAAGATTGGTCGGTCGACCCATTTAGCGGGGAGATCCGCGATGGAATGATTTGGGGTCGCGGCGCACTAGATATGAAAAATATGGACGCGATGATTTTGGCCATTGTCCGTAAATGGGCGCGCACTGGTTATAAACCACCACGTGATTTAGTTCTTGCATTCTTTGCTGATGAGGAAGCTGGGAGTATTTACGGATCACGTTGGATGGTTAAAAAACATCCAGAAGTTTTCGCTAAATGTTCAGAAGCGATCTCCGAAGTTGGGGGATTTTCAGTCACCGTTGGCGGTGGTAAGCGCCTCTACTTTGTAGAAGCAGCGCAAAAAGGTATTCATTGGATGAAACTTACAGCGCACGGCCGCGCCGGTCACGGATCAATGCTCAACGATGCGAATGCAGTCATCGCACTTTCCGAAGCTATTGCAAAGATCGGTAGTCATTCATGGCCGCAGCGTTATACCAAGACCGTTAAGGTGCTTTTCCAAAAAGTAGCCGAAGCGACTGGGAAACCATTTGATCTATCTGATCTTCGTCCTCTTTTAAAAGAATTGGGATCAACTGCCCGAATGATCGGTGCGACCCTTCAAAACACTGCAAATCCGACGATGCTGGACGCGGGCTATAAAGCCAATGTCATACCCCAGAGTGCATCTGCAACCATTGATGGACGATTTCTCCCTGGATTTGAGAGCGAACTTGACGCCACTATTCGCGAGATAATTGGGCCAGATATTGAGATAGAAACACTTACACGTGACATAGCTTTAGAAGTTGACTTCGAAGGTGATTTAGTAGAAGCGATGTGCAATGCATTACTTACCGAGGACCCAGAAGGAATTCCGGTTCCGTATTTGATGAGCGGTGGAACAGATAACAAGGCGCTCTCTGAATTAGGGATCGTTGGCTACGGATTTTCGCCGCTTAAGTTGCCGGCGGATCTGGATTTTATGTCACTCTTCCATGGTGTCGACGAACGCGTTCCTGTCGAAGGTTTAATATTTGGTCTACATGTTTTGGAGAATTTCTTAGAAAATTGTTGATCGATTATGGTGCAGAAACATCATCCAATGCATTCCTGACAATCAGCGGTAAAGAAATTTCCTCGGAGGTCAATATCCCGCGCAATTGTGCACCTGTGCGCGCTCCAATTATTGCGCTCGTGACACCTTGCGCATCGCGTACCCACGCCAGCGCTACTTCCAAAGGCGAGTAGCCCAGGCCTTCGGCCGCCACGCTTACTGCTTCAACAATTCGACTGCTCCGATCGTCAAGATAAGGCTCGACGAATCCAGCGAAATGTGGACTAGCACCGCGTGAATCACTAGGTATCCCTTGCCGATACTTACCGGTTAAAACGCCTCGTCCAAGCGGCGACCAAGCCAGCAGGCCCACCCCGAGTTCAGTAATACAGGGCAGAACTTCGTGTTCGATCTGGCGATTTAAGAGAGAGTATTCACTCTGGATTGTGACTATGGGCGCTTTGGCCGAAAAAGATTCCTGTCGCGTTATTGCTCGGGCGCTCTGCCAACCTGAGTAATTTGAGATCCCCACATACCGCGCTTTCCCGCTGGAGTAGGCATAATCCAGCGCCGAAAGTGTGTCATCCAGCGGGTTTGCCGAGTCCCACGTATGCACCTGCCATAGGTCAACATAGTCGGTGCCTAAACGTTGGAGGGATTTATCTAATTCGCTTATAAGCGAACTCCGTGATGTATCCACTACTCGTTCACCCAAGTGGCGCGATATTCCGGCCTTTGTTGCGATGGCAACTTCATCGCGCTTAAAGAGCATCCCGATAAGTCCGCCAATGACTCGTTCGCTATCTCCATCGCCATAGCTCGCAGCGGTGTCCAGAAAGTTCCCGCCAGCATCCAGGAAGGCGCGACATTGATCGGCGGCTTCGTGCTCATCGGTATCACGGCCCCACGTCATAGTGCCCAGGCCTAGACGGGAGAGTAAAAGTCCACTCTTGCCCGCACGACGTAGTTCCATGTGGTGACCCTAGCAAGACAGAGGTTGGAAAATCTCGTTAACCTTCTGATCAACCTTGGGTTTTTTAAGAGAGTCTTGCGATTGCCTTAGGATGAGCAGGTGAACTCTTGGGCGAGCATCTACCTACCTCCCATTGATGCGAAATTCATTTTCCCTCCCTTGTCTCTACGCAACTCTGCTTCGGGATTGGTGAGTGCACTTGCCGTTAAAGATGACTACCGAATGTACGTCTGTGGGATCACTCCATATGACGCCACTCATCTGGGACATGCAGCGACATACCTGACCTTCGATTTGGTTAATAGGTACTTACGCGCGATGGGTAAAACTGTTCATTTTGTCGAGAACGTAACCGATATCGATGATCCGCTTTTGGAGCGGGCACGCCGCGATGGCGTGAATTGGCAAGATCTGGCAGGGTCGCAGATTGAACTCTTCCGTGGGGATATGAGTGACTTACATATTATTCCGCCATCACATTACGTCGGAGTTGTTGAAGCAACGCCGCTTATTGTCAAAGCGATCGGTGAACTAGAAACTAAGGGTGCGATCTACGAAGTCGATGAGGATCGCTATTTCTCGGTACGCAGTGATGAGAAATTCGGTTCGCTCGCTCATCTGTCTCAAAGCGAGATGCTACAAATTTCTGCCGAACGGGGAGGAGATCCGACACGGATCGGCAAGCGTGATCCTTTAGATGCACTTGTCTGGTTACACCAACGTCCAAACGAGCCTGGTTGGCCCTCGCCTTTCGGAGCAGGTCGACCCGGTTGGCATATGGAATGTTGCGCGATTGCCCTTAACTATTTCCCTATCGACGGCAAAGATGATTACCTCATCGACATTCAAGGCGGCGGCAGTGATCTGATCTTTCCGCATCATGAAATAGGGGCCTGCCAAGCCCGCATTCTTGGCAATAAAGAGTTTGCTCGTATTTACATGCATACGGGAATGATCGGATTTGATGGCGAGAAAATGAGCAAGAGCCTAGGCAATTTAATTTTCCTTTCACAATTAGTTAACGACGGAGCAGATCCCATGGCGGTACGGATTGCTCTTTTGGCGGAGAAATATTCCTTGGATCGGGTATGGCAATCCGAGAAGCTAGATTCGGCGACCGAATTTTTAAACCGCTTACGTTTACTACTTTCGCGCCCAGAGGTTGCACCAACAGATCCTGTTATTCGCAAGATGATTGATGCTCTAGCGCATGATCTCGACACGCCTGCCGCATTTAAGGTGATTGCTGATTGGTGCGATGAAACCGAAAAGGGCTCGCAGGGTGGGTCGCCCGGTGAACTTGCGCGAGCCATTGATTTATTGCTCGGAATTGCAATTTAACTATTCAATGTTTCTTCTGCGTAGATAGCGTTCAAATTCTCTAGCAATGGATTCACCTGTTGCGTTTGGCAAATCTGTTGCGTCTTTTGATGCTTCAAGGTGGCGAACGTAATCGGCAATCTCGCTATCTTCATTGGCTAATTGATTGATGCTTGCTTCCCAGTCCTGAGACTGCGATGGGAGATCTCCTTGTGGAATGGAAATATTGAGAAAATCTTCCAGCGCATTAACCAGGGCAAGTATTGCCTTCGGAGATGGCGCAGCGGATGCGTAATGCGGGATTGCGCTCCAGAGTGAAATTGCGTCTATTCCGCGGCGCGATGCAGCATTTTGCAATACCCCAAGAATTCCTGTCGGTCCTTCGTACCCACTAACCTCGACGCCCAATCGTTCTGCGATATCAGGATGAGCGGCACTTCTACTCACTGGGATGGAGCGTGAGTGCGGGGTATCAGCCAGAAGCGAACCCACCGTGATCAGCGTTGCCACATCAAGATCATCTGCTAGATCAAGCAGATCTGCTGTGAAACTGCGCCAACGCATTGAAGGCTCAAGCCCTTTAACAAGAACGAGGTCAAAGGGTAGGTGGGGCGTTGCAACCCCAAAAACTTCCGTTGCGGGCCATATCAACTGTCGGGTCTTTGATCCATCGAGAAAAACAGTAGGTCTATTAACTTGGAAATCATAGAAATCTTCTGGATCTACTTGCGCAATTGTGGTTGCTGGCCAGATGGCAGCCAGGTGAGAGATTGCACCAGTTGCTGCTTCCCCCGCATCATTCCAGCCGCCAAATGCAGCAATCATGACGGGGGATCGCAAGGCGGGTATCTGGAAAATCTCCACTGCTCCACCTTACGGTAACCTCCTCCAAGTGACGATACATACCTTGCACTCCTTGCGCCAGGCTCTTGCCGAGCGGACCATCATTGCCGATGGAGCGATGGGAACCATGCTCCAGGCATCTGATCTCACTTTGGAAGATTTCGAAGGCCACGAAGGTTGCAATGAGATTCTTAATGTCAGCCGGCCCGAAGTTGTTCGCGGCGTACATGAAGAATATTTGTCAGTGGGCGTAGATGCGATTGAGACCAATACCTTTGGAGCCAACTGGGCAAACTTGGCTGAGTATGGAATTGAAGATCGTATTTATGAATTAGCGTACGCCGGCGGTGTTCTGGCTCGCGAAAGCGCAGATAAATTCAGTACCCCTGAGCGACCCAGATATGTATTGGGATCCCTGGGACCAGGAACAAAGTTGCCCAGTTTGGGCCACACCACCTATGAAAAATTGAAGGATGCATACTACCTCGCGGCAAAAGGGTTAGTTGATGCGCAAACCGATGGCCTCTTAATCGAAACGACGCAAGATCTTTTGCAAGCAAAAGCTGCTGTGAATGGAGCCCGCGTTGCGATTGAAGAATCTGGACGCGATGTCGTTCTCATCGCGCAAGTCACAGTAGAAACAACCGGCACTATGTTGCTTGGTTCTGAAATCGGTGCTGCCCTCAATGCTTTAGAGCCGCTGGGCATCGATCTGATCGGATTGAACTGCGCAACGGGTCCGGCAGAGATGTCAGAACATTTGCGGTATTTAAGTAAAGCGGCGCACTGTGGAATTTCTGTGATGCCTAATGCAGGATTGCCGATTCTGGGAGTCAATGGTGCTCACTACCCATTATCTCCGCAAGAATTGGCAACCGCGCTGAAAACCTTTGTGCAAGACTATGGAGTATCACTCGTCGGAGGTTGTTGCGGCACAACTCAAGAACATTTGCGAGAAGTGGTAATTGCGCTCGGTGATACCAAATACAAAAAACGCACTCCAGAGATTGAACAGGGGGCTTCCTCGCTTTACCAATATGTTCCCTTCCGTCAAGATCTCACCTATTTAGCGATGGGCGAACGGACCAATGCCAACGGCTCGCGTGCATTTCGGGATGCGTTACTTGTCGAAGATTGGCAAACATGTGTAGAGATCGCTCGCGATCAGATCCGCGATGGCGCCCATATGCTCGATCTCTCTGTTGATTATGTCGGTCGTGATGGCGTGAAAGATATGAGTGAGATCGCAAGTCGATTTGCCACGGCATCGACCTTGCCTATTATTCTTGATTCAACTGAGCCACCAGTTATTAAGGCAGGATTAGAACGTTTGGGTGGTCGAAGTGTTATCAACTCCGTCAATTTTGAAGATGGGGATGGTCCAACCTCGCGATTTGCACGAATTATGCCTTTAGTAAAGGAACACGGCGCCGCCGTCATTGCTCTGACGATTGATGAAGAAGGTCAAGCGCGGAATGCGGAATGGAAATTGCGAGTTGCGCGACGATTGATTATAGAGCTAACCCAGAAGTGGGGATTGGCAACTGGCGACATTCTGATCGATTGCCTCACGTTCCCGATTGCGACAGGTCAAGAAGAAACCCGCGGCGACGGCATCGAGACGATTAACGCGATCCGTCAACTTAAAATCGAATTCCCGCAGGTGCAAACAACACTGGGCGTTAGCAATGTCTCCTTTGGCTTAAATCCTGCTGCCCGCGTTGTTCTCAACTCGGTATTTCTTCATGAAGCCGTGGCCGCAGGATTGGATTCTGCAATCGTGCATCCCTCAAAAATCACGCCAATGGCACGGATCAATGAACGTCAGAGGGAAGTTGCGCTTGATCTCATTTATGATCGTCGGCGCTTTGATGGCGATGAATGTATCTACGATCCGCTCACTGAATTTTTACAACTTTTTGAGGGAGTGGAGATCACGTCCACGCGTCTGACAAGAGCTGCTGAATTAGCGGCTTTGCCGCTTACCGAGCGCCTTGCGCGTCGCATCATTGATGGCGAAAAAGTTGGATTAGAAGATGATCTGCAGGCTGCGATTGCCGAAGGTATCGCGCCTTTGATGATCATCAATGATTATCTGCTTGAGGGGATGAAAACTGTGGGAGAGCTCTTCGGCAAAGGTGAGATGCAGTTGCCCTTTGTTTTGCAGAGCGCAGAGGTGATGAAGACCGCAGTGGCGCATCTTGAACCATTTATGGAGAAGGCTGATGCCGATGGCCGCGGAATTATGGTTCTGGCCACTGTTAGAGGAGATGTCCACGATATCGGCAAGAATTTGGTGGATATCATTCTTACCAACAACGGATACCGGGTTGTAAACATTGGCATCAAGCAGACTATTAATCAGATCATTGATGCCGCTACCGAGTCTAATGCCGATGTCATCGGAATGAGTGGATTGTTGGTGAAGTCCACGGTAATTATGAAAGAGAACTTGGAAGAAATTACCGCACGCGGCCTGGATCAAAAATGGCCCATCGTTCTGGGTGGCGCTGCTCTGACTCGTGCTTTTGTTGAACAAGATCTTGCTAATCAGTTCCGTGGTGAAGTCAGGTATGCGCGGGATGCTTTTGAAGGTCTGCGTTTGATGGATACGATCATGGCGATCAAACGCGGCGAAGTTGGTGCGGCATTGCCGCCGCTGCGGGAGCGTCGAGTTAAAGCAGTTAAGCGCGAATTGGCAATGGAAGAAATCGATACACGAAGAAGTGACGTGGCAACTGATGTAGATATCCCATCGCCGCCTTTCTGGGGAAGCCGTATCGTCAAGGGGATACCACTGGCAGATTATTCAGGGATGCTCGATGAACGTGCGCTCTTTGTCGGTCAGTGGGGACTCAAAGGTAATCGCGGAGAATATGAAGCGATGGTTGAGAATGAAGGACGCCCCCGATTGCGTGCACTGCTTAGTGAATCTCTGGCTCAAGGATGGCTCAATGCTGCCGTTGTTTACGGATATTTCCCATGTGTCAGCGAAGGCAATGATCTGATCGTCTTGCACCATGAAGGAGCGCAAAAAGGTCAAGAGCGAGTGCGATTCTCATTTCCACGGCAGTCACGGGATCGTCGTTTATGTATCAGTGACTATTTTGCTGCTAAGGACAGTGGCCGTACAGACGTAGTTGCTTTTCACATCGTCACTATGGGCAATGAAGTGAGCAAGGCCACCGGCAAACTCTTTGCAGCCAACGCCTACCGCGAATACTTAGAACTCCATGGTCTCTCTGTGCAACTTACCGAGGCGTTGGCAGAGCGCTGGCATGGGCGGATCCGCGAAGAAATGAATGTGACCAGTGATGATTCGGCCGAACTCCAAGGAATTCTTGACCAGGGATATCGCGGGTCAAGATATTCATTCGGCTATCCAGCATGCCCAGACTTAGAACAACAAGTTCAACTCTGCGAACTCCTTGAGCCTGGTCGGATAGGTGTCGAACTTTCGGATGAATTCCAACTCCATCCAGAGCAATCAACATCTGCGATCATCGTTCACCACCCGGAAGCAAAATATTTCAACGCAAATTAAGGATATCTTTTGAAAAAGTCAGGAAGTCCAATTTTTGCTGCGGTTTTCTTTGATATGGATGGCACTCTCGTTGATTCCGAACCTCTCTGGTTGATCTCCGAAAGAGAATTGATGGCGCGCTTTGATTACCCGTGGACTCAGACCAACCAAGCACATTGCTTGGGAGGGCCGCTAGACCGCGTTGGTGAATATATGCACACACTTGCCCATGGTGCGGAGTCAGGTCCTTACTTTACTCGAGAGTTGATTTCCTTGATGGCCGACAAGTTACGTGCCGGTGCCGATCTCATGGAAGGTGCTTCCGATCTGATGGATTTGTGTGTTGAATTGGAAATTCCAATGGCACTTGTTTCAGCTAGCCCGCGGATTCTTGTTGATGCGGTACTCCAAAATTTGGAGCCCCACCATTTTGCAATCTCGGTTTCTAGTAACGATGTAAGACGTACCAAGCCCGATCCGGAAGGATATATAAAAGCGGCCCAGTTTCTCGATCTTCCAATTGATCGATGTCTTGTTCTGGAGGATTCGGCAACTGGGGTTTTGGCTGCCGAATCCAGTGGAGCCTGTGTCGTTGCAATTCCACATCTAGTACCAATTGCACAGAGGCAGCGGGTTAAAACTATGACATCTTTGAAAGAATTAGATCTTCACAAATTGCGCGATCTTTATGCAAGTTGGCACAACTAGTTATTGAATGCCGGGCAGATGGATTTGAAGGAACACCAGTCGCAGAGTCTTGAAGGTTTAGCAGGCCATTGGTCGGTTGCTTCAGCTTTGATGATTTCATCTGCTATCCGCAACAATTGTTTCTCAGTGGCTGTTAGTTCGAAATCAGTGGGGGAGTTGCGCAGGAGTTGCCCATCGCCCAGATACATCAGTTGCAGAAGGCGGGGTAAAACTCCCCAGGTGCGCCAATAAATAAGGGCATAAATTCGCAGTTGAAAAAGCGCTTTCTCTTCCCACCCAGGTTTAGGCGATTTGCCAGTCTTATAATCAACGATCCGTACTTCCCCCGTAGGGGCCACATCAAGACGATCAACGTAGCCATGTAGATAGACCTCGTCGGAAAGATCCATTTCGACGTGAATTTCCCTATGTGTGGGTTCAAATGCGCCGGGCTCTTCTAGCAAGAAGTAGGTTGCCAGGAGCGCGCCGGCGCGGTCGATCCATTCCTTTTCATTGGTCACCAGAATCTTTAGTTCCGGTTTTTCCTCCATCTGATCGCGCCACCGCGAAGGGAGTAGATCTCGCGCAGTATCGATGGTGCGATCGGCGGCAGTGGATTCAAAGAGATCATGTAGTACTGCGTGAACCAACGTTCCACGTTCGGCATCCAAACTCACGGCCTCTGGTAGTTGATCAATCACGCGATATTTATAGAGTTGCCGGCAATTATTGAAATCATTGACTCGGCTAGGGGAGAGACGAATTTTGCTCACTCCGTGAAGATACTCGCCCAAGGCAGAGCATCACGCCTAAGATGCTCTCGTGTCTACTCCAGGGTATTTTAGCGCCGGTGATCGGATTCAACT
>CAKKQM010000068.1:0-31660 GCA_919902125.1 Actinomycetes bacterium | reverse complement strand
CTGATAGTTGGCTTTGCCGACATTTATCCGGGCGCTCGTGTACTCGAGGCAGGTGTAGGCAGTGGTGCGCTCACCTTGTCGCTCCTTCGCGCTGTGGGTAGCACGGGTTTTGTTCATTCCGTAGAACGACGGGCTGAGTTCGGCGAAAATGCGAGAACAAACATCGAGAATTACTTCGGCGAAAATCCAGCTAACTGGAAACTACAGATCGGGTCGTTGCAAGATCAAACTTTCACGGAAAGTTTCGATCGTGTGATTCTTGACATGCTGGCTCCCTGGGAATGTGTTGATCTCGCCGCGCAGGTCCTGCGTCCGGGAGGTGTGCTTCTTGCTTATGTTGCAACCACAACCCAACTGGCAGCAACTGCAGAGGCAATTAAGAGTGATGGCCGATTCACCGAACCCGAAAGTTTGGAATCCATGATCCGCGGATGGCACCACGAAGGTTTGGCGGTAAGGCCCCAGCATCGCATGATCGGGCACACTGGATTTCTTATTCAAACCCGCCGCATGGCACCTGGTGTTGATGTCCTGCAACGTCGTCGCCGTCCATCAAAGGGAGCTTACGATGTCCTCTCGGAAGACTGAACGGTTAATTAATCTTACAATTGCACTATTAGCTACCAAGCGTTATCTCACCAAGTCGGAAATATTCCGTAGTATCGAAGGTTACGAAGGTAGCCCGGAAGCAAAAGAGCGGATGTTTGAACGCGATAAAGATGACTTGCGAAAACTTGGAATTGTTATTGAGGTTGGCGGATTAGACCCACTTTTCGATGACGAGCCAGGGTATCGCATTCGTTCCGAGTCCTATGGCCTCAATCTCGGCAGACTTACTGGGACCGAAGTAGCACTGCTCTCTTTGGCGGCCGAAGCATGGCGCGGTGCAGCTTTAGGTGAGTCTGCTCAGTCTGCTCTCCTTAAGTTGGCCTCACTAGGTATCGCCTCTGATTTCGATTCGTTGCCAACGATGGCGCCTAAGTTGACGGTTAATTCTTCCAATTTCGTACCGCTGGCCCATGCGATCACTGATCGGATTTCCATCACCTTTGGCTATATCTCCGCTGATCTACAGCAGGAAGAACGTCACGTCGACCCATATGGATTGGGCAGCCGACATAGTAATTGGTACCTCGTCGGGCATGATCATGATCGCAAAGCGATACGGACCTTCCGTTTGGATCGTATTTCTGATCAGGTTGCAAATACAACCAAGCCAGGAAGTTTTGTAGCCCCAGAAGATTTCGATGTGCTGGCCTTTTTAGATGCAGAACTCTTTGAAGCAACGAAACGAGCAACAGTAAAGATCCGTAAAGGCAAAGGACATGTACTTAGGGAGAGCGCTCATATGATTTCCAGTGATGATGAGTTTGATCTCTGCCAGGTTCCATTTGGTAACGCAGAAAGATTCTTAGACGTCGTCTTGTGGCACGGGGACGATGTTGTGTTGATCTCTCCTTCAGGTTTGCGAGAAGAAGTAATTACTAGATTGCAAAAGTTGGTAGCCACGCATGGCTAAATCAACGATCAATGCCAGTCTTGACCGTACTGCGCGGCTTCTTGATCTTGTCCCTTACCTTGTCGTCCATCAGGGAATCAGCTTAAAAGATTTAGCTAAAGAATTTGCCATCTCTGAAAGTCAGTTGATAGAAGATCTCAACACGTTATGGATGTGTGGATTACCGGGATATACGCCCCTTGAGTTAATGGATCTTTCTTTTGATTCGGGTTATGTGACGATTCAAAATGCAGAAACTTTGCAACAACCGCGTTCTCTGAGCCGTGATGAGGCGCTTACTTTAATTCTTGGCTTGGGTTACTTATCGGATCAGACAGATCTAAAAGAGAACACTCTTGCCCTTGAGAGGCTTATTGCAAAACTTTCGAGTTCCTTAGGCGCCGCGCTTCCAAGTCAAGTTCATGCTGAAGGCGCAATTTCGGCTGCTATGCGTGGATCTTTAGATAAGGCAATATCCGATCGCAGTACAGTTATTATTTCTTACCATTCAATGGCACGCGATGTTGTATCGGATCGATTTATCCATCCATTGGAATTCAGAATTGATAATGAGGTGGAGTATCTGAATGCCTATTGTGAAGACTCTGCGGGCTATCGCACTTTCAGGTTGGATCGAATCTTGGATATCACCCCGAGTCATTCGTCGACGCAATGGAATCGGGGATCTGCGCCAACGCGCAATAAGAAAATCCAGGTCGAGATTGCCATTGCTTCACGCTTACGCGATGCCTATGAGCGGTTCCATCTGCCCTTAGATAAAACTAACTTAGAAGGCGACCATCTGACCCAGGTGGAGAGTTTTAGCGCAGATTGGATAATCCGCGAGGTTATGAGTCTTGGTGGTCAGGCGCGTCTTATCTCACCCGACTTCGAGCGCGATTTAGTGCGGCAGAGATCAGAGCGCGCTCTTTTGGCCTACGGTATCGCTTTTTGACTCACCTAGAGCATTTTCTAAGGTAGCGTTCGCGTATAGCGTTTATATTTGATCTGACCTGGGGGAGTATCACGATGTTTCTGAAAGAGCCTAGCCACATCCTACTTCTGCTGCTCGTCCTCGTGCTCCTGTTTGGGGCAAAGCGTCTTCCTGATTCAGCTCGCTCGCTCGCTCGCTCCTTGCGCATTTTCAAAAGTGAAATGAAAGAAATCAATGAGGATGAGAAGAAGACCAACGACGAAGGTGGCGCGGAGAAGTAAATTTGATGGCGGCCACCTTTGGCGGTCGAATGCCGCTTCTCGAGCATCTTCGTGAATTTCGTAAGAGAGTTGTCCGCTCTTCCATTCTTGTCCTGGTTGCTTCAGGAATTGGCTGGTATCTCTACAACCCAATTATCACCTCGCTGGCCCGTCCCGTATGCGATCTAGCAAAGGCCCAAGCAAGTAACGCCACTCACTGTGGTGCTCTCTATATCAGTGGCGTCTTGGGCCCGCTCAACCTGCAGATCAAAGTTGCCTTACTTACCGGCGTCATTATCTCAGCCCCGCTCTGGTTGTATCAATTGTGGGCTTTTATAGCACCTGGGTTGCACCGAAAAGAGAAACGTAATTCGATCTTCTTTCTTCTGGGTGCGACGCCATTTTTTGCTGCAGGTGCAACCTTGGGTTACTTCATCCTACCGGTCGCCATAAAAGTGCTTTTTGGTTTTACGCCACAGGCTCTGGCAAACCTCGTAAGGTTTGATGATTATCTGGATTTTGTATTGCGCATCATTCTCCTCTTCGGTTTAGCTTTTGAATTGCCAATCTTTCTCATCGCACTCAATCTCGCCGGATTTCTCTCTGGCAAATCCATACTTCGTGCTTGGCGTATTTGGATTTTTGGCATCGCACTTTTCACAGCAGCTTTCACTCCTACGGGTGATCCATTGACAATGGGGCTGCTGGCTCTACCGCTCTGCCTTTTCTATTTTATGGCCGGTGGTATCGCGCTTCTGGTCGACCGGAGACGTGCCAAACGTGCACTTGCCCGCGAGAGCAATATTTAATGTGGGCAGTAGTAATCAACCCCATTTCTGGTCAAGGGGCTGGTGCCCACTACGGAACTCGCGTAACAACATTTCTAGCGGAACGAAAGATTCCCTACCGTATTATTTCGGGAACCAATGCAGAACATACGAGTCAGGGTTTAGCTAAGTTTCTTTCCCGCTCGAAGAAATGTGAAGGTGTACTCGCCGTTGGCGGAGATGGCTTGGCACATCTGGTTCTACAACAATTAGCCAACACACAAATCCCTTTGGGCGTCATCCCGGCAGGCACTGGTAACGACCTTGCCAGGTCATTGGGCTGGCCACTGGATAATCTGGATGAGATTTTAGAAAGAATTATTTCTACTCCGCCAGAGTTGATTGATCTTGGTTTAGTAGATAGCGAATGGTTTGGTGCGATTCTTTCTACCGGGTTTGATTCTCTGGTTAATGAGCGAGCAAATCGATTGCAGTGGCCAAAGGGTCCAGCGAAATATAATCTGGCCATGGCGCGCGAATTGCCTGCGTTTAAGCCTCGTGCGTACAAAATTACTCTAGATGATCGCGAACTTGAGACTCGAGCAATGTTAATTGCGATAGGCAACGGTAGATCCTATGGTGGAGGTATGCAGGTCTGCCCGCAAGCGCATATGCAAGATGGCTACTTCGATGTGATGGTTCTGCGTCCAATCTCCGTATTTGAATTCTTGCGGGTCTTTCCGAAAGTTTATGCTGGCACACATATCGACCACCCGGCTGTCGATATCTACCGTAGCAAGCGGGTTAGTGTGGAATCCCAGGCTGTTGCATATGCTGATGGAGAGCGGATCGGCTCCCTGCCTATCTCTGCAGAATGTATCCCATCTGCACTTCTTACCTGGGTTCGATGAGAACACCCGCTGAGCATTTTCCTCTCACAACTGAATTTGCCAATTCATTTTCTTTCTCCTTTGATGACTTTCAAGTACAGGCATGCAGATCTGTAGAATCAGGCAACGGAGTACTAGTCGCAGCGCCGACAGGTGCGGGCAAGACTGTTATCGGAGAGTTTGCGGCCTTCTTGGCGTTGCGTCATGGGAAGAAGTGCTTTTACACCACTCCAATTAAGGCGCTTTCAAATCAGAAGTACCAGGAGTTTGTTGCACGTTTTGGGGAAGATCGCGTTGGTCTTTTGACAGGGGACACCAGCATCAATGGTGAAGCTGACGTTTTAGTAATGACCACCGAAGTACTCCGGAACATGTTATATGCCGGCTCGCATACCTTGGCTGCTCTCGGGTTTGTTGTGATGGATGAAGTGCATTATCTTGCCGACAAGTTCCGAGGAGCCGTCTGGGAAGAAGTGCTCATTCATCTGATGGAGAGCGTACAAGTGGTCTCACTCTCGGCAACGGTTTCCAACGCAGAGGAATTTGGCGAATGGTTGCAAGAAGTCCGTGGTGATACGGATGTCATAGTTAGCGAAACACGTCCTATTCCGCTGTATCAGCACCTGCTGATTGATAACTCCTTGATTGATCTCTTTGTTGAAGATGGACGCGTCAACCCTGAGATTTTACGTCGCGAACGTGAAGCAATGCGGCGAGTGAGAACGCCACGACATCGCCAAGGTAAATGGACTGATGAGAATCACCGCCTTACGCGCGCGGAGATCATTGAATTACTCAAACGAGAAAATCTTTTACCTGCCATCACTTTTATTTTTTCCCGCGTTGGTTGTGATTCTGCAGTACGGCAATGTTTAGCCGCGGGCGTGCGCCTCACATCGCCCGCTGAACGGACCGAAATTCGTGCAACAGCATTGAGGTATGTAGAGAATTTGGCGGAAGAAGATTTGGAAATCTTAGGATTTGCCGAATGGCTCGGCGCATTAGAGCGTGGAATAGCGGCTCATCATGCTGGTTTGCTTCCAAGTTTCAAAGGTTGCGTCGAAGACCTCTTTCAACGTGGATTAGTCAAGGCTGTTTTTGCGACTGAAACCCTGGCGTTAGGAATTAATATGCCAGCTCGCACAGTGGTATTGGAGAAGTTGGTGAAATGGAATGGAGAAGCACATCTGCCTATTACGCCAGGGGAGTACACCCAACTTACTGGTCGGGCAGGTCGCAGAGGTATTGATATTGAGGGTAATGCAGTTGTTCAGTGGTCTCCAAATGTTGATTCGGCAACAGCTGCGGGTCTGGCTTCTACTCGGACCTATCCATTGCGCTCATCTTTTACCCCTACTTACAACATGTCGATCAACCTTATCTCCCGTTTTGGACGCGAGCGGGCACGCGGATCTTTGGAATCCTCCTTCGCGCAATTTCAAGCAGATCGAGCTGTTGTATCTTTAGCAAGGCAGATACGGAAGAACGAAAGCGCGCTAACTGAATTTGATATTAAGGCGCAATGTCATCTGGGTGATTTTAGCGACTACGCCAGATTGCGTCGCGAGATTAAGGAAACTGAAAGTTTGTTAGCGCACCGTCAAGCAAAGCGAAGTTTTGACTCCAAACAACGCGCACATTTAGAGAATGAACTTATAGATCTGCGACGGTCTATGCGTAACCACTCCTGTCATCCTTGTACTGATCGCGAAGCGCATGCGCGATTAGCAGAGCGCGCTGATCGCTTGCGACGAGAGAATGCGGGCTTGGCTTCACGTATTGAAAATCGCACTAACGTGATTGCCAAGACCTTTGACCGAGTCTGTGAGGTTCTGACAGCGTTGGGATATATCCAGGGGGAGAAGACGCTGCCGCAAGGTCAAATTCTCGCCAAAATCTATACTGAATCAGATCTTCTCTTGACTGAAGCGATACGTACTGGCATTTTTGAGCACCTTTCTGCATCGGAATTATTGTCGGTTCTCTCCAGCATGATTTTTCAAGCACGGACGCAAGAGACTTTGGCGCCCCGAATTCCGACTGGAAACGTGCAGTCGGCGTTAGTTGAAGTCACTCGGTTGTGGGCTAGGTTAGAGGCCATAGAGAAGGAACATCAGGTCGCTACCCAGAGAGAACCGGATTTCGGTTTTTGTTGGATTGCCTTTCGCTGGGCTAACGGACACTCTCTGCAGAGCGTTCTGAAAGGAAGTGACCTCTCCGTGGGGGATTTTGTCCGTTCAACCAAACAGCTCATTGACCTACTCGGCCAGGTAGCAAGCGCCAGTGAGGATTTGCGCCCTAAATGTCGGGAAGGAATGAAGCGCCTGGACCGTGGCGTCGTTGCCTATCTGGCAGGTGATCTATGACGCTTATGCTCTTAGATAGCGCTTCACTCTGGTATCGCGCTTATTACGGAATGCCGTCAACGATGGTTGCACCCGATGGCACGCCAGTTAATGCAATTCGCGGCTATTTAGATATGACGGCAAAATTAATTGGGCGGTACAAGCCCAACCGTTTAGTTGCCTGCATTGAAGGAGATTGGCGTCCTAGTTGGCGGGTTGAACTTTTCCCCGAATACAAAGCCAATCGCGTTGATGCTAATGGCGAGAGTGAAGATGAACCAGATACCTTGGCTCCGCAGATTCCGATTCTCCTTGATGTGATTGACGCTTTTGGTATTACCGTTATCGGCGTCGATGATTATGAAGCCGATGATGTGATGGCCTCATTTGCGGTTCAGGAACCTGGTCCGGTCCGAATAGTCACGGGAGATCGTGATCTATTCCAAATGGTTGACGATGAGCGCGATGTTGCGGTTGTCTATTTAGCTAAAGGCTTATCACAACACGACTTAGTTGACCGCGAATGGGTGGCTAATCGTTATCAGATACCTGGTGATCGATATGGCCTCTTTGCCATGCTCCGTGGAGATCCATCTGATGGATTGCCTGGCGTCAGAGGCATTGGCGAAAAAGGTGCTGCTCTCATTGCCAATCATTTTGCTGATGTCGACGCTCTTATCGCAGGCGCGCATGCCCAGCACCCATCACTGACGGCGGCCTTAATCAAGAAGATTCTGGCTGGTCGCGATTATTTAGCAATTGCGCCAACGCTAGTGCAGTGCGCAATTGACATTTCGCTGCCGCAAGTTTCTTTAACGCTGCCGCAGCGTCCGAAAGATATGAGTGCTATATATGCGCTTAAGGAAGAATATGCTCTGGGTACCAGTATTGATCGATTGATAGCGGCTCTGGGGTGGTAATTCTTCTTGCTGCACTTAGCGGGTTTCTTCTTAATACCTCTTTTGAACCTATCGGTATCTGGTGGAGCGCGCCTTTGGCGATTGCCTTATTACTCATAGCGCTAGAGAGTAGATCCCTTGCCTGGCGCATCACTTCGCTCTTTGTTTTCGGTTTAACTTTCTTTGGACCACTGCTCCATTGGAGTAGTACTTACGTCGGCGCGATTCCCTGGATTTTTCTCACCATCCTGGAGTCGACTTTTTTTATCCCATTAGCATTTATCTCGCGTATTCGTTCGTGGCGGGTATTTCTTTTCCCTTCCGGTTGGCTAGCTTTAGAAGTGTTACGTTCACGTTTTCCTTTTGGAGGATTTGGTTGGGGTCGATTAGCTTTTAGTCAACCAGATGCTCCTTATGCACCATTGGCAGCGCTCGGGGGAGCAAGCCTGCTTTCATTTATTGTTGCCCTGCTTGGCGTATTGCTCTATCTCGTAATTCGCCGTGAAAAAACAAAAAGTCTCTTAGCAGTCGCTCTGGTTCTCACATTGCTCTCTTCAACGCTTCTGATCCAGAAGACAGAGCGGCTTCCCACCTTTTTTGTCGTTGCGATTCAAGGGGGAGTGCCAACTTTAGGGTTGGATTTTAATTCGCGGGCAACCGCGGTCTTCAATAATCATCTGATAGCCACTGAGAACTATTTACGGACCTCGGCCAAACGACCAGACCTCATTCTCTGGCCGGAAAATAGCGTGGATGTCGATCCATTCCATAACGCTGCCGTGGGCCAAGAGTTGCAAAATTTAGTCGACAAGTACCAGATACCAATTTTGATGGGAGCAGTTTTAAATAAGAACGAGTATTTCGAAAATGCTTCAATTCTTTGGGTTCCCGAAACAGGAGCAACATCTCAATACATCAAACAACACCTAACTCCTTTCGGTGAATATATACCGCTGCGTACACTGGCAGAATTTGTTTCTCCCTATGCTAAAAATGTTACAGATTTTCGTCCAGGAGATGAAACCGTGATGCATCGCGTTGGATCTGCTTCTATCGCGCCAATAATTTGCTATGAATTGATAGATGATCAATTGGGACGCGAGATGGCTGCTCAAAGTAACCTTCTGGTTGTGCAGACCAATAGCGCGACCTTTGGGCTCTCTGCAGAGAGCGCCCAACAATTGGCAATTACTCGCATCCGTGCGATTGAGCATCAACGCGAAGTTGTTAGCGTGGCAACCTCAGGCATCAGTGCGGTAATTGATATGCGGGGGAGAGTCATTCAACGGACCGCCCAGGATCGAGCGGAGGTTCTAGCCCAAGATCTTTCTTTAAACGCTAAGCGCTCCATTGCCGATTCTTTAGGAGCATGGATGGAATGGACACTCGTTTTACTCCCATTGTTGTTTTGGTTTATCGTTTCAACCATGAATAGAAGACGGCGCATTCGGTGAAACTATGAAACTATTAGTTGTCATCCCTACCTTTAATGAGGTCGCGTCAATCGGCGCGGTTGTCGACTCTCTTTTAGTATTACCCGTAGATCTTGAGGTTCTTGTTGTGGATGACAATTCACCAGATGGAACCGGGGCGATTGTTTCTAGAATCGGTTCACCGCGGGTGCATCTGCTGAGCCGGAAAGAGAAGGCTGGCTTAGGAGGGGCCTATAGAGCTGGTATCCAATGGGCCCTAGACCATTCCACTTTTAGCCATCTGGTGACAATGGATGGCGATGGATCCCATCGGGCGGTAGATCTTGCCGCAATGCTCCTACATGCCAGGCCAGAGATAGATGTCGTTCTAGGCACCAGATGGATGCCAGGAGGTGCTATTGAGAATTGGCCCAGGTATCGACAATGGCTTTCTCGCCTGGGTACTTCTTATGCCCGCTGGGCCCTGAAGTTGCCCTTTAGGGACCTTACTGGCGGTTTTCGAATCTATTCGCGTAGCCTGCTAGAAAGGCTCCGCCTGGATGCTATTGCCTCCGATGGCTACTGTTTTCAAATTGAGATGATCCGGGCTGCCTCATCTGCTGCGGCAGCAATGGTCGAGTCGCCAATCACTTTTGTGGAACGCGAAATGGGCCAGTCCAAAATGAGCAAGCGGATAGTCCGAGAGGCACTTATTCACGTAAGCATCTGGGGACTACAACGTAGGTTTGAGATTAACGCCGATAAGTTACATTATGTTAAGTGAGGCGAAGGATCTTCAGAGATCCCCTCTCCCTAAATAATTAGGCGAAGTCAGAGATCGGCGGACAGGTACAGATCAGATTCCGATCCCCAAAAGCGCTATCAATACGCCCCACTGTGGGCCAGTATTTACCGCGTCGCCCGATGAGCTCCTTTGAGGTAATCCCGGTTGGGAATGCCGCAGTCTCGCGTGAATAAGGATGGTTCCAACTCTCGGCTGTGACCATTTCTGCGGTGTGCGGCGCGTTCATCAGAGGCGAATCCGCGTGGCTGTAAGTCCCTTTACTGACTTCTTGGATCTCTCCATAAATGGCGATCATCGCGGTAATAAATCGATCAAGTTCGACAATATCTTCACTCTCGGTTGGTTCGATCATCAAAGTACCCGATACTGGAAAACTCATAGTTGGAGCGTGGAATCCGTAATCCATCAATCGTTTTGCTACATCATCAACCGTTACCCCAGTTTCTTTGGTGATATCGCGCAAATCAAGGATGCATTCATGTGCAACCAAGCCGCCTTCACCTGAATAAAGAACTGGATAGTAAGGATTCAATTTATGCGCAATGTAATTGGCAGAGAGAATTGCTATCTCAGTAGCATGTGTCAGCCCTGCTCCCCCCATGAGACGGATGTAAGCCCACGAGATTGGCAAGATACTAGCTGAACCAAAAGGCGCTGCACTGACAGGACCAGGCCCGCTGGCAGGACCGGCAGTTGCATCCATCGGATGATTTGGCAGAAACGGAGCCAGATGTGCCCGCGCGATAACTGGCCCAACCCCTGGTCCCCCACCACCGTGTGGAATGCAGAATGTTTTATGGAGGTTGAGGTGTGAAACATCTGCGCCAAACTTTCCAGGCTGTGCCAGACCTACCAGCGCATTCAAATTAGCACCGTCTACATATACCTGGCCGCCAGCATCATGTACGAGTCCGCAAATTTGGGTGATTGCAGTTTCAAAAACGCCGTGTGTTGATGGATAGGTGACCATTAACGCGGCAATGTGACTTGAGTGTTCGGCAATTTTTGCCCGCAAATCCGCGAGGCTGACATTGCCTTGCTCGTCACAAGCAACTACGACGACCTTCATACCAGCCATAACAGCGCTAGCAGCGTTGGTTCCGTGCGCACTGGAAGGTATGAGACAGATAGTGCGATCTGTATCTCCATGTGAATCATGAAAATTTCTTATTGCGAGTAATCCGGAAAATTCGCCCTGACTGCCGGCATTGGGTTGTAGCGATACTGCGTCATATCCGGTAATAGCAATCAGCCACTGCGAGAGTTGTGCAATCATCGTGCGCGTACCAGTGCTCTGATTGATGGGAGCGAACGGGTGCAACGATGAGAACTCCGGCCATGTCACAGCTTCCATTTCGGTTACTGCATTGAGTTTCATGGTGCACGAACCCAGTGGAATCATGGTGCGATCTAGTGCCAGATCCCTATCAGCTAGCGTGCGCAAGTAACGCATCATCGCCGTCTCGGAGTGATTGGTATTGAAAATTGGATGTTCTAAATAAGCAGAAGTACGATGCAACACTGCAGGCACATTGAGAATTATGCCGCTCTCCCCCGTGGCAAGTGAAATCTTGAATACCTGCGAGAGTATCTGCATCGTCTGAGCGCTCGTACTTTCATCCAGTGAGACACCTATCTCGTTATCACTGATAAAGCGCAGATTCAGATGCGCGTCTTGCGCTCTTGCATGAATGACACTGGCATCGCCGACTTGGACTCTAAGCGTGTCAAAATAATTCTGCGTTAGAACCGAATATCCGCCTGCTTCTAACGCTTTAGCTAGAGAGTGCGTCTGTTGATGGATGCGCATGGCAATTGTTCGCAGACCAATCGGGCCATGCCACATTGCATAAAAGGCGCTCATGACGGCAAGGAGTACTTGCGCGGTACAGATATTGCTCGTGGCTTTATCGCGCCGGATATGTTGCTCGCGCGTCTGCAATGCCAAACGGAATCCAGGATTGCCATCTCCATCAACGCTCTGACCGATTAGTCGACCAGGCATGGCACGTTCTAGACCATTACGTACCGCCATGAAACCAGCATGTGGGCCACCAAAACCCATCGGAACGCCGAATCGCTGCGCAGATCCCACCGCAACATCCGCACCCCACTCCCCTGGCGCTTTGAGCAAAGTCAGAGCCAGCAGATCTGCCGCCACAATTAACAGTGCACCACGATCATGAACGCTGGCCGTCAAGGCAGAGTAATCACAAATTTCTCCAAAAGTATTGGGGTACTGCACCAGAGCGCCAAAGAAGTCCACTTTCGGCAACGAATCGGTAGCGGCCGCATCGAATAGTTCTAGAGTGATGCCAAGTGGCTTGGCACGTGTTGCGATAACTGCCAGAGTCTGCGGGTGCACATTCTCATCAATGAGGAAAACAGCCGCATCACTCCCCTTATATACCCGATGTGCAAGAGTCATTGCTTCGGCTGCGGCGGTGCCTTCATCCAGCATTGATGCATTCGCAATCGGCAACGCGGTGAGATCGCAGATAAGGGTTTGAAAAGCAAAGAGTGCTTCCAGGCGACCTTGCGAAATCTCGGGCTGGTATGGCGTGTATGCGGTATACCACGCTGGGTTTTCCAGAACGTTGCGCAAGATAACTGGCGGAGTGATCGTTCCGTAATAACCGGTGCCAATGAGAGAAGTAAAGGTTTCATTCTGCTGGGCAAGTGCTGCAAGTTCTGCAATCACTTCAGGTTCGGTCAATGGTGGAGGCAATACTTCAGCTAACTTCTGACCGATAGCAATATTGGAAGGTACGACTTTTTTTATGAACTCTTCGAGTGAAGAAAATCCAAGCTCTGCGAGCATCCTCGCTGCTTGGCCTGAAGATGGACCAATATGTCTTTTCTCAAAGGCCTCATATCGCAGTGTCATCGTCCCTTATCCCATTCCCATTTATATGGCCATCTATAGACCATCTACAGGGAAGAAGGATAAGCGAATTAGGCGCCTTTGCGTTTTCGACGTTCGGCTAGTTCGTCGTTACTTTCACCACTAACGAGGTGACCGTCAATCTCACCTTGCAAGGTTGCAAGAGAGCCTTCAACCTCGCTCCACACTTTTCCAATGGCAATTCCAAAGACACCTTGTCCGCCTGCAAGTAGATCGATGATTTCATCGGGGCTGGCACATTCATAAATTGATGCACCATCGCTCATCAAGGTGATCCGCTCTAGGTCGACAACCCCACGATCGCGTAGATGATTTACTGCGGTACGGATATTTTGCAGCGAGACCCCTGCATCTAGGAGACGTTTCACGATTTTCAAAACCAAAATATCGCGAAAGCCATAGAGTCGTTGTGTTCCCGAGCCCATGGCATGACGGATACTTGGCTCGACCAGGCCTGTCCGCGCCCAATAATCTAATTGGCGATAAGAAATTCCCGCCGCTGCGCAGGCAGTAGCCCCGCGGTAACCAATTTGCGTAAAATCTTCTTCGGCCACGGGCAGACTCGATTCTCAGGGGTTTGTTAGCCTACGAGGGCTTTGCAGAGTAATCAATGATCAACACGATAAACCTCAAGTAGAGGTTAACGGTTTCGGCGGCGTCCACGGAGGGCATAGAGGTACCCGAAACTAAAAAGATAGCCGATGGCGATGACTGAGAATTTTCCATTACCCCACTTAACCGGGGCAAAGACCATTAGCGTGGCAATTGCCAGCCAGATAAAGGTCATTCCGCTGGCGGCCTGTCGTAAGCCACGCTCGCCTGCAAAAGCTGCGACAACTGGAGCTAGCAGAGCGGGAACCAGAAAGACCGCCCCCATCATCTGAAGGATCCAACGTAATTCGGGAGTAACTACTGCAGAATCGAAACCGATATATCCAGCCACTAACTCTGGTTTAAAAAGAAGTATTAAGGAAGCAAAGAAGAAAAGGCTCGCACCGATCCGAAGGATGAGGGCGACTCGCCGGATTAACATCTACTGACCGTAACGCCGTCATGGGTCACGCGTCTATAGCCAGCGTGAATTGATGATGAAATCATTTTATCCAGCAAAATCTTCCGGATTAATCTGGTCGAGAAATTCACGGAAGCGTTCTACTTCATCATTTGCTTGCGAACTATCTTGATTGGGAATCTCGATGCCGGCTTCATCCAAGAGTTCTTCGCTAGCCAAGATATTGCTCTGTGTCCGCAATGCTAGAGCGATTGCATCTGAGGGCCTGGCTGTTACCACTACTGCCTGATCCTGCGAGGTACGCAGGTGGAGGTCGGCATAGAAAACACCATCGCGAAGTTCGGTTAGATGTACTGCGGTAAGTGTTGCCTCCAATTTTTCTAAAAGATCTTTCATCAAATCATGAGTCAAGGGCCGCGGCGGCTCAACCCCTTGTTGGGCAAAAGCAATCGCAGTGGCTTCTACGGCACCGACCCAGATTGGAAGGAAACGGGAACCAGCAATTTCTTTAAGTAAAACAATGGGCTGGTTGGAAGGCATCTCTACCCGTACACCAACTACCTCTACCGGAATCATCTCATCTACCGGAGACGATGTAGTCCGCCGCGGACGAGGGCGGCATGCAAACGTACCGAGAGCGAAGCGATCTCGCGCTGAACTTCTTCCGCGCGAGCTTTCGCTTCTGGATTCTTCTGACGGACCAACGGGGTAATCACCTGTTCTATCAGACCAATTTCGCGGTCAGCGGCTGACTTAAATGAACGCAGATGGCGTGGCTCGATTCCGAAACCTGCCATCTGCGTCACCGCGCGCGCGATTGCCAGAGCATCGCCATCGTAATGACGACCGCGTGGTGCTATAAGGCCATAGGACTCCAGTTCAACCAATTGCTCATCGGTAATTCCACTGGACTTAATCAATTCATCACGAGATAAACGTAAGTCACTGCCTTCACCGAAACTAGATGGAGCCAATTCGCCATCAACACTGGCCAGACGCGGAGTCGGCGCTCCCCCGGCCATCTGTGCAGGTTGTAGACCGCGATCAAGGGCATCCAAATTTTCTTTAATAACACGCAAAGGTAGATAGTGATCGCGTTGGGCGAGCAATACATAACGCAGGCGCTCTAGATCAGTGTTGGTAAATTTGCGGTATCCAGATGGAGTGCGCTGTGGTTCGATGAGACCTTCAGATTCCAAGAATCGAATCTTAGAAATTGTGATGTCAGGAAAATCTCCCCGCAACTTACTAAGGACTTCACCAATACTTAGATACGCGCGCGCAGGAACGCTCATTTTTTCCCCTTAAGAAAAAGCATATGAAACTTACCGATTTGAATTTCATCTCCACTAGCCAAAGAAACCTCGGCTACTGATTCATTATTTATATAAGTACCATTGAGACTGCCCAGATCTTCCAATCTGTAAGAGCCCGCACTTGTGGCAACTATCCGCGCATGTTTACGCGACACAGTTACATCGTCGAGAAAAACATCACTCTCTGGCGAACGGCCGATCGTTGACCCTTGCACCGTGAGTAGGAAACGAGACCCTTTGCTTGGGCCACGATGAACAATCAACATCGCATCTTCAGGTGAGAGCTCCTCAACTATCTGGCGGTCTTCATCAGATAGTTTCTCTAAGATCCCTTGCGACCGAGCAGAAGAGATCTCTCCCGGACTCACGCGAGTTCCTAAGTGAAGCGTGGTTGTGAGATCTGGCTCTGGCTTTACTGTTGCCACGCATTCACCACCGTTCTCAACATTAGGTTGAGACTGACCCTAGAGACCTGTGAAGCGAAGGTCAAGCGGTAAGTTGGGTGTACTCGCTCGCTGAAAGAAGGTCGGTTGGTTCCACTGTAATCTCGATCTCTGCGATCCAGCCGTTGCCATAGGGATCAGAGTTGAGAATCTCAGGAGTTGCGGTAAGCGACTCATTAACTGCCACCACTGCCCCGGTTAATGGTGCATAGATTTCTGAAACACTCTTTGTAGACTCAACTTCTCCACAGACTTTGCCTGCTACCAGAAGATCACCAACCTTGGGCAACTGCACGTAGACGATGTCACCTAAGGCGCTCTGCGCAAAGTCCGTAATACCCATCCGTAATCGCTTAGGATCTGGGGTTACAGCGACCCATTCATGTTCCTTGGTGTAACGCAATGCTTCGGGTATCTGTGACACGCATATCTCCTTTTCGCCAGCGGGTGAGTACGGATCCTACTTTGCATCTGCAATAAAATGCCAACCCTTACGGAAGTAATCAAATCCAGTTGCCAGATAAAGCGCAACACCCCAGAGCGCAAAACTCCACCCAGTTACAAATGCAAAGTTGCTCCATGGCGAATCAGATTGCGCTAGGAGAAGTAATGGAAAGGCATAGAGCAGATTGAATGTTGCCGCTTTGCCAAGATAGGTCACTGTTAATGGGCCAGACCCCGCGCGTTTCATGGCAAGGGCCAGCACTCCAAGAATGAGATCGCGTCCCAGCAGCAACAGAATTATCCAGAGTGGAATCACGTCGCGGAGATAGAGAACCACCAACGTAGTTGCGATGTAAGCCCGATCAATCGCCGGATCTAGCAGTTCGCCTACCCGCGATTCTTGATTCCATGCCCGGGCCAGTTTCCCATCGAAGTAGTCGGTTGCCCCGCCGATAATCAAGACAGCGACTGCAGCGCTATCAGCATGCAGAGCTAAAGCCAGATAGACGAAGAGAGGTATTCCAAATCCGCGCAGAATCGTCAGAGCATTGGGAATTGTGAAAAAATTCTCTGCCATGTCGGGGCGACAGGATTTGAACCTGCGACACCCAGACCCCCAGCCTGGTGCGCTACCAAGCTGCGCTACGCCCCGGTGACGATTACTCGCCGAAATCAGATCTTACTCGCGCTCGCGCACCCGAACCGCAACCTGCACCGGGGTGCCAGGAAAGCCGAACTCTTCGCGCAGGCGACGTTCAATAAAACGGCGATATGAACTTTCCAGGAACCCCGTTGCGAAGATTACGAAACGAGGCGGCGCGATCCCAGCCTGGGTGGCATACATGATCTTGGGCTGTTTGCCACCGCGCACAGGTGGCGGGGTTGCCGCAATCAGTGTGCCAAGGAACGAATTGAGCCTGCTGGTTGGAATACGTTTTTCCCAACTGGTCAGCGCTGTCCGCAGGGCAGGCGCTAAACGATCGCGATGCCACCCAGTCTTAGCCGCAAGGTTGACCCGTTGTGCCCATTCCACTTGATCCAGATGGCGATCGATCTCGCGATCTAAAGAAATTTGCCGATCTTCATCGACGAGATCCCACTTATTCATGACGATGATCAGAGCCTTGCCGGCCTCTTCCACCATAGTGATGATCCGCAGATCTTGTTCGGAGATGGGGACTGATGCATCAAGAACAACGACTGCGACTTCGGCTCGTTCAAGGGCAATTTGCGTCCGTAGCGTCGCGTAATAATCGGTCCCACTCTGTTGGTTTGCACGGCGCCGAATTCCGGCCGTGTCGATAAATCTCCAAATCGACCCACCAAGTTCAATCAATTCATCCACTGGGTCTCTGGTGGTGCCCGCAACATCGTCCACTAAAGATCGATTCTGACCCGCCAAAATATTAAGAAGACTGGATTTGCCAACATTGGGTCGACCAATAAGCGCAACGCGACGATAGCCATCTTGCACCTGTGCGCCACCAACTTCGGGAAGGACTTCGACGATCCGATCGAGCAAATCCCCGCTGCCGCGACCATGGAGGGCTGAAACGAAATGCGGCTCCCCTAGACCTAAATTCCAAAGACCGTGCGCTTCTGCTTCCTCGCTTGGTCCATCAACTTTATTAGCTATCAGAATGATCGGTTTCTTCATCTTACGGAGTTCCTGCACGAGTACGTCATCTTCGTCGAGAGCGCCCACTTGCGAATCTACAACTAAAAGAAGTACATCAGCTTCTTTCATCGCTAATTCAGCGCTGAGGCTGACGCCAATTGAGATGCCATCAGGTTTGGATTCCCATCCGCCGGTATCCATAACCATAAAATCGCGACCGTTCCATTCGCACTCGTATGTAACACGATCCCGAGTGACCCCAGGTGTATCTTCAACGATCGCTTCGCGGCGACCTAAAAATCGATTGATAAGCGTTGATTTGCCTACATTGGGACGGCCCAGGAGGGCGACAATCGGCAAACCCAGCAGGCGGCGTTCTTTAAGGAGCTCCCAGATCCGTTCCGCGGTCTCCTCTAGATTCAATTGCGTGGAATCAATGGCGATGGCATCTGGGGCCATTGCCAGCGGTGATGTCGCGCGCGTCGAATCGGTGATGTCGCGCTGGTGTAAAGACTTCTCAACTTCTCCCACCTGCGACGTTGAATCAGTATGAGCAAGTTCGCGGTCGCGGCGTAGCGCGCGAGCTGAAAGATCTGCGGTAAGAAATATCTTAAGGGCGGCATCGGGCGCAACGACGGTCCCAATATCTCGGCCTTCCACCACTATGCCGCGGCGGGCGCCGGTGATCAATTTTTGCTGCAAGACAAGCAGCGCTTTACGGACTTCTGGATGCGCACTCACCTCACTTACGTGATCGGTGACAGCAACTGAACGTATCTCGGAGGTGATATCGGTATCCCCCGCAAAAAGTTTCGGTTCGGCGGGATCGGTATCAAACTTCAGCGGCGAATTTTTTAGCGCCGCAACAATCTGTGCTGGTTCCACAATTTTGTCGCGCAGAGCCAACCAGGTAGCGCCGCGATATAGGGCGCCCGTATCTAGGTAACTCCAACTGGCTCGCAGAGCAATTGCTCTGGCGGTACTAGATTTTCCTGCTCCGCTCGGGCCATCAATTGCTACAACAATGCCCATAAACGTAAGTCTAGTCGGTTAAATTCACCCAAGTTTCGCTGCCGTTTAGCTAGAAGCATGAACTTTCCACCCGCGCGATAGGAGATGCTTCGATAATTTTTCGGCATCATCGCGTGATAACGCCAATGTGACCAGTCCGGTGAATTGTCCTGGTGAATGTTCGATCGAGAGATCTTCAATATTAACCCCCGCAATTGCGCACTCTTGGAATAGGGCTGCCAGTTGCCCTGCTTTATCTTCAATAACAATCGGTAGAAAGTGATAATCACGCGGTCGGCCACCATGTTTGCCGGGAATTCTCTTTCGGCCCAGACGGCCATCTGCAATTACTGATTCGATTGCAGTACTTTCATCAAGACTGGTGATGAGTTGATGGAGATCTTTCTCTAGGTTTAGCAACAGGGGCCGAATCTCTCCTCTGTTGGCAGAAATGATCTCCTGCCAGAGGCTGGGCTCTGACGCGGCAATCCGCGTGGCATCTTTCAAACCTTGCCCTGCCAGCGCCATCCAACTTTCATCGCCCCTGAGTAATTGTTTGGCTAAAAGCGAGGCGGAGATTTGGGGCAGATGTGAAATGAGGGCTACCGCTGCGTCATGCCCTGCCGCATCCATTTTTATGGGCGTGGCATTAAGTAAGGCAATTAACTCAAGGACGGTTGCGATTACCTCATCCTGGCTCTGGGCAGTTGGAGTATAAATCCAGACCCGTCCATCAAAAAGATCTGCTCTGGCCCCTTCTGGCCCTCCGATTTCACGCCCAGCCATCGGGTGAGTCCCGCAAAATCGGGCTGCCAATCCTGGCAATGTATCGATTTCACCTTGAGGTTTAGTCTTAGTGCTACCTATATCCATAAATGTAGCCTGCGGATTTAGCGCAAATTCAGCCACTATGACCTTTGAAAGATACGAACTAGGTAGGGCAAAAATTACCAGCTCTGCCGGACCTTCAAAAGCCTCTCCCACCAGATCTTGAGCTAGGCCAGCACGAGCCTGGTCTGAGTCCACCATCTTTACTGCAATGCCCTTGCCTGCGAGTCCTAATGCAATCGATGTCCCTATAAGGCCAGCGCCAATAACTCTGACTTTTTTCACTGGGCTAGATCTTTACGGAGTGCTACTGCACCTTTTAAGTAGATATGACTGATTTGATCTGCGTTTTTATCGCTCTCACAGTGCACCATAACCCGGATAACCCGAGCTAGCGCCCCGGGAACATCGATCTCTGCCGCACAGAGCAGCGGAACTGCCCCAAAACCAATCTCACGGGCAGCAGCAGCTGGAAAATCGGCCGTCAAATCTGGAGTCGAGGTTAAAATTACTGAAATAACTTCCAAAGGTGTTAGAGCATTATTTTCGCAGATCGCAGTTAATAACTCCTTCACCCCTGCATGTATTGATGCCACCGTATTGGACTCCACTTGGATCGCACCACGGATAGCTCTCACACTCATGGGAGCAGGATACTCCCAACCTTTAATTCCCGTGTTGAGATTACTATCGTTTCGTAACTTTATCGGTAAAGATATTTATACATTTCTCAGCATCTCGATTAATAAGTATCCGCCAGTACCTGCTAATTTCAGGTTCCGACAGTTATGGTTAGTATCGATAAACCGACACCCTCACCTAATACTAAGCGTGGGAGTCTTCTCTAAATATCGACAAATAGTTATTTACTCTCAAATGAATGTCGATAAATTGGTAAAACGATTTATAGTGAAACTCTGAAAAAGCGATAAACCGCTAAAGTTTTAAAGCCTTTCGTAGATTTATCAATTCAACCTCATTAAGATCCCGCCAACGCCCCTCCAGGATGTCGCCTAAGAGGATGGGGCCAAAACGGGTTCTTATCAACCTGACCACCTCTACTCCAACCGCCTCCATCAACCGGCGGATGATGTGGTAGCGACCCTCATGGATCGTTACCTCTATCCAGGTAGGAGAGAGTGCTTTAAAATCTAAAACTCGACCCAGACCATCTTCTAGCTCAACTCCCCGCAGGAGATTTTTTTCTGCATCTTTGGGTAATTTCCCAACAAATTCGATGAGGTACGTCTTCTCTAATCCGTAAGAAGGATGGGTGGCCCTAAAGGTCATCTCTCCGTCATTGGAGAGAAGAATAAGCCCTTCACTCTCCTTATCTAGACGCCCAACGTGAAATAAACGTTCCGTCCGCAAGGAGATAAAGTCACTCAGAGATGGTCTCCCCTCTGGGTCATACATAGTAGACACAACGCCACGTGGTTTATGAAGTGCAAGGTAAGTCTTAGTGAAACTTGTAGTAATTGTCTCACCATCAACCATGACTTGAGAGATTTCTGGATCCACCTTAATTCCAAGTTCACGGGTCACTAAACCGTTGACGCTCACTCTGCCTTCAGAGATAAGTTCATCAGCTCCACGCCGACTGGTAATCCCAGCATCAGCAATCACTTTGTTGAGACGAGTCAGGGCCATGGGGTTCATTCTACCCGCGCCCGTCCCAGGCCGTTAATCGGTCAGCGAATCCAAAATCTCATCCAGGCGGTCAAGATCTGGCAGATATGGAGCCAGAGCCGGAAGGTCATTAAGGGAGTTGAGCCCCAAGCGCTCAAGAAAATAACTGGTGGTCCTATAAAGGATGGCCCCGGTTTCATGCTCCACGCCGGACTCTTCAGCAAGCCCGCGGGTCACGAGCGTCTTCATCACCGCTTCCACGTTGACGCCACGGATCGCTGATACGCGGGCACGCGAGATTGGCTGGCGGTAGGCGATCACGGCAAGAGTCTCAAGGGCTGCTTGAGTTAATCGAGATTGCTGTCCATCCAGAACGAACCGTTCCACCACGGACGAGAAATCAGCCCGACTGTAGAAACGCCATCCCCCGTTGATCTGACGGAGTTCAAAACCATGTTCACCATAGGCGCCCTCAAGACGAGCCAGAGCCTCCACGATCTCGTCGATAGGGCGTTCCAGGACTTGAGCTAGCGTTAACTCTGTCACTGGTTCATCTACCACCATTAAGATCGCCTCTATCGAACGTTCAAGTTCAGAATTAGACACTTGATCCCTCCTCTGTATCTGATTTTTCCAAAATTACAGGTACATCAAACTCGTCTCCGGCCTCAATTTCTCCGGAATCTGATCCTGTCCAACTAATCTGTAACTCACCCAGAGCGGCAACTTGGTCAAACCGAAGGACTCCTTGACGATAGAGGTCAAGCAGGGCAAGGAAGCGCGCCACAACAATCAGGGTGCTCTGCGCATCGGCCACCAAAGTGCGAAAATTCATAGACTTAGAGCGCCGGAGCGCCTCTACAACCCAGCGTGACTCCTCTGCCACGCTAACTAAAGGCAAGTGGAGATGCTCCATTGCCACTGTAGGAGAGATCTTGGGAGCAAGGACACGTTCGGCGATCGCTGCAAAACGCTCCGGCCCTACGCCGATCAATACCTCTGGCAATAGGCTGGCCAAGGAAGGATCCAGCGCGACCACCCGCGCAAAACTCTTATCTTGGAGTGCAATCCGATCGTGGAACCTTGCCGCAATCTCCTTAAATGCTCGATATTGAAGCAGGCGGGCAAAGAGAATATCCCGCGCCTCTAAAAGGGCAAGGTCGGTCTCGTCCTCCACCTCGCCACTTGGCAGGAGGCGAGCTGCCTTGAGATCCAAAAGGGTGGCAGCAACCACAAGGAACTCAGTTGCCTGATCTAGCCGCCAACCCTCTCCAGAGACCTCTAGGGCACGGATATAAGAAATAAATTCATCAGTAACCGAGCTCAGGGCAACCTCGGTAATATCCATCCGGTGACGCGAAATAAGCTGCAACAGTAAGTCAAAGGGCCCGTCAAAATTATTTAGATGGACAGCAAAACCACGTGTTATCTCAGCATTTACATCCTTAGCGGCGGTCTCCACCTCCGTAAGGTACTTCACATTTACTCACTTCATGGACAGTTAGAACTATCCATGCCTTAGCGCACTTGCCTCAACATGAGGGCTATGCGTAGAGTGAGTCCATAAGGCGGCAGAGAGGTTTCTCGATTGAGCGTTAAATCGACATTTGATGATAATGTGGCAACTACCTCCACCCTTCTCAAAAAGAAGCCAAAAAATTGGCCCACCCCCCCAGCCCTGACTAAGCATGGTCACGCCACAGTCATCTCGATTGTGAACCAGAAAGGCGGCGTAGGCAAGACCACGACGACAATCAACCTTGGGGCAGCACTGGCCGAACTTGGCCGGCGCGTTCTCTTGGTGGACTTTGACCCGCAAGGCGCTCTATCTGTCGGCCTGGGTGTCAACGCTCACGAGCTCCAACTAGAAGAAACTGTCTACCAAGTGCTGATGGATCCTCATTCGGATATTGAAAAGATCATCCTAAAAACCTCTGTCCCTGGCATGGACCTCCTACCAGCGAATAAGGAGTTGGCAACCGCAGAAGTCACTTTGGTCAATGAAATGGGCCGAGAGAACTTTCTCAAGCGGACACTGGCCAGCCTCAAAGACTATTACGACATTATTCTGGTCGATTGCCAGCCGACACTGGGCCAGTTAACACTCAACGCCCTAACCGCCGCCGACGGGGTAATCGTCCCATTGCAATGTGAGTATTTTGCCTTGCATGGGTTCCGTCAATTACAAGAAAACTTAGAGAAAGTACGGATCAATCTCAATCCATCTTTAAAATTGATTGGAATTCTTGCAACTATGTACGACAAGCAGACCCTGCACAGCCGCCAAGTCCTCGAGCGCATCTTGGAAGCATTTCCCGAGAGCGTTTTTGAAACAGTTATCGCCCAAACAGTCCGTTTCCCAGAGACAACTGTGGCTGGCGAGCCAATTACTACCTACGCCAAAAATTCAGGGGGCGCAGCGTCTTACCGACGTCTGGCCCGTGAACTAATTGCAATCGGAGGAACAAGATGAGTCGCAGAGCTAGGTTGCCAGGTGCAGATGAACTATTTCGTTCCACAACACCCGCGCTCAGCGCCGTCCGTGATGCGCTGCCTGATTCCTCTCCGCTGACCTCAACTCCTTCCACTCCCAGTGCAACTGCGCCAGTTGTGCGACCACAGAAGAAAGGCGTACGGACAACTTCCCGGCGTCGCGTAGCCAATATGGATCGATCACCATCGGGCCGGGAACGTCACGAAGAGAAGATCACTGTCTACCTCTCCCCGGAAGAACTCTTTGATCTTGATCAAGCACGACTCTTACTCCGTGGTGACCTTGGTCTTGCCGCAGATCGTGGGCGCATCGTCCGCGAATCTATCGCCGTAATTATCGCTGACCTTGAGGATAAGGGTGATCAGAGCATTCTTGCCCGACGTCTGCGCGGTCTATAAATACTTAATCACGTGCGCGCGGGTGCGCCAAAGTATAGGTTTCACGGACTTTATCGATGGTAATCAAGGTGTAAATCTGAGTTGTCGTTACTGAGGCGTGCCCTAGCAACTCCTGCACCACCCGGATATCCGCACCACCATCTAGGAGATGAGTTGCATACGAGTGCCTGAATACATGCGGAGAGACCTTTGCCTCAACCCCCGCAGATTTGGCAGCGTTGAGAACGAATTGCCAGGCAGATTGTCTACTTAACCGAGCACCTCGCCGATTGAGAAAGAGAGCGCTCGTCGCACGAGCTGACCTACTGGCAAGATCGGGACGGACTCGCGTCAAGTAATCACGCAGAGCCTTGCTAGCAAAACTGCCCAATGGGACGATCCGTTCTTTGCCGCCTTTACCGTGCAATTTCACCGTTTCAACCTCGGTGCCATCGCTACTGTATTGATGTAAATCCCCTATATCTAAACCGACAATCTCACTGATCCGTCCGCCACTTCCGTAGAGCAGTTCAAGGAGAGCGCGATCGCGCAAGGTAATGGGATCACCTTCGTGATAAGCCGCCTCAATAAGAGCCAGCACCTGCGCAACCGTAAGGGCCTTTGGCAATCTGCGCGATTGTTTTGATTTCTCCAAATCTACTGTTGGATCAACCAATCCAGATTCGCGCGCAAGATAGCGAAAGAAAGTACGTAGAGCTGAAAGCGCACGTTGCGAACTTGGCTCGGCCAATCCCAGCGCCCGGAGAAAGCTTTGAAATTCGCCAATCACTGCGGGGTTCACTGCAGTAAGGCTAAGTGCTCTATCGGCCAGGAAACTCTCAAAGCGCGCCAGGTCGCGGCGATAAGCAGCAATTGAGTTATCAGCCAATCCCCGCTCCACCCGGAGGTGATCTAGGAAATTGCGAATTGCTGTTGCAATCTCCATCTGCGCACTCTGAGACTTTATTTAAGAAGCCAGAGATTTGTATTCGTAACTATGGGCTTTCGCCACGGCTTCGTAATAGACGCCACCTTCGTGAATGTTAAGACCAAGTGCCAGACTTCTATCAGCTTTAATGGCCGCCAGCCATCCTTTATTGGCAATGGCTAGCGCGTATGGCAACGTCGCATTTGTTAACGCATATGTAGAGGTAACAGGGACCGCACCTGGCATATTGGCTACGCAGTAGAAAATGCTGTTATGAACGTTAAATGTAGGCTCAGCATGGGTTGTAGCGTGCGAATCTGCGAAGCAACCACCTTGGTCTATCGCGATATCGACAAGTACTGATCCTGGCTTCATTGACTTAACTTGCTCATTGGTGACGAGCTTGGGTGCTTTGGCGCCATGGACCAAGACGGCTCCGACAACCAGGTCGGCTTTGGATATCTCTTGTTCGATAGCGCGATGAGAAGCCGCTAACGTCTTGATTCGGCCGCCATAAATCGTATCGATGTACTGCAATCGTGCGATGCTCCGATCCAGAACAGTGACATCGGCCCCCATGCCGAGGGCGATAACTGCCGCATTGAGACCTGCTACTCCGCCACCGATGACAACAACTTTGCCTGGCGCAACCCCAGGGACGCCACCAAGGAGCACTCCGCGTCCCCCGTGCGGTTTCTGCAGAATCGAAGCGCCGACCTGAGTGGCCATCCGCCCAGCTACTTCGCTCATTGGAGCCAGAAGTTGGAGTTGGCCGTTCGCTTCTACGGTCTCATATGCGATTGCAGTTGTACCACTTGCGATAAGTGCGTCAGTACATTCTTTCGATGCAGCCAGGTGCAGGTATGTGAAAAGAACCTGGCCCTTTCGCATATGCGGATATTCGACGGCGATCGGTTCCTTTACTTTCAAAATAAGATCGGCCTGCGCCCAAACCTCACCTGCGCTATCGAGAATCTGCGCCCCTTGCGCGTGAAAATCAGCATCGGTAATTGCAGAACCAATACCCGCATCTTTTTCGATGATAACGGTATGCCCGGCACGGATAAATTCACTAACGCCTTCGGGTGTAATCGCAACTCGCGATTCCTGGCTCTTAATCTCTTTTGGAACACCAACAATCATCGTTAAACTCCTATAAATACTCGTCGTTGAGTCCTTTAGCCTACTCGGGTGGGAGGGGCGAATTTTACTGCTTGGCTTTAAGGGCCGCCGCGATCAGCCCCGCAAAGAGCGGATGCGGACGAGTGGGGCGGGATCGAAATTCCGGGTGGGCCTGTGTGCCCACATAGTAAGGATGAACCTCCGCGGGCAATTCCACGAACTCCACCAGATCACGTTCTGGGAAAACCCCTGAAAATACCAATCCAGCCGCGGCCAACTGAGTTTTGTAATCATTATTGACTTCGTAACGGTGACGGTGACGCTCGGAAACTTCAAGTGCACCGTAGGTCTTGGCAACAAGTGAGCCAGGCTCCAGTTTTGCCCGATACAAACCCAAACGCATGGTGGCGCCCATATCTTCTTGCCCAGATACGGCAGCGCGTTGATCGGCCATCGTGGAAATTACTGGAGCGGTAGTTTCAGGTGCAAATTCTGATGAATTAGCGTCCGGGATGCCCGCTAAATTCCGCGCTGCTTCGATCACCATACATTGCAGCCCCAGACAGAGACCGAGGGTTGGAATTTTCGATTCGCGCGCGAAATGTAACGCGCCAATTTTGCCTTCGATTCCGCGAACGCCAAAACCACCAGGGACGCAGATTGCATCAACATCTGATAGTTGGGCTTTAGCCCCTTCCCATGTTTCGCAATCATCGCTGATGACCCATTTGATTTCCACTCGAGCGTTATTGGCAAATCCACCAGCACGGAGAGCTTCGGTGACTGACAGATAAGCATCCGGGAGGTCTACATACTTGCCAACAAGAGCAACGCGAAGATGATGGGCAGGGTGATGGACTTTTTCTAAAAGCGCATTCCACTGCGTCCAATCCACGTCCTTAAAGGGCAGAGCTAAGCGACGGACAACATAAGCATCCAACCCTTCAGCGTAAAGAACTTTAGGGATGTCATAGATAGAAGGGGCATCAACTGCCGCGACAACGGCCTCCAAATCGACGTCGCACATCAATGAGATCTTCTTTTTTACCGACGCTGGGACTGCGCGATCAGAGCGGATGACAATCGCATCTGGAGTAATACCAATACTTCGTAGCGCGATAACGCTATGTTGCGTTGGTTTTGTTTTTAACTCCCCCGACGGGCCGATATACGGCACCAGAGAAACATGTAGATAAAATACATTTTCGCGGCCGACTTCTTGCCGTATCTGGCGGGCTGCTTCCAGGAATGGTTGCGACTCTATATCTCCAACTGTCCCGCCTATTTCAGTAATGACAATATCGATATCGGGTGCAGCCATCGCCCTGATGCGCTCTTTAATTTCATTGGTGATATGTGGAATTACTTGAACTGTCTCTCCGAGATAGTCTCCCCGACGTTCTCTGGCGATAACTCGCGAATAAACCTGGCCGGTGGTCACATTTGCAGAGCCATGGAGATTGGTATCGAGAAAACGTTCATAGTGGCCAACATCAAGATCAGTCTCAGCGCCATCATCGGTGACAAAAACTTCACCATGTTGGAAAGGGTTCATAGTGCCAGGATCGACATTGAGATAAGGATCGAGTTTCTGCATCGTTACTCGAAGTCCGCGCGAACGGAGCAGTCGACCTAAACTTGATGCAGTGAGGCCTTTTCCCAGGCTGGAAGCCACGCCCCCGGTTACAAATAAATGCTTAGTCACATGCGGCTGGCCCATGGAAGACCAACCTATCATTGATTTCGGACGAAACCTTCAGCCTCGCATGGCCAGCAGTTCGGCGGCGTGTTCTTGGGCACTCCGGGAATCCTCGTGTCCGGCAAGCATCCGGGCAATCTCTTCAATCCGCGCAGCTCCGGTTACCTTTGCGACATCGCTCTGAGTAACAGAACCATCATCGCTTTTACGGACAACAAAATGTGAATCCGCCCATGCGGCCACCTGTGCCAAATGTGTCACCACGATCACTTGCGCATCTTTAGAGAGTTCAAAAAGGCGCCGCCCAACTTCTATGGCAGCTTTTCCGCCGACTCCTGCATCTACTTCGTCAAAAACATAGGTGCCAACTGGTTGAGAGTGTGCAAGGACTACTTCTAGAGCCAGCATTACGCGAGAGAGCTCGCCGCCACTTGCCCCTTTTGCTACAGGTACAAGCGGACCATCCCGGTGAGGTTGCAACAACATCGCGATCTCATCTGCTCCAGTTGCGGTAAAGGTACTTGCCGGCAATGGCGCTGAGTAATCTGGCGAAATCACTTCGCATAGAAATTGCGTATGCGGCATGGAGAGAGAATGAATTTCTTGGCTCACACTGGCGGAAAGTTTCTTGGCAAAATCCTTGCGAATCTTCGAAAGTTCTGCGGACTTAATAGACAACTCAGCAAGAAGGGACTTTAACTCGGCCTCCATCTGCACCAGACGATCTTCTCCCCCTGTCAGGTCGGCAATCGAGTTTTCAACCGAAGCGTTCTTTGTAATCAATTCTGCAATCTGTTCCTCTTTCTCTGGTGCCAAAGCATCGACCGTTCCGACTTTGCCGAGTTGCGCAAACCGCTTAAGGAGGGTGTTTATATCCCCTAGGCGAGATTGCGCAATCTCCAAACGCGCCGGGTCCGCCGCCAGATCTGCTAGATAAGAATGGGCAGCGCTAGCGGCATCAGCAAGAAGGAAGAAACTTTCAGCTACATTCTCGGTCATCTGTGCAATCAAAGGATCCTTATCTTGCACAGCTTCCAAGCTCTTTCGTGCTAAACCCAATACGTCAAGTGCCCCAGTTTCCTCGCTACTTAAAAGTTCACTCGCCGCGCCAACAGATCTACGCAGTTCCTCCACTGAACCCAATCGCGATATCTCCTGCGCAAGAGCGCTTAATTCACCTGCTTGCGGCTTAACTTTGTTGAAAGCATCAGCGAATTCACGCAGATTGGCTATCTCTTTCTCGCGTCCAGCAACATTGCTACGAAGAAGAAGAATCCGGAATCTTAATTGGTGGTAGGCATCAAAGGTTTCGCGATAACGCTCGAGGACACTTACTAGTTCTGCACCTGCAAAACGATCAAGAATTTCGCGTTGTTTATTGGCTTTGGTAATACTCATACTCGATGCCTGCGCATGTATCTCGATCAAATAATCGCTCAGTTCGGCAAGCACCCCCGCCGGCACCGCAACTCCTCCGACGTTTGATTTACTTTTACCTTCAGCGCTCACACTCCGCGTCAGAATAAGGAGCCCCTCATCTACCTCAGCGCCTTTATCAATTGCAACGCCGGCGATGGTCGGCGGCACTCGGAAGGACCCACTGGCGACCAGACGTTCTCGCCCCTGCCGCACCAATGCGCTATCACTCTTCCCGCCCAGAACCAATGCCAGAGCGGTAAGGATCATGGTCTTGCCTGCCCCGGTTTCGCCGGTTAAAACTGTAAATCCTGAGCCGAATTCGAGACTGGCTTCTTCAATTACCCCTAGCCCGCGGATGGTGATCTCTTCTAATTGGGAACGTTCACTCACCGCGCCATCCCTCAACCGGGAGTTTGAATTTCGCAACCAGACGATCAGTGAAAAGGGTCCCTTTCAAGTGCGCCAATTGGACGCTGCCGGCATCCTTGGTCAGGGTGACTCGGTCACCTAATTTCAAGGCAAACTTGCGCAGAGAATCGCCCAATAACAGTGCATCGCTAGATTCGACATCAATAACAATGGTGGATTGCGGAGAGATAACCATCGGTCTGGCAAAGAGCGCATGTGCCGAAATCGGCAATAAAACCAACGCTTCCACCTCTGGCCAGACTACGGGGCCGCCCGCTGAGAACGCATAGGCCGTGGAGCCGGTTGGGGTTGAGCAGATCAATCCATCACAACCCCACCGCGAGAGTGGACGATGATCAATCTGCACAAAAAGTTGAACCATCGTCGTTCCATTGCGTTCGATGGTCACCTCATTAAGCGCCCACCCACGGGCTACTTCATGACCCTCGCGCGATACGGAGTAAGCCAGAACCATCCGTTTGTCTGAGATATAACTTCTGGCAATAACGGCTTGCGCAATCTCAGCAATAGATGGTTTCTCGACTTCAGCAAGAAAACCTACATGGCCTAAATTGACTCCCAGCAACGGAATATCCGTATCCCGAACTGCTTCGGCCGCGCGCAACATGGTTCCGTCACCGCCTAGAATGATTGCGATTTCGATTTCTTCAAGCGCCTGCGCGGTTACCAGAGCAATATCTGGAATCTGCGATTCGGCGTTTGCATAAAGTGCAAAACCTGCCTCCGAGAGTAAAGATGCGAGTTCTTTAGTGGCGCCTTTGGCATCAGCGCGAGTGGGATTGATAACGAAGAGAAGTGCCCGCGCTTTACTCACTGCGGTCCGATTTCAATCGCGTGATCAAGGGCAGCTAAGTCAATCTCTCCGGCTCCACGACGCAACCAGAGGAAATATTCCACATTGCCCGCCGGACCAGGTAACGGACTGGCGGCAATTCCTAGGGTTCCAAGGCCAACGTCATACGCCGATTCTGCGACATCTAAAACAGCGTCGCGGCGCAAGTGCAGATCTCGGACAACCCCACCAGCCCCGAGTTTTTCGCGCCCAACTTCAAATTGCGGCTTTACCATCAGCACAAAATCCGCATCTGGTTTGGATACCGCTGCTAACGCGGGTAGAACGAGGGTCAAGGAAATGAAAGAAAGATCAGCGACCACTAAATCAATGGGAGCTCCAACCATCTCACCGGTGAGATGTCGAATATTGGTGCGATCTAAAATGATTACCCGTGGGTCTTGCCGCAATTCCCACGCTAATTGGCCATAGCCAACATCTACTGCGACTACTTGCGCTGCACCGTGGCGCAGAAGCACATCGGTAAAACCACCAGTGGACGCACCTGCATCCAGACATCTTTTGCCGGCTACAACTATTTCACTAAAAGCATCGAGAGCCCCAGCCAACTTGTGGCCGCCCCGTGAAACAAAATCGTCTCTAACCCCCTGCAAAACTATGGAGGTCTCGGCATCCACCTGCGTCGCCGGTTTGGATGCAGGAATGCCCTTAACCAGCACGGAACGCGATTCGATGAGATCGGCCGCCTGTTCTCTAGAACGAGCCAACCCACGCCTAACAAGTTCGGCATCCAGACGGGTCTTCATAAGGGCTTTCTACAGACCATCAATGGTCGAGAGCGCGCGTTCTAACTTTTGATGCACCTGTTCGAACTGATCAGCATGCTCAGTAACTGGCAAGTGATCAATACGGGTCAACTCATCCTTGACCTCTTCAATAAAACTCTCAGACTCTGGAGATGTCGTCATTATTTCTTGACTACTTTCTTGACTGCTTTCTTAGCGGTCTTCTTTGCTGTTGCCGATTTAGATCGTACTTTCTTAACAATCTTCTCTTCTTCGGAAGAAATAACCGTACGCAAATGGTCAAGCTCGCTCTTGAGCCGATCAACTTCCTCGCGCTTAACAAAGCCCATCTTGGAAACAGATTTCTCTACCTCTTCTTCAATTTTGGACTTAACACTCTCGCCGCTTTCGCGCACCCAGGTACTGACCTCAGATACAATCTCCTTAGGCGAACGTTCGCCATCGGTTACCTTGGTCAGATATACCTTCAGCGCGCTAAATAGATCCTTGGCCATCTTCCTCAACTCATCTCTATATTTAGAGCAATACGGTACCTAAATTCTAGTGATCGTGCTTGCCTCAACTTGCCATCGGCTAG
>CAKKQM010000067.1 GCA_919902125.1 Actinomycetes bacterium | reverse complement strand
ATCAATCCGGGGTGACAACATCTGGAGTTAAGTCATGACCGCTTGAGGCAAAGGATGAAACTGGGCACTGGGAAACGACCCTAGTTTTATGAGCGTAGTAGTGGATCGCTTCCTCTTTCATCCAACAATGGCTCAAAATATTCGTTATTCCAACCACTAACATCAAGCGCCGCTCTCAAAAGAAGGGTGTCGCCGCGACGATGATAAGTTTTTAGCAGCATTTCTAAATCGGATGAGCCAAGTCCGTCCGAATAGGCATCTAGGGCCGCTTTGCGACGGGCTGACGTACTGCTGGGGGCGCAGATTTCAAGGAGATTAGTACCATCGCCAACTCCTACTACCCGACCAGTTCCCACTGGTTCGGGAATCAACTTTTCAAGTTGTTGAATTGCGGAAGCAAGATGCGTTCTTCGCAATCTGGCTCCAAGAACATGGCATCGTGAACCATCTTGTGTGACACCAACGGCTTGATCAATCGCATTTCGTATCAAGATATGGTCGGGGTGATTGGTTAGCCCATCTCGTCCCACCGCAATAATCAGACTCGGTCGTACCTGACGAACCATGTCAACAACTTCTTCAGTAAGAACTTTCAGGGAAACAGACGAAAGTGAGCCTCCCTTTGGTATCCCTCCTGTATCTATCCAACCTTTGCCTTTGTTGAGCAGCCGCCAATCTGCAATGCCAAGTTTGGAGCAGGAAACATCAAGTTGTTGGAGTCGAAATTCGCGTGCATTGCGTCGTGAATAACCCGAACCTAATGCTGCCTCTCCAGCGGTTGCGAGATGCAGAACCACGGTGCCGCCAAGGGATGAAATCCACGGAGCAAGAGCACCGCCAGCGAAGACTTCGTCATCGGGATGTGCGTGAATCATTAGTATCGGTTGGTCTAAATAAGTTACTAGTTTTCCCCCGAAGTCGGTCAGAGCAACACCTCATTTCACAACTCTTGAACTTATTCTCTAGGTGACAACCGTAATTCACGGAGTTGAACGCGCGTAAAGATAAATCTCCGCAGATTAATTGGTTTAGGCGCTCAGACGCGAGCATAACGCCCAGTGTGCGCCCGAAGGGATTCGAACCAGCCTCTCTGGTTTAGTAGGCAAAGAGACTCTGCTATTAATCGAGTCGATTTGCTTGCCAAACCAGAGACGCTCCGAAAGTCTGCCAAAAAATCTAAGTTACTCGGAGTACGAATATCTCTCACTCAACGAAATCAAGGGTATCAACGTACAAAACCCCATAACACCCAATTTGTAGGGATTGTCGAAGAAAGCTACCGGCGACGGTTGCGTTTTGGTTGGTTCCGTGGGCCGCGCTTCTCCCCCTGTGGGACAGGTGCACTGGATGCTCCAACGCTCCTTGCGCCCACAACTACTGGCGCAGCATTTCTGGCAGCCACCCGCTTTGCCAATGCTTGCATTGCGGGCTCACGCTCGCGCAGTCGAGCCAAAATGGGAGTTGCAATAAAAATTGACGAATAGGTACCAGTTGCCAGGCCAATGAAGAGGGCTAGTGAGAGGTCTTTCAAAGTTCCCGCACCCAATAATCCTGCACCAACGAAGAGAATAGAACCTACTGGCAAGAGCGCAATGAGGGATGTGTTGAAAGAACGAACCAAGGTCTGATTGACCGCGAGGTTTGCAGCTTGCGAATAAGTCATCTTTGAGGTGCTTGTGACTGTTCGCGTATTCTCACGGACTTTGTCGAAGACAATTACGGTGTCGTAGAGCGAGTATCCAAGAATAGTCAAGAAGCCGATAACCGTTGCCGGCGTCACGTCGAAACCCACCAACGCGTAGATACCTACAGTGATAAAGACGTCGTGAATAACAGCGATGATCGCTGCAATCGCCATCTTGGGTTCAAATGCCATTGCTAGATATAAGAGCACAACGATCAAGAACCCGAAGAGACCGTAAAGGGCTTTCTGCGTGATCTCTTTGCCCCATGAGGGCCCAACAATCTGAGTATCGATTGCCTCAATGGAAATCGCAAACTTAGCAGCCAGAGCATCTTGCACCTGATTGGACTGAGCATTGCTTAACGCGCCAGTTTGAACTCGCACTTTATCTGTGCCGATTTTTTGAATAATGGTCTCGCCAGGAATGCCTGTACTTGCAACAGCAGCGCGGGCATCTTCAACCAAAATGCCGGCCTTGGTGACGGTGTAGGACGAACCGCCCTTGAATTCAATTCCAAGATGCAAACCCTGCACAGAGAGCGCAATTGCAGAAACAATGATCAATATGCCAGAGAAGGCGTACCAACGACGACGCATGCCAATGAAATCAATAGAAGTATCACCACGATAAAGGCGGCCACCCAAGCCGGAAAGTTTCGACATGGTTTTATGCCTCCTTAACTGCTGATGTGAGAGTCGGTGTGATAACACCCAAATTCTTGGCCGAAAAACCAGAGAGCGGATGACCTGAACTATAAAATTTTAGACGTGCCAAAATCGTGACTATCGGCTTGGTGAAGACGAATACCACAAAGAGATCGACCAGAGTGGTTAGTCCTAAGGTGAAGGCAAAGCCACGGACGCCGCCGACTGCGAAAAGATAGAGCAATGTCGCGGCAATTATCGATACGAAGTCGGCAACAATAATTGTCCGACGAGCACGTATCCAGCCACTTTCAACCGCTGATCGGAGAGAGCGACCCTCGCGAACTTCATCTCGGATACGTTCGAAATAGACAATAAATGAGTCGGCGGTAATACCAATTGCCACGATCGCACCGGCAATACCTGCCAGAGTAAGCGTGAATCCCAACCACTCACCCAGCAGAAGGAAAAGTAGATATACCAGCAACCCGGCAATCAGCAAGGACCCAACTGAGGCCACGCCCAGTCCGCGGTAATAAAGAAATGAATAGAGAATGACTAGACCTAGGCCAATAAAACCCGCCAACAGGCCTGCATATAACTGATCCGATCCAAGAGTTGGTGAAATCTGTTGCACCTCACCGCGGTCAAAAGCCAATGGCAGCGATCCATATTTCAAAACATTTGCGAGATCTTCAGCTTCGATCTGCGTAAAACTTCCGGTGATCTGAGCACTGCCGGATGTGATTGCTTCGTTGATGCGCGGAGCCGAAACCACGAGCCCGTCGAGAACAATAGCTACCTCGTTCTGTGGCGGCGCCAGAGAAGTCACCCGCGTTGTTAGTGCGCCAAAAGATTTGGTTCCTTCATCATTGAAAGTAAGCAAGACATACCAGCCGCTACCTGTCTGTTGATCGATTGCAGCAGAGGCTTTGGAGACCTGTCGGCCAAGAACTTCAGCTGGTCCCAAAATAAATTTGCCAGAACCCGTTCTATCGCAAGCAACGATTGCTTCCGTCGCAAGATCAGAACCAGCGCCTTGGCGATTTGCAGGTAGCGTGCAGTCAAGAGCGGCATATTTATCATTTAGCGCAGCACTAACGCCAGCTGGTGGAGTTGCAGCAGAAGTGCCAGCGCTCGCAGTTGCACCAGGTGCGCCAGAGACAAGAACCTGCCTGAAACGAAGTTCCGCAGTCTGACCAACCAGATCAACAACGCGACGTCCAGTATCGCCAGGGACAGAGATAACAATTTGGCGATTCGTACCACTGCCCTGTGCAGTTACTTCGCTCTCGGCCACACCCAATGAGTTAACACGTTGGCGGATAATGGAGACCGCTTGGTCAATCGCCGCGCTTGTTACTTTGCCACTTTCCCCTGGTGCCAATCGCGGCTGCAATGTCACGCTCGTGCCCCCGCGCAAATCAAGTCCGAGGCGGACTGACGTTACGCCTTGAATAAAAACAAGAGAGAGGAGGGCAACTATGACCAGCGCCATGATCGCAAGAGTGCGGCCTGGACGCGGTGGAGTCTTAGGAGTTCGTGATAAGGATGACATGAGAAGAGAGTCTAGGCATCTAAAGCGGATGTGTCGAAAAGGCTGGCAGTTGGGGCGCTCACAGTGGCTGGAGGCTCGTGCCCGACATGGCGCCAACCTAGGGCAGTTGCGATCCGACCGCGAGGTGTTCTGGCCATAAATCCATTCCGTACAAGGAATGGCTCTGCAACAGATTCGACAGTTTCAGTCTCTTCGCCCACCGCAATTGCCAGAGTAGAAAGCCCCACCGGTCCCCCATTAAATCGTTCAACAAGAGCAAGAAGTACAGCACGATCTAGGCGATCTAGACCCATCTCGTCTACTTCATACATATCCAGTGCAGCTCGGGCATCACTATGCGAGAGTTCGCTCGCTCCACGTACCTGCGCGTAATCACGGACGCGACGGAGCAGACGATTGGCAATCCGTGGAGTTCCGCGCGATCGACCAGCAATCTCAGCAATCGCTGCACCATCAATGGTTAACGCCAGTAGCCGTGCGCTCCGCTGCAGAACTTGCGCAATTTCATTTTCATCATAAAAATCTAGATGCGCTGTGAAACCAAATCGATCACGCAACGGGCTTGGTAAGAGACCAGCGCGAGTAGT
>CAKKQM010000066.1:22896-38668 GCA_919902125.1 Actinomycetes bacterium | reverse complement strand
TCGACATCTCAAATGCAGATATCGAAATCATGACCAAGCCTGGCAGTCCATGGACAGCAACAGCTGGTACAGATCCAAATGCGATCGGTGCAGGCGTTGTCCGTGTCATGGCTCTCAAGATCGCTGGTCAGCAAAAGAGCACTGAAGTTTCATTTCCTGGTGTATTGATTACTGCAAAGTTCTTGAAGAGTAACAAGATCAAGAATATGACTGATCTTCGCGCAAAACTTCCTGCACTCAGTATGTCAAAAGCTGCTTCAGCTGCATGGATCCCATCAGTGAAGTTCTAGTCTAGAAAACTAGAAAAAACTAACTAACGGCCGAAGAGGTGAGTTGATGAAGAAATCGCTCGAGATTCGATCTATTCGAAAATCATTTGGTAGCAATGAGGTTCTTAAAGGAATTTCGTTTCGCATTGAACCCGGGGAGATAGTCTCTCTTCTGGGTGCAAACGGTGCTGGCAAATCGACTTTGATAAAGATCCTCTCTGGCGCATTTACTGAATTTGAAGGAGAGATCCTTATTAATGATCAACTCGCAAACATCAACTCACCTCTTGAGGCTCGTTCGCAAGGAATCGAGACAGTTCACCAAAAGATCAACGAGGGTATTATCGCTGGTCTAACAGTTGCAGAAAATTTACTTTTTGATCGGATTGCACTTGGTGAAATTTCACGGATTGCTTCTCCCTCAAAGATGGTACAGGAGTCGAAAAAAACCCTTAAAGAGTTGGATCTTGATTGGGACAACTCGATCCTTAAAGACGATGTTTTCAATCTGGGTATTGCAGATCAGCAACTTCTCCTTTTAGCTAGAGCTTTATCTAACAACCCCTCTCTTCTCATTCTCGATGAACCAACTTCTGCGCTCTCGAACGCCGAAGTAGTCCGTCTCTTCAAAATTATTCAGAAACTTCGTGCCGATGGTGTTGCAATCCTTTACGTCTCACATCGTTTGGGCGAAATCGACGAACTCGCCGACCGATTGGTTATTTTGCGCGATGGGGTTATTCAGGCTATTCAAAAGAAACCATTTAATTGGAATAGCGCACTTCACGACATGCTTGGATTAGACCTTAGCGATTCACAATTTGGACAAGAAGAGCAACGCGGTAAAGATGTGATTCTCTCTATCAAAGAGGCTCAAGTCTTTGACGAAAGTCGCCCATGGTCACTAGATATTCGTAGCGGTGAAGTGACAGGTGTTATTGGACTTCTAGGTGCCGGCAAGAGCGAATTTGCTCGTGCACTTTATGGTGTTGAAAAATTCAAATCCGGAACTTTGGAATTTCTTGGCAAACCTTTTAGACCAAGCTCTCCCATTGATGCAATTCGAAAAGGAATATTCCTAATTTCTGAAGATCGCGCCAGGGATGGCATTCTTGAAGGTTGGTCAATCTCGAACACGACGAGTCTTCCATTTTTACAAAGGATCTCATCCGGAGGTATTCTGAACTTCGGCAATGAAACCAATCTTGCGATGAGCATGATTAAAAGACTCAATGTTGTAACCCAATCACACCGATCTACGGTTGATTCGCTTTCTGGTGGCAATCAGCAAAAAGTGATGGTTGGACGCTGGCTTATGCAGAATTCGCGCCTCCTTCTACTCGATGAACCGTTCAGAGGTGTTGATATTGGTGCGAGACGGGAAATCGCGCAACAAATTAGAGATTTAGTAAGAGCCGGAAATGCGGCGATCATCTTTTCTTCAGACATTGATGAAATCCTCGAATCTGCAGATCGAGTCTTCGTTATGGTTGAAGGAAATATTATGTTTGATGCTTATTTATCGGATACATCGAGAAGTGAAATCATCAAGAGAATGTCGGAGGTGGCATAATGAATACTCGAACTAAATCTACTTCGGGGATCGAATACGCAGCGCGTGATTTCTTGGTGAAGTATGGATTCATACTCGTCACTCTTATCTCTTTCGTTCTCTTTTTCGCGACGCAAGACACTTTCCGGCTTTCGACGACATTCTTCTCAATGCTCAAATACACATCTGTTGTGGCTATCACTGGACTTGGAATCACTTTTTCTATGGCGGTCGGTGGCCTTGATCTCTCCGTAGGCGCGGTAGCCGGTATGGCGGTCACGCTTTCGGCCATGACGATGGTTGTTTACGACAAGCCTGCGATAGTTGCTGTTGCCCTAGTTCTTCTGGCTGGAATCGTGATTGGATGTATAAACGCATTCTTGATCGTTGTTCTCAAGATTCCAGACCTGCTTGCAACACTGGCTTCTATGTTTGCCATCATGGGGCTCAAACTTGTCCCAGTAAACGGACGGTCTGTTTCATCGGGAATGATGATGGAAGACGGGTCGACAGCACCTGGAAAATTTACTGATGCCTTCCTAAAAATTGATGGTGGTCAATTTGGACCTATTCCATATGCCGTAATCCTCTGGATGACTCTCACCGTTATTTGTTGGTTATTTTTGACTCGCACCATATGGGGACGAGCCATGTATGCAGTCGGATCGAACCCAGAGGCAGCGCTTCTCGCGGGAATAAGAGTGAAGATGTACCGATCGCTTGCCTACATCCTTTCAAGTCTCCTTGCCTCGATTAGTGGTTTGATTTTGGCATCTCGTATTGGTCAAGGAGATATCAGCGCCGGAAACTCGCTTCTCCTTGATTCTGTGGCAGTTGCTCTCGTAGGTACTTCTGTGTTGGCTATGGGCAAACCAAACGCTTGGGGAACTGCGCTTGGAGCATTTCTCATGGGCGTTGTCATCACTGGTCTTACTATTGCCGGTTTCCCATACTATGGACAAGATGTGGTTAAGGGGTCAGTGCTTCTCTTGGCTCTGGTTTTCTCCTTCACGCTTTCTCGCAAAAAATCTCGATTTATCTCTGCCGTGTAAGGGGCGCTCACGTGGAACATACATATGAATTTCTTTCTGCAGACAATATTCCTGCTTACTTGGCTTCTCGGAAAGAGACAGCCTCGGTCATTGATCCAACTTCAATTGTTGAGATGAAGGAAGTTGGAGATGGAAACCTCAATATTGTTTTCATCGTCAAAGACAGCAAGGGACAAGGAATCGTCCTCAAGCAGGCGCTTCCATACGTTCGTCTCGTAGGACCATCCTGGCCTATGTCGCCAGATCGTGCTCGAATCGAGTATGAGACTACGGTTATCCACTCTGAGGCCGCAGAGCACCTCGTTCCTAAAATCTATTTTTACGATACCGATCGATACATCATTGCGATGGAAGATCTCTCCGATCACAAAGTTTGGCGAACCGCCCTCAACGCTGGTGAAAAGAACTTTGGTAGCGCCGAATCCGTTGGCGAATATATTGCTCGAGCAACCTTCGCGACTTCAATCTTTGGCGCAGGAGCCGAAAAACATAAAAAGGATATTGCACGTGCCATCAATCCTGAAATCTGCCTAATCACGGAAGACCTCGTTTTCACCGAACCATATTTTCCAGGAGATCGGAACTCTTATCTATCAGATAATGAACCAGATGCACAGGCTATTATCGATGACGAGCAAATGGTGCTTGAAATAGGCGAACTTAAATTCAAGTTTATGACCGCGGCGGAAGCACTAATTCACGGAGACCTTCATACCGGCTCTGTCATGGTCAAATCCAAGGAAGATGGCACAGAAATTTCGACGCGAGCATTCGATTCCGAATTCTCATTTTACGGGCCAATTGCCTTTGATATTGGCGCCGTCCTTGCCAATTTCTATATTGCTATGGCCCGATCGATTGCGCTTGGTCGAACGGAGCATGTTGAATTCATCCAGACCTTGCCGACGGCATTATGGAACTCATTCGAAATCCATTTCAGAAAGTTGTGGCCTACACGCATAGATAAGCGGGTATTTAGCGATCAACTTCTCGAGGTGCTTCTCGAAGTGTGGAAAGAAGATGCATTTGGTTTCGCCGCGGCCAAGATGGTCCGTCGTATCGTAGGCTTGGCAAAGACTACGGATATTGAGACCCTTGATCCAAACATCCGTGTAGGCGCCGCTCGAGGAGTTCTCCGTTCTGCGCAGTTGCTCATTCGCGAACGCCATAAACATTCAAGTATTGATGAAGTGACGACTAAAGTTAGGGAAATCATGGACGAGGTACGTACTGGCGACGGGAGGTAGAAAGTGGCCACAGCACGCGAGATTGCCGAGTCTTACTGGAAAGCTGAATGTGAACGCGATACTGAAAAAGTCTTAACTCACTATCATTCAAATGCAACATTCTGTCCACCAGGACAGGTTCTCGTTGGTCACGAGCAGATTCGCACTTTTTATGATGCATCAAGAACTGATTTCCCAGGATTGGACGTTACGATCAACAACGAGTTTGCCGTTGGAGATCAATCTGCACTTGAGTGGACTGCGATCTTAACGTCCGCGCAGGGTGAAAGATTTACGATTAATGGTGTCAACATAGTCAAGATAAGGGATGGAAAATTCGAATGGGTGCATGCCTATTTCGATCCATCTCCTATGCAGCCGAAAGGCAGTTAATGAACTCGGCCGTGGCTGATAACGCAGATTTGCAGCGCATGGAAACAATCGCGCATGGAATCAGGAAGCGCGTATTGAGCCATGTCCTATCAAATAATGGCGGGTATATGAGCCAAGCCTGCTCGGCAGCAGAGTTACTTGCGGCTTTATATGGTGGGGTGTTAAAACTCGGGCCAGTCGAGTCTCCGATAGATCCGCCGCAATTTATGGGCGTGCCCAAGATTGGTGAACATACCTACCAAACTGGCGCGCAATTTCACGGTCCAAAAGGTGCGAATTTTGATCGACTAATTGTGAGTCCAGCGCACTATGCGTTGGTTGTCTATGCAGCACTTATTGAGACCGGACGCTTAAGAGAAGATGGACTGGAATATTTCAACCGTGATGGCTCTACTGTTGAAATGATCGGCGCCGAACATTCTCCGGGGTTTGAAACAACAACTGGATCGCTGGCACAGGCGCTTTCTCAAGCAGGGGGGATAGCGCTGGCGCGAAAACTCCGCGGAGAAGAGGGCCGAACTTGGGTTTTTATGAGTGATGGTGAATTCCAAGAGGGTCAAACCTGGGAAGCCTTATCCGCTGCGAGTTTTCACAATCTTTCAAGCTTGCGCATAATCGTTGATGTTAATCAAGCCCAATGCGATGGACCAATGGAGACTGTAATGGCGATCGAGCCACTGGCAGAGAGAGTTAGGTCCTTTGGTTGGGACGTGAGCGTCGTCGATGGGCATTCACTTTCAGAAATCATTGCTGCAAGTCAGTCCGACACTGCTAAACCTCACGCAATACTCTGTTACACCGACCCTGTCCGAGGACTCCCAATTCTTGCCGAACGAGCGCCCACTCTTCATTACTTACGATTCACGAGTACTGCCGAACGGGCAAAGTATGAGGACGCATATAAGGAGATGGTCCAATGAGTTACGAGATCGTAACCAGACCGCATCAACAAAACTTTATTGACTGGGCAAAAGATAAGCCGGAAGTCTTAGTTCTCTCTGCCGATTTAACAAATTCGTGCGAGGTCGGTAAATGGCGCGATACCTATCCCACCCGTTTTTTCTCTATGGGAATGGCAGAACAGAACATGATGGGATTTGCGGCGGGGCTTGCTCGTGAAGGATTTGAGCCATGGTTGCATACTTTCTCAGTCTTTCTTTATCGCCGTCCGTTGGATCAACTCCAGATGTCTATCGCCTATCCAGCTCTCAAAGTTCGGCTTGTGGGGTTTTTGCCAGGAATTATGACCCCTGGCGGAGTAACTCATCAAGCTATCGAAGATATTGCGATCCTGCGCACCATTCCCAATATGACTATTTTGGAAGTTGGCGATGCCACGGAGGCGCAATCTGTTCTGGATGTGGCACACGCAGTGGATGGTCCTGTCTATATCCGTATGTTGCGCGGTGAAGTCAGTCGAATTTTCCCGGTTGACGAACCATTTAAATTGAATACGGCACGGATTCTCTCGACCGGCAATGATCTAACTCTGATTACTTCAGGTATCGCCACCGAAGAAGCATTGCGCGCCGTCCCATTGCTGCAAGGAAACGGCTTAGGGATCACCCATCTTCACATCTCGACCCACAAACCCTTTGATGATCCCAAAATTCTCGCAGCTTTGCGAAGTGCAAAGCACGGGGTAATAACCATGGAAAACCATTCAGTAATCGGCGGCTTGGGTAGCGCCGTGGCTGAGGTAATGGCTGAAAACTCCATTTCAGCTCCTCTCTCTAGAATCGGACTGCAAGATACATATGCACATGGTGCATCGCAGAAGTTTCTGATGTCAGAGTATGGCTTGGATGCCAAAGCACTCGTCGAACGAGTTGAAAGGATTCTAGGCAAAAAACTTGGCATCCAGGAGAGCGATCTTGCGGAGCAGCGCTCTATAAACGTGCATAGCAGTGCGAAAGTTGAAGCTTTATGATCGATTGGAGCCTTTCAGAGCGCCTGCAAGTCACATATAGGTATATTGGGAGCGATCCGAAGCAGATTGCCGATGTGATCCGTGTCGAGCAATCCATTGAGTTTCCTTTTGAACTTGCCGAGCCACGGATTCAAGAAGAAGTTGTTGGAAAAGTCGAGGAGATTGAGTCGAACTCAAATTCATCTCACCTTATTACCATTTCCTATGACATCAATATAGTTGGTGGAGAGTTGACTCAATTTCTCAATGTTCTGTGGGGAAATGTTTCCTTGTTCCCTGGAGTTCGAATCGTTGATCTGCACATTCCAGACGCACTTACTAAAAAATTTCAAGGTCCACGCTTTGGAATCTCCGGATTGCGAAAACTCTTTGGAGTAGAGACGAGACCATTATTGACAACCGCACTAAAGCCAATGGGTTCTGATTCAAAGACTTTGGCGCAGATGGCGCGCACCTTGGCTCTTGCGGGTTTTGACATGATAAAAGACGACCACAGTTTGGCCAATCAACCATGGGCTACCTGGCACGAGAGAGTGAAATTAGTCTCTGAAGCAGTTTTAGAAGCTAACGAAATAACAGGCGGCAAGTGTACTTATGCTCCTAGTTTAAATCTTCCATTTGACCAGATTGCAGATGCGGCACATACAGCCAAAGAACTGGGTGCTAAGGCACTCCTGGTTTTACCCGGTCTAACCGGATTTGATTCAATGCGCGCGCTGGCTGATGATGAATCACTTTCTCTTCCCATTCAGGCCCACCCGTCGATGTTGGGATCTTTAATTATATCTGCGAATGAGGGCATCGCTCATGGAATCGTCTTTGCAACATTGATGCGCTTGGCGGGGGCAGATGTCACCATCTTTCCAAGTGTGGGCGGGCGGTTCTCTTTCACTGCCGACCAGTGTATTGAGATTGGAAAATTAGCCCGATCTCCGTTAGGGGATATTGAAAAAATTTGGATTGCACCTGCCGGAGGAATGACTATTGATCGAATTCCGCAGATGATTGAAATGTATGGCGACGATACTGCACTTCTCATCGGGGGAGCGCTCCATCAAGGAGACCTAGCTTTAAATGCGCAGCGAATGGTTGACGTTGTATCGGCACTGCCGCTGACGGTGAAGTAATGGCTGCATCTCCACGGAAGAAATTCCTCTCTTACCTTAGGATGGACAAATGGAAACTGTAGGGATTATCGCTGGGACTGGTTTCTATTCTCTTCCGGCACTTGCGGGAGCGACTATGCGTAAAGTGGAGACGGTCTATGGAGATGCCCTGCTTACTTCAGGGAATTGGAATGGCGTTCCCATTGAATTCGTCACGCGCCACGGTGTTGATCACAGTCTTCCGCCCAGCAAGGTCAATTACCGTGCGAATATCACCGCACTCAAGAATCTTGGAGTAAATAGAGTGATTGCCATCAACGTTGTGGGGGGAATCGATCCAACCCTTGATGCGGGGCAACTATCTCTCATAGATGACTTCATCGACTTCACATCCGGTCGCGAATCGACTTTCTTCGACGGCATTCAACCTGGCGGCGTTCAACATGTAGATGTTGTTGACGCATACGATATAAAAATTCGGGAAGCGCTAAGTGCATCTGCGACGAAGGCCGGGATTGCCCTTCGTGAAAGTGGAGTTTACGCCGGGTTTAACGGGCCCCGCTTTGAAACTCCTGCCGAAATCCGCCTGGCAGCTCTTGCGGGCGCGACCGTGGTCGGCATGACTGGCTGCCCAGAAGTGACGTTGGCGAAAGAAGCAGGTCTTCGATATGCCTGCATCGCCCTGGTTGTAAATTCAGCTGCTGGTGTGAGTAATGCTCCGATCACAATGGAGGAGATTAACGCTTGTCTAAAAGTAGCCACTGCAAAAGTAATTTCGATTATTGATGGCGCGATTGCAAATGTATAAGAAATGAAAAACTATATTATTCAAAATGCCAAGTATCTGGTGGTTGTCAACGACAAGAACGAGATTCTTAAAGGCGCAACATTAGTCATTAAGGATGGTCGCATTGAAGATATAGATCCAACTCAACTCCCAACGGATAAAGAATATGAAATCTTCGATGCATCAGAACATCTGATCATGCCCGGTCTCATTAATACACATACCCACTTAGCGATGACGTTGCTTCGTGGTTGGGCCGAAGGAGTGAATTTGGATGGATTTTTAGAGCATATTTGGGCAGCGGAAGCCGCGATCATGGATAAAGAAACTTGTGCCCTTGGAACAGAACTTGGGGCAGGCGAAGCCCTTCTTTCTGGAACTACTACAACTCTAGATATGTACCTCAATCCAGATGCAACACACAAAGCGGCAGTGAAAGTTGGATTACGCCATATCGCGGGCCCAATATTTTTTGATTTTCCTGGACTTGATGGTTTGGATTGGGATCAAAGGGTTGCCTTCGCACGTCAATGGCCATTAATCCATAAGGAAATCGGTGGCGCACAGACGCCTCTCTTCTTTATGCCCCATAGTGTCTACACCGATTCAGCCGAACACCTTTCGGAAGTCGCAGCTTTAGGGAAAGAATACGGAGCCCGCATCCACTTACATGTATCTGAGACTGAAGCAGAAAATTCGATGTCGGCCAAGATTCATGGAAAAACACCGACACAGGTGATTCGCGATACTGGAATTCTGGATGTGCCAACAACTTTCGGCCATGGGGTGCACCTATCGGATGCAGATATAGAAATTACCGCATCGCATGGCGGGAGTATTGCCCATTGCCCAGGAAGTAATTTGAAATTGGGTAGTGGTATAGCCGATATAAGAAAATATCAAGAAGCAGGGATTGCAGTAGGCCTTGGCACTGACGGTTGCTCCTCTAGCAATGACTTAGATATGTGGTCTGTATTGCGATTAGCCGCGCATATGATCGCATTGCAACACTCACCCGTAGATGTTGAACTTACGGGCATTGTTCGCGCCGCAACAATTGAAGGCGCTCGGGCGGTGGGCGTCTCGGATTTGGTCGGAAGTCTTGAGGTTGGGAAAGAGGCAGACCTCATTGCAATTGATTTATCTGCGCTTCATCTGACTCCTGTTCATAATATATTGGCACTCTTGGTATTCGCTGCTGGAAGATCCGATGTCAGCGACGTATGGGTTGCAGGAGAACGGGTAGTTAGAAGCCGTACACTGGTGAAAATTGATCAGGCAGATCTCCGAAAAAGAGTTTCGGACCGAATGAGTGCATTGGACCCCTTGCGGTGAAGCTCGAAGAGAAGTCTGCCCAGCAGATTATTCATGAATTCGGCCTAAAATCTTTGGAAGGCGAAGGCGGATATTTCTCTGTTATTCAATTTGACCCAGCTGGAAACTCCATATATTTCCTGCTTCCAGAAGGCGATTTTTCTGCTTGGCATCGGTTGAATGAGAGAGAAACGTGGGTGTTATTGGCAGGAGATCCCATTGATCTCCACCTTTATTCAAATTCATATTCGAAGCACACTCTCGACCGCTCTGGCGTTGGGATGACCCACACCGTGGCTCCCGGAGAGTGGATGGCAGCCCAGACAACGGGGAGGTGGTCATTGATTCTCTGTTACCTCGCTCCTGCATTTTCAGGAATGGAATTGGCATCCTCCGAGCAGGTACGTTCATGGATATCGATGCATCCTGAAGTACCGGAGCTGGTTCATGAGTAATACTGAACAAACAATCCTCATTACTGGAGCCAGCGGGCATATTGGTCGAAGTTTTGTAGACCATTACCTGCGCGAGGGGTTTCAGGTCATCGCTATTTCGAATAGAGGTTCGATGCCCAGGGCAGTGAATCTCACAAAAATTTCTGCGGATTTGACGGAGGTAGGTGCTGGAATCAAGATGATGGAAGATGCGCTCAAGATCCACCCAAAAATTGATTTCATAATCAATAATGCCGCTCGCCAAGATGTCGCACTATTAAAAGATGAGAACGCTCAAACAATTCACGATATTTTCCAAGTGAACGTCTCTTCAATTGCAGAGATGTATTCCGAGATTGCTTCAAATAAGTTTGGGGTGAAATCGGTGTTGAACATCACTTCTATCGAAGCGGTTAATGCACGTCCGGGACACTCTGTTTACGGTGCTAGCAAGGCAGCGCTGGAGGCTCTAACGAAATCTGCAGCGATTGAAATTGCACCGATCCGTAGTAATGCTCTTCGGCTTGGATTGATTGAGAGAGACGGCATTCGCGAAGAATGGCCCGCCGGGGTGGCGGCATGGGAAAAGAGTGCACCGCTGGTTCGAATGGGAACTTTCAACGACATTTTGCAGGCTACAGATTTCCTTCTTAGTGCAACTTGGATCACGGGCTCCATTCTCACCCTCGATGGTGGAGTAAGCACTGTCACTAATTGGTAGTCGCATATAACAAATTTGTAATATAAAACGGTTGAAGACGAGAGGGTGCTCTGATAAGTTTCTGATACGTAATTAGGAGAGTTCGGGAAATCCCCGCCAGATCTACCAAGACCAGATTGCTCAAATGGGAAATCCTAACTGGGCACGTGAGAGGAATTTCATGAAGAAGAAGATTATTGCCAGTGTGGCCGCAATCGCGATCGCATCACTCGGTTTTTCGGTGGCACCAGCTTCAGCCGCAGATGAAAGTTCATGTGGTACTGCAGCCGGATTCTGCGTTGGCTTAGTAACCGATGTCGGCAAGGTTGATGACAAGTCTTTTAACCAGTCAGCTTGGCAAGGTGCCAAAACTGCAGCAGCAGCACTAAACGGATTCTCAAAATATATCGAAACCCAGGATCCAAAAGATTACGCAAGCAACATCGATCTTTTTGCAAGCAAGAAGTACAACGTCATCGTGACTGTTGGATTTTTGATGGCTGACGCTACTGCCATCGCTGCCGCAAAGTATCCAGATATCAAGTTCATCGGCGTTGATCAATATAACGCTAGCCCTGCAACCAACTACACAGGTTTGGGTTTCCCAGAGGATAAAGCCGGCTTTATAGTTGGCTACCTTGGTGGATACTTAACAAAGAGTGGAAAGACAGCGGCAATCGCTGGTGGCCCGAGCTCAATTCCACCGGTTCGCAAATTTATCGAAGGTTTCCGAAATGGTGTGGCTTATGCGGCTAAAGAACAAAAGAAGAAGTATCCAAAATCTTCCACAGTTTATTACACTGGAGCAAACGCATTTAACGATCCAGCGTGGGGTGCTTCAACAGCAGCACAGTACTTAACCCAAGGATATGACGTCATATTCGCGGCCGGAGGAAAGACCGGAAATGGTGCGTTGGCGCGCATTGCCAAAAAGAAGGGTGCATTCTGCATCGGTGTTGACACTGACCAGTGGGCCACTGTTCCAGAAGCGCAGCCTTGTTTGGTGACTTCGTCAATGAAGAACATTCCACAGGGAGTTCAGGTTCTTATCAAACAAGTTAAGAGCGGAACCTTTGCCGGTGGGAACTTCCTTGGCAGTGTAGGTGCGGCTCCTTATCACGCACTAGCAAAGAAAGTGCCTGCGAAAGTTAAAGCGAAGGTTAAGGCTTTAACGGCCAAGGTTCTGGCTGGCACCGTAGCAACTGGCGTCAAGTAATAATAAATTGCTAGTTGAATGTGGGGAGTGAGCATTCTGCTTGCTCCCCACATTCTTATTTAGAGGAATAGTGCAGGGATAATTGGCTGGCTTGTGGGTAAGTTGTGCCAGGTGGTGCGTGATGAGTCAAAGGAGTTACGTGTGAAGTACGTGCGGTCTTGGTTATTGCCGGTGATCGCACTTGCTATTGCTTTTGCGATAGGTGCCCTGATGATGAAGTTGCAGGGGGCAAATCCACTGAAAGCTTATGAATCGCTCTTCTCCAGCGCATTTGGCTCTTCGGCAGGAATATCTAAAACCCTTGGTAAAGCAACGCCACTGATTATTAGTGGCTTGGCAGTCACCATTTGTTTGCGAGCCGGTCTATTTAATATCGGCGTTCAGGGACAATTACTTGCTGGTGCCCTGGCGAGCGCTTGGGCAGGATATGCAATTCATGGATTGCCATTATTCATTCACTTACCAATCGCACTTTTTTTCGGTACATTTTTTGGTGCTCTCACCGGAATCATCGCTGGCGCTCTCAAGGCATATCGTGGAGTGCATGAAGTAATTACTACAATCATGTTAAACAGCCTCGTGCTCCAACTTGGTGAATATCTTGCCTATGGCCCTTTTAAGGAACCCGGTCAACAATTAGCGCGAACCCCTGAAGTACTCAGTAGCGCGAAGATTCCAGATCTATTCGGCATGCCTGTTGGTTTCTTCATCGCAATCACTCTTGCAGTCATCGCGTGGTGGATCTTTAAGAAGACGACTAGCGGCTTTCGCTTGGAAACAGTGGGTCGCAATAAGAATGCTGCTTGGTATGCCGGGATATCAGTCAAACGTTCTATTTTGATTTCCATGTTTATTGGTGGCGGTCTGGCTGGACTTGGGGGTGCCATTGAAACTCTAGGAGTTGTTGGAAGATATGAGCCAGCATTCAATGCCGGACTTGGTTTTGATGGAATTACCATTGCTCTTCTCGGTCGAGCTAATCCGCTCGCCGTAATACCGGGAGCGATCCTTTTCGGGGGAATGCGTGGAGCAGGCGGCAGTATGCAATTTGCGGCCGGGGTTTCTCCCGACATTATTGATTTAATTCTGGCACTCGTTCTCTTCTTTGTGACGGCGCCTTTAATTGGCAAATGGATTAAGACTGTACGCGGAAATGAAGCAATTACTACAGGCGGGTGGGGTAACTAACGGTGATTAAGAAATATTTGGGTTCACGTTGGTCTCCTTTTGTTGCTACTTTTTCTGTGATTCTTTTTTTCTATCTTAAAGATGCATTAGCAACTACCTCCGTGGTGGCAACATCCATCACTTTTGGGTTGCCACTTGCAATGGCAGCCATGGTGGGAATTATGTGCGAACGAACTGGCATCGTAAATATCGGAATTGAAGGCACGCTACTCGTCTCTTCCTTCATTGGGTTCTTCGTTGCCTCTGTATCCGGGAATTTACTAGTCGGCCTTTTTGCTGCGGTATGTATGGGAGCGGTCTCTGGACTCTTGCTTGCCCTTCTTTCCGTAACATGGAAAATGGATCAAATTATCGCTGGAACTATCATCAATATTTTGGCTACTGGCCTCACCTCGTTCTTTTATAAGCAAGGCCACACTCTTCCCAGCACTTTCCCTGAGATAGATATCCCAGGTCTTTCTGCGATTCCCTTTTTCGGTCCAGTCCTTTTTATGCATGGACCATTAACTTTTCTTGGATTCTTTTTGATTTTAGTCTTGTGGGTTGCGCTTTACTTCACCCCTTGGGGGCTTCGATCACGATCTGTCGGCGAACATCCAGGTAGTGCCGATACAGCCGGAGTCTCTGTTGTTCGTATGAGATATTTGAACGTCACAATTGCCGGTGCTTTTGGCGGGCTCACTGGTGCGTATCTAACGCTCGAATTAGTCGGCTCATGGGATCGTGGATTTTCTGCTGGAAGAGGCTTTACGGCGTTGGCTTTGATGATTTTCGGAAGGTGGAATCCACTTGGGGCGCTGGCGGCGGCATTGTTCTTCGGGGTTGCCCAAGCCATCACAAATCAGTTGATGATCACGGAAGTGGTCACCATCCCACAACAATTTACCAACATGCTTCCATACGTACTTACAATTCTGATTCTTGCAATTTCTGCAGGCAAGGTCCGCGCACCAGCAGCAGAAGGACAGCCATACGAGAAGGAATCAGCGTGAAGACACCACTCCTTGAGCTCACCAACATAACCAAGAAATACCCGGGCGTTATTGCCAACGAGGATATTTCGCTGACCGTCAATAAAGGCGAAATTGTGGCTCTTCTTGGCGAAAACGGGGCAGGCAAATCCACTCTGGTTAAAGCAGTGTTCGGGCTGGTGCGTCCAGATAGCGGTGAGATTCGCATCAATGGCCATTTGATTGCTCCTGGAGATACCGCAGGCGCTATCGCACACGGCGTCGGAATGGTGCACCAACATTTTCAACTCGTGCCAGTTATGAGCGTAACCGACAATATTATTTTGGGAGATGAACCTACTCGAGGCCTATTCATCAACAAGAGAGCTGCGCGTGCAGAAGTGCTTGCTCTCTCTGAGAAGTATGGTTTACAAGTAGACCCTGATGCCATTGTTGAGAATCTCCCGGTTGGAATGCAGCAAAGAATCGAAATTCTTAAAGCTCTCCGCAAAGATGTCGATCTATTGATCCTTGATGAACCTACTGCAGTTCTTACCCCGCAAGAGATCGATGAGCTTCTTAATGTCATTCGCAATCTTGCCAAGTCAGGCGTTGGCGTCCTATTCATTAGCCACAAGTTGCGTGAAGTTATAGCAGTCGCTGATCGGATTGTAGTTCTTCGAAATGGAAAGGCAGTTGGGATAACGACTCCTAAAGAAAGTGACGAAGAAAGTTTAGCCCACCTCATGGTTGGGCGAGATGTTGTTCTCCAAGTGGAAAAGGGAGAAGCGAAAGCTAAAGAAGTTGTGCTTTCAATTCGAAATCTTCATGTCAATGATGATCGTAAATTGACGGCTGTTACTGGGTTTGATTTAGATGTACATGCTGGGGAGATTCTTGGTATTGCTGGCGTTGAAGGTAATGGGCAAAGGGAACTTGTTGAAGCGATCTGCGGAATGCGTCCACGAATTAAAGGAAGCGTCCTTGTATCTGGTGTTGAAACACCTGACATGCACCCTCGCCGCGTTCATGCTATGGGTATTTCCCATATTCCTGAAGACCGCGAGAAGCATGGCCTAGTTGCCTCATATTCCATTGAAGATAATTTGGTTCTTAATCAATTTGACCAACCACCATTTGCTAAAGGTTGGATTCGCAACGCTTATGCGCTGGAATCAAATGCAAACACCTTGGTTAAGGAATTTGATATTCGCACGCCATCGATAAAGACAACTGCTGGAGCACTTTCTGGTGGAAATAAGCAGAAAGTCGTCGTAGCAAGAGAACTTAGCCAAAAAACCAAGGTTGTTGTCGCAGCCCAGCCAACTCGAGGAGTAGATGTTGGTTCCATCGAATTTATTCACAATCAATTGGTTGCTGCCCGCGATAATGGCGCAGCCGTACTATTGGTTTCGGCAGAACTGGATGAAGTTCTCTCATTATCTGATCGTATAGCGGTGATGTTCGGAGGAAAGATTGTTGCCTTCCTTGACGGGAAAGACGCGGACCGAGCAAAAATTGGTCGTCTTATGGCCGGACTTTCTGAATAGAGCGTGATTGATTGTGAGGCACCTCACGCGTAGGTCTTTAGCGTTTTAACATGTGATTCTTATGTAATTGTGTCCCTCATCACTTCAAAGTATTTCAAAGACTGC
>CAKKQM010000066.1:0-22796 GCA_919902125.1 Actinomycetes bacterium | reverse complement strand
AATGACCATATTTATCAGCCTGGATTATTATTGTTGCCCTTTGGGGTTTACAAGGCAGAAGAGTTGGTCAAGAAACGCGACCATTTCTTCCCTAAAAATGTTGAATTTATTCGGGCAGAGATCGATAAAATAGTTCCTGAATCGAACCATGTTTTTCTAACTGACGGTCGCGTTCTCGAATACGACCAACTTGTGATAGCCACCGGCACCTCACCTCGACCCGATCAGACTCCAGGTATGGACGATCCTGCTACCTGGCGCAAGAGTGTCTTTGACTTCTTCACATTGGATGGCTCAGTTGCATTGCGAGATGCCCTCGCTACCCGGCAAGGGGGTCGCCTGGTTATTCATATAACGGAAATGCCTATCAAGTGCCCTGTCGCCCCTCTTGAGTTCGCTTTTCTCGCTGATGCTTTTTTTGAAGATCGCAAAATACGTGACAAGGTCGAAATCGTTTACGTTACTCCTTTAGAAGGGGCCTTTACCAAGCCAGTTTCCTCCAAACACCTTGGATCGATGTTAGAGGAGCGCAAAATCAGACTTGAACCTGATTTTGTCATTGAGCATATTGATCCTGAAACGAAAACATTGGTATCGATGGATGAGCGCGAGGTTCCATTCGACCTCCTCGTTACGATTCCACTCAATATGGGCGAGGATTTCATTGCTCGTTCAGGAATGGGCAATGAATTGAACTATGTGCCCGTGGATAAAGAGACTTTTCTTTCTATTAAATACCCAAATGTTTTCGCACTCGGTGACGCATCGGATATTCCAGCTTCTAAAGCCGGTTCAGTCGCCCACTTTGCCATTGAGCTCTTTACCGAGAATTTCGTGGACTACATCGAAGGTCGATCGATGAAGCACCGCTTTGATGGTCATGCGAACTGTTTTATCGAATCTGGGCATGGCAAGGGGCTGCTCATCGATTTCAATTACACAACCGAACCACTCACTGGGAAATTCCCAATACCTTTCATCGGGCCACTTCCACTTCTAAAGGAGAGTCGTTTGAACCACATGGGCAAACTGGCTTTCCGTTGGATCTATTGGAACATGTTAATTAAAGGTCGACGGATCCCAATTTCTACGCTCATGTCCATGGCGGGCAAACGTCAAACTACATCTAAGTAAGGAGCTGATCCCTATGCCAGTCATTGAAATTGCCGGCAAACAAATTAATGTTAATGAAGAAGGATTTCTCACCAAGTATGATGAATGGGATGAGGAGATCGCAAAGGTCCTAGCCAAACAGATTGAGGTCGAAATGACCGACGCGCATTGGAACATTATCAAGTTTCTCCGCGAGGACTTTAAGAAAGAGGGCGAGACGGCAACTTCACGTCGCGTTCAGACTGTCGGAGGGGTTCCAGTCAAAGAGCAATTTGTACTCTTCCCCAAAAAACCCGCAAAAAAAATGGCGTACATCGCCGGACTACCCAAGCCCAAGGGCTGTGTGTGAAGGAGCATGAGATGACAACTACCTCTCCCGCAATTGTTCCGAACTTCGGTTCGGAGAATTCAGATCGCAAGCTTGCGATCATCTGTTCAAAAGGCAATTTAGACATGGCTTATCCGGGTCTTATCTTGGCCAATGCAGCTCTCGGTGAAGGCGTTGAAACGCTTATATTCTTCACCTTCTGGGGCTTTGACATGATTACCAAATCCCGTATGAACGATCTTCAATTCAGCCCGGCGGGTAATACAGCGATGCACTTACCTGGAAGCAACAAGCATCTTCCTCAGGCCATGATGCCTGCACCAGGAATGACCGCGATTGCTACCAAAATGTTGAAGAAACAGATCGCTGATCTTGACGTACCCGAGATCCCTGATTTCCTTGATCAGATTGTGGCTGCTGGTGGTCATCTATGGGCATGTCGCATGTCAGCAGATATGAACAAGCTCACCATGAAGGACTTACGTGAGGATGTCGAGGGCATTATCAATGCCTCAGACTTCATTGAGATGACCGAGGGCGCTCAACTACTCTTCATTTAGTTTGATAAGAAAGTCATATCCATCATCAAGGGGCGTCTACTAAAAGGTAGACGCTCTTTTGTGGTTTATTCCTTGTTGATGAATTCGAATTTGATATCAAAGCCTGGTCGAGGAATTTGCACTTGAGTGTTACGGAGAGTAAATATGGAATGGTTGCTACCCTCGCGAGTCATTACCCAAGGTAATCCAGCGTCCATTGCGGCCTGAGAGATCGCCCTAAATTGATCTCGGAATGCGTATTACAAAGGCTGTCCGCTGACCCTTCTTACTCCACCATCCATGTATCACCGCCAGCAAGAAGTGTGGCGAGATCTCCAGCTCCTTGGGCAGCGATAATTTCAGTAATTTGATTGTTGACTAGTGATGAGTATCCGGGGCGCACTACATCGCGGAAAATACCGACCGGAACGTGATCAAGTTCCGATGCCGATAGTCGTGACAGGGCGAATGCGTATGCGGGATCGGGGTTGTGCGCATCGTGAACAACGAGATCGCTTTCTGCAACCGTGGCGAGTTCGACCAATTTGAGTGAAGCGCCGTCATGTACCAAACCATGTGTTGCAGATTTGATTGGCTCTCCATGGACCATCTGCAGTAATGCCGCGCCCTTAGTATCACTATCTTTTAAGAGATCGAATGCACCATCGTTGAAGATGGGGCAATTTTGGTAGATCTCGATAAATGCCGAACCTTTATGTGCGCTAGCCGCTCTTAGCGTCTCGGTGAGATGTTTACGATCAGTATCTACAGTACGAGCAACAAAGGAAGCCTCTGCGCCTAACGCTAATGAAATAGGGTTGAAAGGCAGATCCAGCGAACCGGTTGGAGATGACTTGGTAATTTTTCCTTGTTCGCTAGTGGGGGAGTACTGCCCTTTTGTTAATCCATAGATCCGATTATTGAAGAGCAAGATTTTGAGTTCGATATTGCGACGGAGTGAATGAATCAGATGGTTGCCACCAATTGAGAGAGCATCGCCATCGCCAGTGATCACAAATACGCTGAGATCGGGGCGCGAAATCGCCAGACCCGAAGCAATCGTTGGCGCTCGTCCATGGATCGAATGCATGCCAAATGTATTGAGGTAGTACGGGAATCGCGAAGAACACCCGATGCCAGAGATAAAGACGATGTTTTCGCGAGGGATACCCAATTCAGGCAAGAATGACTGCATGGTTGCCAGAATCGAATAGTCGCCACATCCGGGACACCACTTCACCTCTTGATCTGAGGTAAAGTCTTTTTTGGTCAGTACGTTCTCAGTCATTGAGCACCTCCATCGTTGCTTCAATGATCTCTGTAGTTGTGAATGGTAGGCCGCGCACCATGTTGTACCCGATCACATCCTTGAGGAATTGGGCGCGGAGCAACATGGAGAGTTGTCCGAGGTTCATTTCTGGAACGATTACCTTTGGGTACTTCTGCAGTACCTCAGCTAAATTCTTCGGGAATGGATTGATGTAGCGCAGGTGCGCTTGTGCGACATCCTCACCGTTCGCCCGTAGCAATTCCACGGCTGCGGCTATCGGGCCGTAGGTGGAACCCCAGCCAAGAAGAAGAACCTCTGCTTTGCCACTGGGATCATCTACAACTAGGTCTGGGATATCAATGCCGGCAACCTTTGCTGCGCGCGCGCGAACCATGAGATCGTGGTTGGTTGGGTCATAGGAAATTTCCCCGGTCTTATCTGCTTTCTCCACGCCACCGATTCGATGTTCAATCCCTTTTGTACCGGGAATTGCCCAAGGGCGGGCAAGAGTTTTTGGGTCACGCAAGTACGGTAGGAAATCCTCCTGGGTTTTAGCGAACTCAACAGCGAGATCAGGGAGAGTTGAGACATCCGGAATCTTCCAAGGTTCAGAGCCATTGGCAATGTAGCCATCAGAGAGCAGGAAGACTGGCACGCGATATGTAGTTGCGATTCGAGCCGCTTCGATTGCCATATCGAAGCAATCACTTGGTGTTGATGGTGCGAGAACGACAACTGGCGATTCCCCGTTACGCCCAAACATTGCTTGCAAGAGATCGGCTTGTTCGGTTTTGGTCGGCAAGCCAGTTGAAGGACCGCCGCGTTGAACATCAATGATGATCAACGGAAGTTCCAACATCACACCCAGGCCGATCATCTCGCTTTTGAGTGCAAGACCAGGGCCTGACGTTGTGGTGATTCCCAATGCGCCACCGTAAGAAGCGCCGAGCGCGGAACCAACTGCTGCAATTTCATCTTCTGCTTGAAAAGTAATAACACCAAACTTTTTCTGCTTTGCGAGTTCATGCAAAATATCCGATGCTGGCGTGATTGGGTATGACCCAAGGAAAAGTTTGAGACCACTCTGCTGTGATGCTGCTATCAAACCATATGCAAGAGCAACGTTTCCACTGATGTTTCGATATTTTCCAGCGGGCATTTTTGCTGGCGCTATTTTATAAGAGACCGCAAAATCCTCACTAGTTTCACCATAATTCCACCCTGTTTTGTAGGCGAGAAGGTTCGCTTGCAGAATCTCAGGTTTCTTTCCAAACTTTGCTTTCAAAAAGTTTTCTGTTGCTTCCGTTGGACGGTGATACATCCAAGAAAGCAGACCGAGAGCAAACATGTTTTTTGAACGCTCGGCCTCTTTGCGTGAAAGCGAAAGTTGAGCCAGGGCGGCAACGGTTAACGAAGTAAGACCAACCGCATGAACTTTGTAACTTTCAAGTGAGCCATCTTCCAGCGGATTTGTTGCATACCCAACTTTGGAAAGATTGCGAGTAGTGAACTCATCGCGATCAACGATGATGGTCGCACCACGTGGTAGGTCACGAATATTTGCTTTGAGCGCAGCAGGGTTCATTGCCACCAAAATATCTGGCGCATCTCCTGGGGTCTGGATCAGGTGATCGGCGAAGTGAAGCTGGAACGAGGAGACTCCGGGCAATGTGCCTTGCGGTGCGCGAATCTCTGCGGGGTAGTTCGGCAGGGTTGAGAGATCGTTGCCAAGGCTTGCGGTATCCATTGTGAAGCGATCACCGGTGAGTTGCATACCATCACCGCTATCGCCAGCAAACCGAATAACAACTTGGTCAAGGCAGACTACGGGTTTACCCATTGGCATATCTTCCCACTTGGCAGCACTATGAACACCTAAAATTCGATACTCGCAGAGGATGTTCGTCACAGTAGAGATTAGGAGCCGTGTAGGCCCTTCTTGCGCAGGCGCCCCTTAACTTTACCTGTGAAGGATTAAATCCTTTAAAGGGCCACCAAATAGGCTCTTGAAGGATACCTGCCCCGAAAGTTGGCTAAATTTTCTTGTGTTATTTGCCTTTTGACCGTAGACAAATTGAGCGCTTTGGACAATTGTTACACCCAAGAGTTCAACCCCTAGATGAATTTCGTTCCACCCGGGGGTCCCAATCTTAAGAAAGAAGGGTTTTGTGTCTAAGAAATTAAGAGTTATTGCGGGAGTTGCGGGAGCCGTACTGGCTGCGTCATTGCTTGCAGCGCTACCGGCTGAAGCAGCTTCAAAGGCGAATAGCGCAACTAGTGCTAAGAGCGTTGGCGGCCTTAATAAATTGATCGTACTTGCGAAGGCTGAGAAAGAACTCAACGTCATTGCTCTGCCACCAGATTGGGCAAACTGGGGCGAGATCATCCCAGCATTTGAAAAGAAATATGGGATTAAAGTTAATAGTGCCAACCCAGATGGTTCAAGCGCTGAAGAAATTGCAGCTGTAAAGGCTCTCAAAGGCCAGGATCGTCAACCAGATGTTGTTGATGTTGGTCTTCCCTTTGCAGTACAAGGCGCCGCCGAAGGCTTGTTCGCGCCATATAAAGTTTCAACATGGAATGACCTTCCTAAAGGTACGAAGCAAGCTGGCGGGAAATGGTTCTTCGATTACGGCGGGTACATTGCCATCGGATACGATACTTTGAAAGTCTCACCTGCTCCTACATCATTGAAGGGTCTTTTAAATGCTGCATATAAGGGCCAAGTTGCCCTTAACGGTAACCCTACAAAGTCAGGCGCAGCATTCGCGGGCGTTTTTGCAACTGCACTGGCAAACGGCGGATCGCTGAACTCTGTTGGCAAGGGTCTTGATTTCTGGAAGCAGATGAAAAAAATCGGAAACTTCATTCCAGTTGAAGCAACTCCTGCAACAGTTCAGAGTGGTCAAACACCAATCACTCTGGATTGGGATTACCTACAAGGTAAGTACTCCAAAGAATCTGCAGGTAAAGTCAATTGGAAAGTTGTTGTTCCAAGCGATGCTATTTACGGCGGTTTCTATGCTCAAGCGGTCGTGAAGGATTCTCCACATCCAGCGGCAGCCCGTCTCTGGCAGGAGTTCCTTTACAGTGACGAGGGCCAGAACCTCTTCTTAAAGGGTGGGGCTCGCCCAATTCGCCTACCAGCGATGCAGGCAAGTGGCACAGCAAATGCAACTTATCTTGCAAACCTGCCAGTACTACCAGCGGGTTCTAATCCATTGTTTGCAAATCTTCGGCAGATTCTTGCAGCCAAGGATGTTATTGGAAAAAGATGGGGTACTCTCTAAATAATGACTCCCGCAGAGATGCGGGCTGATGTTGCAGCCGCGACCGGAGGTAACTCCGGTCGCGGTTCGTACCGACGCCTGCTACGCGCTTCGAATACATATATAGGGCTCTTGCCCTTTTTTGTATATTCGGCGATTTTTCTTGCCCTGCCAACCGCTCGCGTGGCTTTCTTGGCTTTTCGTGATCAGGACGACCATTGGACATTAAGTAATATTTTTGAATCTTTCCATGGGGTTTACCTCCTTTCGTTCCAAAGAAGTATTCAACTTTCGTTGGTTTCTGCAATTACGGGCGCAATATTTGGCTTTATCGCTGCTTATGCCATCACGGTCTCAAAAATTGGCTTCTTACGCCGCATCGTTCAGACCGCCTCCGGCGTTTTCGCTAATACGGGTGGCGTTCCTTTAGCTTTTATGTTTATTGCCACGATTGGTACATATGGTCTGGTCACAAAAGGCTTAAAACTAGTTGGTATCGATTTATACAAAGGCGGCTGGACCTTATTCACCTTTACTGGATTGATTCTTGTCTACCTTTATTTTCAAATTCCATTGATGGTAATTGTGATTTTGCCGGCTATTGATGGGCTTCGCCTGGAATGGCGCGAGGCTGCTGCGACACTGGGCGCCTCAAAGCAACAATTTTGGCGCTATATCGCAGGTCCCATCTTGCTTCCGCCTTTTACGGGCGCACTTCTTTTACTTTTTGCAAATTCGTTTGCTGCCTATGCGACTGCAGCAGCACTTACTAGCGGCACGATTCCCCTGGTTCCAATTCAAATAGGATCTCTGGTTTCTGGAAATGTTATTGCTGACGAAGCCAACCTTGGGTACGCCCTTGGTTTAGGAATGATTCTCATCATCGGATTTGTCATGACTGGCTATGCAATTTTGCAACGTCGTACAGCTAAATGGTTAAGTTAATAATGGCAACCATCTCTGCGACCAGACGGAAACCTCAACGGGGAATGACCCTTACTCCGAAACTTGGACCTGGGCTTGGATTTGGTTTAGGTGTTGTTGCATTCTACTTCTTGATGCCACTTGTCAGCGCTTTTGAATTCAGCGCTCGTGGCGCAGGAAATGTCTATAGTCTTGAAGCGTATGGTCGAATTGCATCACAATATGGATTTAAAGATGTTATTTTACTGACTACGCGTCTGGTCTTTGTTACTGTCTTTCTTACGATTCTCATTATGGTTCCCACGGTTACCTGGGTGCACCTAAAGGCTAAGAAACTTCGTCGGCTTATTGAATTTATCTCGTTGCTACCACTTGTTATTCCACCAGTTGTACTTGTACTTGGCGTTCTAGCAACGATGCCCAATTACCTCAAGGGCACTCCAATGCTTCTTGCACTTGAGTACGTAATGTTGGCAATGCCCTATACATTCAGAGCTCTTGATGCTGGGCTTGGTGCAATTGATGTCCGCACGTTGGTGGATGCTGCTCGCGGACTTGGCTCGCCGTGGCACACAGTCTTTATGCGAATCATCGCCCCTAACATTCGAAGTGCAATATTTGGTTCTATTTTCTTAACTGTGGCACTTGTGCTTGGGGAATATACAATGGCCTCGCTTATGTTGTGGGAAACATTCCCAACTTGGATCGCCACAGTTGGTCAATCCGAAGCAACATTGGCGGTTGCACTTTCTATCTTCAGTTTGGCGTTTGCATGGGTATTGCTACTTGCTCTCTCTGCTGTCGAACGTCGTCAGAAAGGCCGTAAATGATCTCTGAAGGGAAGAGCGCGTGAGTATCCAATCCACCGTCCAAAGAAGTAGCCGAGTAACGATTAGCAACCTGCGGCGGACATTCGCCGACGTAGTCGCTTTAGACTCCTTCTCACTAAACATTGAGCCAGGTGAGCTGATTACTTTGCTCGGTCCTTCAGGTTGTGGCAAGACGACTGCACTTCGGATGGTTGCTGGCCTGGATGTTCCAGATTCTGGAAGCGTTGAAATTAACGGAGCGTCTGTAACCAACTTACCTCCATCAAAGCGCGATATGGGAATGGTTTTCCAGGCTTATTCGCTTTTCCCAAATATGACGGCGCGCGAGAACGTTGCTTTTGGTCTTCGTGTACGCGGCGTTGGTAAAGCCGAGCGCCTTAAGCGAGCCAATGAATTACTTGAACTTGTCGATCTTACAACTCAAGCCAATCGGTACCCTCATCAAATGTCAGGTGGCCAACAACAGCGCGTGGCTCTTGCGCGCGCTCTTGCAATTGAACCAAAAGTACTTTTATTAGATGAACCCCTCTCTGCTCTTGATGCAAAGGTGCGAACGCAGTTGCGCGATGAAATTCGCAGAGTGCAACAAGAAGTGGGAATCACAACTATTTTTGTGACCCACGATCAGGAAGAAGCCATGGCGATTTCAGATCGCGTCGGGGTTATGAATAAGGGAAATCTTGAGCAATTGGCAGCACCAGATTTCTTGTACGCCAATCCTGCAACCGCCTTCATTGCTTCTTTTGTTGGGGCAATGAACCGGCTTCCAGGTTTGTTAATGGATGCCAACACTGTGAAAGTTTTGGATACGACCTTAAAAGTTGCTAACTCTTCACATGGCTTTGCCAGTGGTTCAAAAATTGATGTCATGATCCGTCCTGAACATCTCATGATGACTTCTGGGGATATCGCCACAATTCTTGATCGATCATTTCGAGGGCCAATGACGCGTATTGTTGTGGTTCTCGATGATGGAACGCGAATTAATTTGGACGTTGCCAGTGCGAGTGCTATCTCAATTAATCCTGGTGATCGTGTTGGCCTTACCATCACCGTTGACAAGGCTTTGATCGAAGCTCGCTAACAATTTCCTATTAAAGAATTGCGACAGGACCTTAGATGACCAAACCAGAGAAGTTGCCGCCGAATCAATTCGATCATTTCTACAAAGGTGGTAGTCGAATCGGTGCGTTACGTCATGGTCCTGGAGGTCCTATGCGCCCCGAAGAGTGGATTGGATCCACTACAACGCGTTTTGGCGAGGCTACTCAAGGCTTGTCACATTTAGAAAATGGCCAGCTGCTGATAGAGGCCATCATTCAATCCCCTCTTGAGTGGCTAGGCCCAGAACACCTCAGCGCTTTCGGAACCAGCACGGAATTGTTGGTCAAATTATTAGATCCTGATCAGAGGCTTCCTGTACATTTTCATCCCAACAAAAAATTTGCTAAAACTCATCTCGCTTTAGACCACGGTAAGACTGAAGCATGGATTATTTTAGAAGCGCCTCCAGGGACAGGCGTAGGACTGGGCTTTAAAGAGAAAATGTCTAAAAGTTCAGTTCAATCTATGGTGGACAACAAAGACTCTAAAGGCTTATTGGGTTCATTAAGAAAGTTTGAAGTTTCTGCAGGAGATGGCGTGCTTGTTCCAGCCGGAACTCCGCATGCCATTGATGCAGGGATTTTTCTATTAGAACTACAAGAACCCACAGATCTATCCGCCTTATTGGAATGGGAAGGTTTTGCCGTTGACGGTCTAAAAGACGGTCATTTAGGGCTTGGTTTTGATCTTGTTCTGGATGCTCTTGCTCTAGATCCATTGCCGGATCACTGGGTCAAAGAATTGATCACTCACGATCGCTTCACTACAACTTCTAATCAATCCGTATTCACTCATAGCGCGGACCCCTATTTCCGAGCGGACTATCTGACCGGCACTGGGGAAAAGGTAGAGGCGGGATTTTCCATCCTCCTTGTTCTGGAAGGAACGGGTTCGATAACCTTTGAAAAAAGCGACTCTCTATCAGTTACCCGAGGCGATGCGCTGGTTATTCCATGGCAGTCAGGAGCGTGGACTCTGCATCAATCTCAAGGGATTGTCTGTCGTCCTCCTTTGCCCCTTGATGCAGTTACTGCGCTCTGAGGAATCCGCCACGTATGGAGATTCCAATCCTTCACTCGCCACTAAGGGGCGTTTACAGAGTTTTACCAGTAGCTGCAGCCGCCTTTGCCGCAATCGCTGCGGCGGCAGCAATTTGTTCAATGTCTGCGTCGGTGTGAGCACCAGATACAAACCACGCTTCAAACGCTGATGGAGGTAAAGAGACTCCATTATCAAGCATCGCACGAAAGAAGGCCGAAAAAGCCTCTGTATCTTGCTTCGTTGCGTCAGTGAATGAAAACACAGGGGAGTCGGTAAAGAAGAAGGAAAAAAGATTGCCCGCACTCTGTAATTGATGCGCAACTCCTTCTCTGTTTAGTGCAGATGAGATTACAGAACTTACTTCTTTGGCGCGTTGGTTTAATCTGTCATAGAGAGAGTCATCGCAGAGTTGGAGAGTTGTCAGACCTGCAGCTGTTGCTACGGGATTGCCACTTAGTGTTCCTGCTTGATAAACCGAACCCAATGGAGCCAGTAAATCCATAACCTTGGCTGAACCTGCGACAGCAGCGACTGGATAGCCACCACCAATAACTTTTCCATAAGTAAATAGATCAGGTGTCCACTGCTCGGTTTCATGGACTAAGTGCCACCAACCTCCTGATGACACACGGAATCCAGTCATAACTTCATCAAGAATGAGGAGCGCGTTGCTGTCGTGGCAAAGGCGTGATAACAACGCATTAAAACCATCCTTTGGCGGGACGACTCCCATATTTGCAGGCACAGCTTCAGTTAATACTGCAGCAATTTCATGGCCGCGCTCTGCGAAGAAAGCTACTACTGCATCAACATCGTTGTAAGGAAGTACGACTGTATCTTGCGTCTGTCCTTGCGTGACACCTGGCGAGTTAGGCAACCCAAGAGTTACAACTCCAGAACCTGCTTGCACAAGGAGCGCGTCAGAATGTCCGTGATAACAGCCGGCGAATTTCACAATGATATTTCGGCCAGTTGCAGCGCGGGCCAGGCGTACCGCAGTCATTACTGCCTCTGTACCAGAGGAAACAAAACGAACTTTTTCAACGCAGCGAACGCGGCGGATTATTTCTTCTGCTAATAAAACTTCATTAGGGCTTGGCGCGCCAAAAGATGAAGAGAGCGCAGCGCTTTCCGTAACTTTTCGAACGACTTCAGGGTGAGCATGTCCTAAAATCATCGGACCCCACGAACCAATTAGATCAATGTACTCATTCCCATCGATGTCGAAAACTCGCGAACCAACCCCGCGCACAAAGTAGCGCGGGGTTCCACCGACTGCCGCAAATGCCCGAACAGGAGAACTCACCCCACCAGGTATCACTTGTAATGCGCGATGATGCCAATACTCTGATTCTTTAATTCCGTGGTGTTCTCTCATTAGAGACCCTTCTTTACAAGCTCTGCCGCCTCTAGAGCCCAGTAAGTACAGATAATTGAGGCACCTGCACGCCGTACTGAAGAAAGGATTTCAAGGATGCCTCTTTCGCGATCCAGAGAACCTTGCGCTGCTGCGGCTTCAACCATCGCCATCTCACCAGAAACTATGTAACTTGCCGTGGGAACATCTACGGCAAGAGATGTGGCATATAAGACGTCGAGATAAGCAAGTGCTGGTTTCACCATGATGATGTCTGCACCTTGCGCAAGATCGAGTCTGACTTCACGGAGGGATTCTTTGAAATTACCGGGATCTTGTTGGTAGGTACGTCGATCACCTTGCAACTGTGATTCAACAGCATCACGGAAGGGGCCATAGAAAGCAGAGGCATATTTGGCGGCGTAAGCCAGAATAAGGACATCTGTAAATCCATTGGCATCAAGCGCCTTGCGCACCACGCCAACTTGCCCATCCATCATGCCGCTTGTTCCCACCATGTGGGCGCCGGCGCTGGCAAGGACTTGCGCCATCTGTCCATAAATTTCCAGCGTCGCATCGTTGTCTACAGCACCTTTTGAATTTAAGACGCCGCAATGTCCATGGCTAGTAAATTCATCAAGGCAGAGATCACCAATAATCACCAGATCATCATTTACTTGCGCACGAGCATCTCTAATCGCCGCTGCCAGTACGCCTTCTGGATTGAGCCCTTCACTTCCTTGTTCATCCCGCTTGGCGGGAATACCAAAAATCATGACCCCGCCAATTCCCGCTTTTACTGCTAGATCAATCTGCCTACGAAAAGAATCTTTTGTATGTTGAACCACTCCAGGCATGCCGGCAATTGGCCGTGGCTCCGGTATTCCTTCACGAATAAAGAGCGGGAGTATGAGTGAAGATGGTTCGAGTCCGGTTTCGCGCACCATGGCGCGCAATATCGGTGTACTGCGCAGTCTTCGTGGTCGTTCAATGATGCCCATGGTTTTACCTTTCAAGGAGAGTTTGAATAGTAACTGCTATATCGCAAGATGCAGGGCTGGCTGAGATTGCTGCAACGCTCAAACCTTGGGCCGCGACGGCTCTGGCTGTCGTTGCCCCTGCACAAACTAGCGGAACTTTTGGTGCAGGAACAAAATGGGTCAGTGCTCTCACTGCACTCGGAGAGCGGAACAGGATTGCACTGATTTCTTGATCTCGAATAAGTTGGGTTGAATGTGGTTCGCGTTCGACTGCTTGCGTCAAATAAACAGTAGCCGTACTTACCTGCCAGCCAGAGGCTAAGAGAGAAGTGGGAAGGTTCTGCATTGCGAGGTTGCCTCCAGGAATTAAGGCATGTCCTGGCAAATCTCCTGATATCAATAGATTTGCCAGGGCAAGGCTATGCGCCTCTGATGGTACTGAGATCTCTTGAGCGCCGTATTGACGCAAAATTTCTGCGCTCTTATTGCCAATGGCAGCAAAGTTTAAGTCGCTCCGTGATGCAATGTTTTTTCGTAGAAGATCTTCGCCAACTAATTGCGCCCAATATCGAATCGCGTTAACTGATGTAGCAATTAACCAGAGAGGTCCAACACCTGACACCAGTAAGGAGAGTAGATCACGCGCTGCAACAGCATTATTGGAAATTGAGATCTTTAGATAAGGATCAATTAAAGAGTCAATTCCAAGTTTCGTTAACGCATCCGCATCTTCATCATTATCGTATGCGCGAATAAGGAGAACTGGCTTACTCATAGGTTGAACTTAACCTTTTGCCTAATGGAGTATCTTTAATTAGTTCTGCCACTGTGATACCAAGGGCATGAGCTTTTCCAGTATCCATTGGATCTACATTGACAGTGGACGATGTAAACCGTTCATGTTGATCTGTCTCTCCATCGGAGAGTTCTGCAGTAAGTGTGAGCGTGCCTTGCTGCAATTGCGCAAAAGCTCCAATTGCAGTTGCACATGTGGCACTGATTCCAATGAGAATTGCGCGCTCAGCGGTTGTTATCAATCGAGTTGGTAAGTGATCAAGTTTGGCCAGCGCCTCTACAAGTTCCGTATCATCGCTTCGACATTCGATGGCCAATGCTCCTTGCGCTGGCGCAGGAAGCAACTGCTCTATCGTGAGATATTCGGTAATTTCAGTAGATTTCTGTACTCGATTTAAACCGGCGGCAGCGAGTACACCTGCGTCAAATTCACCTTCGGATATTTTTCTTAAACGCGTATCAATATTGCCTCGTATTGGTAAGACGATGAGATCGGGTCTCAGATGTTGAATTCGTGCGGCTCGTCGGGGTGATGAAGTTCCAACTCGAGCCCTAGGACGAAGTTTCATGAGGCCTAGCCCGTCACGCGAGACCAGTACATCTCGATAATCTTCACGCTCTGGCACCGCAGCAATAGTTATGCCCGAAGCAGGCAACGACGGCAAATCCTTATAAGAATGCACTAAAAAATCAACTTCTCCTCGCAAGAGCGCTCCGCGCAGTGCAGTTACAAAAATACCTGGTCGCGCGAGTTTGGTAAGCACAGTAGTGAGATCATCGCCCTCGGTTTGAATGATCTTCTCTGTTACTTCATAGGGAGTTAGCGCTTGAAGTTGCCCCGAAATCAGACCTGCCTGCGTGCGCGCTAGTAAACTTCCGCGAGTTCCAAGACGTAATTTGCGGTTAGACATCGCTGGCAAGATCAGATTCAATGCCAAAAAGCAACTGTATTGCCCGCCGGTATTCGTCTTGATTCTCAGTTCGAGTAAGTGAACGAGCTCTAACTGACGGAGTATGCAAGAGGGCGTTAGTAACTCGATGCAATGAGCGGGCAACTTCATCAGCAACTTCATCACCGCGTTGAGTGCGTACACGCTCAATTTCATTATCAATCAACTGTTCGACATGAGCACGCATAAGAGTAATTGTTGGATCGATCGAGCGAGAAAGTTGTTCTTTCTCAAATTCATCGGCTGATTGTTGAACGATCTCGCGAGCGAGAGTTATCGCTTCTCCATGTTCTTCAGGTGCATGCATACCAATTATTTCAAGGTCAATAACATCGGTAAAGTGTAAATTCTTTATATCAGGTGCTAGGTCAGAAGTTAAAGCAACGTCAATAATTGGGAGTGTAGGCTTCGTTGAAGGTCTGCCGTCAAAAGTTGAGGAATAAAGTATGTGGTTCTTGCTACCACTGCAAGCGACTATCAGATCAGAATTGTTAATGGCTTCGATGAGTTCTTCGCTAGTAATACTAAATGTGCCATGGGTCTGACTAAACGAATGCGCGCGCCCACTGGAAGAGAAAACTGCAATCTCTCTACATTTATATTTTTGCAAAGCAGCCACTACGACTCGAGCGTAAGCACCTGTTCCAAGGAGTAGGGCACGCTTGTCAGCGAGAGACCCGTGGCGCTGCTCCACAAGGTCAAGAGCCACGGTGACAATGGACCGCCCAGCCGCACCCAAACCAGTAGAGGTAGTTACTTTCTTGGAAACAGCAGCAGAGCGCTGAAAAAGAAGTTCCAGTTGTGATGTGGTCGTCTTCTCCTCTTGAGCTTTCTTGAATGCTGTGCGGATTTGCCCGGCAATCTCAGCCTCACCCACAATCATGGACTCAAGTCCTGCCGCAACAGCAAAGAGGTGCTCGGTCACTGATGTCCCGAACGAGACACTAAGTAGCTCACGGCACTCTTCTATATGGATGCCTGATGCTTCTGCGATGATTTTAATGGCGCAGTCGACGCCGTCGTGAAATTTTTCGGCATCTAGATACATCTCAAACCGGTTGCACGTGGAAACCACGACGCCGCCTTTTATGCCCTGCATTGATGTTTCGGGTGTAAATAGTTGCTTCCGAATCAGACCGACATTGCGCTCTAAGATCTCGAGGTTGCTGAGCGAGAGATCATGGTGACTCCCGCCAATGAGTACCAACGTCACCCGCACATCTTAGGTCCAATCCACTGGCATGATGTCTCCATGGAATTACCTCTTAGCCATCCGCTTATTTCAGGCGGAACCGCCAATTCACTGGTCATCCAGGCCTATCGGGGAATCCGCCGAGATCGCCATCCGATCTGGTTGATGCGCCAAGCAGGGCGTTCGCTACCTGAGTACCGCGCAATTCGTGAGGGAATTCCCATGCTGGAGTCTTGCCTAAGGCCCGAGATTGCGGCAGAAATAACACTTCAACCCGTCCGCCGTCATCACGTTGATGCAGCAATTTTCTTCAGCGACATCGTGATTCCATTGCGTTTAGCTGGCGTGGACGTCGATATCGTTACGGGAATCGGACCAGTGGTTGCCGCACCTGTGCGCACGAGAGATTCTCTGAACCAACTAAGAAAAATTGGTGAATTGGACCCACACAATTTGCAGCCTATTACCGATGCCGTCAATCTTGCCGTGGCAGAACTTGGTAGCACTCCGCTAATTGGTTTCGGTGGTGCTCCATTTACTTTAGCGTCTTACCTCATCGAGGGTGGGCCTTCGCGTGATCTTCCACATACTCGTCATTTAATGGCGCATGACCCGCAACTCTGGCATGAGATATTAAATTGGGTGGCTGGTGTCACGAGCCAATTTCTCCGTGCTCAAGTCTTAGCCGGTGCGAGCGCATTGCAACTTTTTGATTCGTGGGTTGGCAAATTGTCCCTTGAGGAATACGTAACTTTTGCCGCCCCGCATTCTCGTGAAGTCATGATGCAAATTTCAGACTTGCCAGTTCCCCGTGTTCATTTCGGAACTAAATCCCAACCACTGTTGCGAGAGATGTTAAATGTTGGTGCCACGGTTATGGGAGTAGATACGGATACTCCGCTTGATACTGCAAATGAAATTTTGGGAGGGAATATTCCTTTACAAGGAAATATCAATCCAGAACTGCTCTGCGCTCCATGGGAAGTCTTACAGGCGCACATCACTGATGTTATGCAGCGCGGTTCAGTAGCTCCTGCACATGTAGTCAACCTTGGTCATGGCGTACCACCCGATACGGATCCAGATGTGCTCACACGCATGGTTGCTTTTGTTCATGGCGATTGATTTTAATCCGAGGCGTTTTCCTTAGAGGTTCTCATTCGTAGGTCTTTGTCAGGGTCGGTAGGACAACAGCAGCCCTTTCGCATCCGCATCCGGCCAGTGAGCCCCCCCGTAGATGAGTAGAACTACGAACGCAATAACAGCGCCACCGATTAAGTATCTGAGCATGCCGAACTCCTTTGCGCCTTAGGTATACAACACACCTTAGTAGGTCTTGCTCCGCTATTAGCACTGGTTATAGGGCATTATCGATTGGTAGTTAGGTCTTGAATGTTTTTGAGATCACATTACGCTGGGCTATCAGAAACCTGCGGTATATATAGACTTCCTAAGCACCCGCCAGAGCCGTGGCAATGAAGGATTCGAAATGGAGTTTGAAATGGCGCATGATTCAAGTAACGGCGTAACTGGCTCGGGCCCCCGCTTGGATTATGCGCAACGACCGATGTTGGTTTTCTGGGAGACTACGCGCGCGTGCCTGTTGGCATGTAAACATTGCCGGGCCAGCGCCACTGCAGAAGCATTACCTGGTGAACTCACCACCGCCGAGGGCTTCAAACTTATTGACGAAGTTGCCGGTTTCGGTCGTCCCTACCCGATCCTTGTTCTTACTGGTGGTGACTGCCTCTTACGTCCAGATATATTCGACCTAGTCAAGCACGCTACCAATTTGGGTGTACCCGTGGCGCTCTCGCCTTCGGTCACACCGTCACTAACTCCAGAGATGATCGATCGAATTTTAGTTAGCGGAGTTAAAGCAGTCTCAATCAGTTTGGACGGTGCGCTAGCTGCAACACACGAGACCGTGCGGGGCATCCCTGGACACTTTGAGAAAACCGTGCAGGCGATCCGTGCGTTAACAGCAGCCGGACTGACCGTTCAGATCAACACCACGGTGATGCGATCCAACGTTGATGAACTTGCAGAGATCGCGGATATAGTCGCAAGCACGGGTGCGCATATTTGGGAGGTTTTCTTCCTGGTTCAAATGGGGCGCGGTGTTGCGACCGAAGCGGTTAGCCCGCAGGAGCATGAAGATATTTGCCATTTCTTATATGACGCATCGCAGTATGGTTTCATCATCCGTACCGTTGAGGCACCGTTCTTCCGCCGCATTGTCACCCGCCGACTGGCTGGGGATTCAGCTCCAGAGAGCACTCTCTATAAGAGATTATCTGAACAGTTGGTAACGCTGATGGGTCCGGCGACTAAGAGGTTGCGGGCGCATACCACCGCCACCCGTGATGGCAAGGGGATTCTCTTTGTCGCTTATGACGGTGAGGTTTATCCAGCAGGATTCCTGCCACAGCCACTAGGTAATGTGCGAGACCACCCGATAGCCGAGGTTTATCGAGAGAACCGACTACTACGCGAGATTCGAGCCTCTAACTTCACTGGCCGTTGTGGTTACTGCGAGTACGCCGATCTCTGCGGGGGTTCTCGCGCCCGAGCATTTGCCGCTACTGGAGATGCGCTAGGAGAAGATCCGGCGTGCGCCTATCTACCTGAAGGTTCACCGCTGGCCTTACTAGCCGACTGAAGATTCTCTTCAAGGTGCACACAAGCCGCGTTGCCCAAGGCTGATGCTTGACACTTCTTTCATGTTATTGGAGATCAGTGTTATGGGAACAGCGCCTTACTCGAGCGTTCCGTAACAACTAGTGCATCAGTGATACTATCATCAGTGATACTATTCTGAACTATCGCAATAGAGAGGTGGCGAGTCGTGTCTGGTTTCATCGGCAGGGGCGTTCAAATCGCAGCCCTAAATAAGATTCTTGAACAAATCGCAGTTAATGATGACAACAAGCCTGGCCAAGCCTTACTTATGCGAGGACGCCGTCGAGTTGGCAAGTCACGCTTGGTAGAGGAATTCCTTGATCGAGCGGGGGTTCCTAACGTCTTTTTTACTGCATCCAAGCAAACGACTCAGGAGGAGTTGCAATTTTTTGCGCAGGCTGTACTTGAATCGAGTCTCCCAGATAAAGCAGTTTTTGACGGTGTCAACTTCGAGTCTTGGGATGCGGCCCTACGTCTGTTGGCAACTGCTTTACCGAGTGAGGTGCCAAGCGTCGTTGTGATAGATGAACTGCCTTACCTTATGGAATCCGATCAAGCATTCGAGGGGACACTGCAAAAGATCTTTGATCGCTATCTCTCTCGCCACAAAGTTCTATTCATTGGAATTGGGTCTGATCTGGCGATGATGGAGGCTCTTAACGAGTACGGCCGGCCTTTCCATCAAAGAGCAACCGAAATAGTAATCCCTCCGTTAAGCCCCGCTGAGGTGGCCGACATGTTGGGGCTAAGCGCGGCCGACGCTTTTGATGCCTACCTCATAACGGGTGGCCTTCCTCTCATTTGTAATGAGTGGCGAAAAGGACTCTCGATCTGGAAGTTCCTCGAAGGAGCGCTGAGTTCTTCAACTTCGGCTTTGATTGTCAGTAGTGAGCGCTCTATAGCTGCAGAATTCCCACCGGATGCCCAGGCTCGAAACGTGCTGACGGCGATCGGTTCTGGGGAGCGTACATTTTCTAATATAGGAAAGGCATCGGGGGGTTTGCAACAAACCTCTATTTCGCGCTCGTTGAAAATCCTGACCGATAAAAGGATCGTCGTTGCCGAACTCCCACTCTCCACCAAGAGTTCAAAGGAAACCCGATACCGAATTGCGGATCCGTATATTCGTTTCTGGTTGAGCTTCCTTGGTCCAAATTTCGCGGAGATTGAAAGAGGGCGAGGAGATCGCGTTCTTGAAAAAATTCGCACTTCATGGACATCATGGCGCGGGCGAACTATCGAGCCAATTATTCGTGAATCTATCGAGCGTATCCCAAATCCTAGACAACCGGATGTGAGTGCGGTTGTGGGTGCCTATTGGACAAGGACGAATCAACCCGAGATCGATCTTGTTGTTGCCGACCGAGGCCCAGTTGCCAGTGCCATTTTAGAAGTTGGGTCAATCAAGTGGCTCGAAAAAGCACCATTTGGTATGGCAGAACTCAATCAATTGATTGTGCACCGGGCAGAGCTACCTGGGGCCACGTCAGACACACCACTTGTGATCGTCTCTCGATCAGGTTTCAATGTGGCACCCACCCCCGATGTGCGAGAACTCTCACCAGAGGATTTGCTCAATGCGTGGAGGTGAGTCAGTCCCGGGTTCAAATCCCCGAAGCGGCTCCAGCGTGTTGTATTGCTCTGGGCTTGGCCTCAAACGCTCAACTGGATGACACCCTTAGAGAAGTTTGCTGAGGCTATTGCAATGACCGGTTGAAACCAAGATTTCCCATAAGACTCAAGCACGATACAGCTGCTCGTTCACCAGAGCGTATACATGCGGCGATACCTAGTCCGTCATATGACGATCCTGCAAGCATTAGTCCCGAATAATGGTCGAGTTCTTCACGCACTTTCGCTACTAGTTCAAGGTGTCCAACTTCAAGTTGTGGAATCGCCGCTGGCCATCGCTGTACATAAAACTGAACTGGCTCTGCGGTAATACCAGTTGCATCTACCAAGTCGCTATGTAATCGTGCAACCAGTGCAGCATCATCAAGCTTTTCAATCTCTTGCTCGTCGGCGCGACCACTTGAAAGGCGCACCAGAAAATAATTTGGATCTGCCAGATGTGGCCACTTAGTAGTTAGAAAGGTTGCGGCTTTGAGAAGTCGTCCTCTTGCGGATGGCACCAGCAGACCAGTGCCGCCTAATGCGTGGACTTCTTTTACACCAGCGCGGGGATAAGCAATGATGATTGTGGCCACGGAGGCGTAACGGACTCGCTTCAAGATATCCGCAGTGTTCTGCGAAAGTGGTCGGAGTAAATCCGCAGCAACTCTGGCAGGAACCGCTAGAACAACTGCATCCACTTCTATAACTAGACCATTAGTTACCTGAAGTTGGTAACGGCCATTTGGCAGTCTTCTTACTGAATCAATGGGAGTCGAAGTTTTAACCTCGACATCAGTACCAGTTAAAAGTCGTTCAATAAGAATGGACAGGCCACCGGCCCATGTGGCGAAAGACATTGGCGGCCCGCTCTTCTGGCCGCGTCGGCTCATCATCACTGAACCTCGCGCGTCGGCTATAGTCGCGAGTTCTGGAGTAATAGCCCGCAGGCTCAACTTGTTCACGTTGCCAGCATGCAAACTTCCGAGCACGGGATCAACAAACCGTTCAACAACTTGGCGACCAAAGCGTTGGCCTACATATTGGCCAACCCCAATATCACCATTGAGAGTGCGTCGCGGGAGTAGTGGTTCCAGGCCTGCTCTAAGCAATCCTGCGATGGACATCACTCCAGAGCTCAATACTGGCCGCAGGTGACGTGGGCCCGCTGGACCTACTCCGGCAGGCAGATGGCGAAGACCGCGCTTGGTCCAGAGCCAGGAGGTACCAGGGTTGGAGTTGATGAGATCGTCGGCCAGACCTAGTTCGGTAATGAGGGCGCTCATCCCTGGCGCGGAAACGTGCACGGCTTCAGCCCCCATATCGATCAGATGTCCTGCCACGGTTGTTGTCCGAATCTCGCCACCAAGGCGAGGCTCGGCTTCGAAAAGAGTGACGTGGACGCCTTGCTGGCTGAGTCGACGGGCGCAGATCAGCCCACTGATACCACCACCCACGATGGCAACCGTGGGACGTGTCATATTCGAAAACCGAACCATCAAAGACGCTTCCAATCTGCTGCGAAATACTTGGCCCAATACCGCTACCCGAGAGCCTTTCATATTCAATCGGAGATAGGTAGTCCAGTTGAGAATGCCTTCATTACCTTACGGCTGGCATAATGATCTAATGACTGAGCGCAGCGGCAAAAATTTAGCCAAAGAAATTAACGAGACGATCCGATACACATCTTGGACAGTCTTTCGCCGCGCTGGATTGGCAGATCAGCCAGAGAGTTGTGTTCAAGAGTTATTGGAAATCTTGGCTAAAGCAGAGCTCGAAGATGTCCAATTACGCGGAATTTACGATGTTTCAGGAATGCGCGCAGATGCAGACCTGATGTTCTGGTTTCATGCCCCGCGGGCCGAACAGATTCAAGCCATATTACGTGAGATAAAACGTTCCGCTCTTGGCAAGTCTTTAGAGACTGCGTGGGCAGCAATGGCTCTGCATCGCCCAGCTGAATTTAATAAGGGTCACGTCCCAGCCTTTATGGCAGGTGCCCAAGCTCGTGATTGGCTCTGCGTTTATCCCTTCGTCCGCTCTTATGAATGGTATTTGCTTCCAGAAGAAGAACGCCGCGCGCTCCTTGTTGAGCACGGCATGGCTGGGCGTGATTACGCTGGAGTTCTAAGCAACACTGTCGCATCTTTTGCTCTGGGAGATTACGAGTGGATTCTGGCTCTTGAATCCAATGATCTTCACGAACTTGTTGACTTGATGCGAGCTTTGAGATCAACCAAGGCACGCCTTCATGTCCGCGAAGAAATCCCTTTCTATACCGGGCGGAGGATCGAGCCTGCCTCCATCGGAGAGCTAATTTCATGAGTTATGACGCTATTTTGCTCACCACTTTCGGTGGCCCAGAATCGCCCGAAGAAGTCATGCCTTTTCTCGAGCGAGTCACTGCAGGCCGTGGGGTTCCATGCGAACGCCTAGAAGAAGTTTCCCATCACTACCTAGCTCTTGGGGGTGTGAGTCCGATCAATGAACAGTCTCGCCAATTGGTTGCCGCGCTACGGTCTGACCTTTTAGCCCAAGAGATTAATACGCCCGTTTACTGGGGAAATCGCAACTCAGAACCCTTTTATGTAGATGCACTTCGTCAAATGTATAAAGATGGTCATCGAAAAGTTCTTGCGCTTGTGATGAGCGCGTATTCCTCTTATTCAGGTTGCCGTCAGTACCGCGAAAACCTTGCGAAGGCGCTTGATGAAGCAGAACTCACGGGTCTGATGACAATCGACAAAGTTCGCCAATACTTTGACCACCCTGGATTTGTTATTCCTTTCAGTAAGGGAGTAGCTCAGG
>CAKKQM010000065.1:12775-19407 GCA_919902125.1 Actinomycetes bacterium | reverse complement strand
GAAATTGTGAAGAAATTAACTGCAGTAATCCTAGCCGTCGCATTCTTGACCACAACAGTTGCTCTGCCCGCTGGCGCTGCTGCCAAAGTGAAAACTACAGCCATCGGCGGTGGCGAGTGGTGCTGCTAAAAGACTAGATCCAAGCATTTCATCGCGCAACTACTTTGAGGGGATAAAGCTTTAAATGTTCATATATGAAACATTGAAGAGCCGACCCTCTGTTGCGCGCTCTAAGGGTTTCTTACCTGGCTCAATCACTCATAAGTGGGAGTTTGTCATGGGTGCACTCTCACGCTCCTTTTCCTATAGTTTTACCGCGGCTGGCTACCCAGTTGATGTGAGATACCATCAATATTCAACAGCCCGGATAAACGCCAATTTACTTCAGCCGCGGTTTATTCTTTTGCGGCAGGCTCATGAACCGCATTCAAGTTTGCCAACTTCAACATTTAACTCAATCCTTAAGAAATCATCACCCAGACGGATATTCGTACTGCTCTTGATCGCTATCCTGGCAGGAATAAGCATTTTAGTGCTGCCTGGGACTGGCGACCGATTCTCTCCTAAGCAAGTCGAGTCGTATCTGAAAATTGTCACATCGAAGTTGGAACAGCCCCAGAATCTGAAAACAAACTCCGTAGGTTTTGGTCAAGCCGCGCTTTCTTGCTATTCCGCGGTTCTTGGGCAAGGCAAACATAAAGGGAATCGCGGTCTTTACACGTGGTTTACATGTAGCAGGATACATAACGCGCCTTTAGCCAACGCAAGTCAAGAGAATTTCTTTTGCACGGGATTCTCATTACCGATATGGATCGCGCCAAGTAAAAAATCAGTCGACTATGAGGCCATCTCCACTTCCTCAGCGTATTACACTCTTCTAAATACCGCACCGCAAGCAGCCAAAAACCGATTGACTTCAGCCTACAATCTCGTTAATCAACTGCCCTCCAAGCAATTAACTGGAAAACAGTCGCTCTGCTAAACAGCAACAATTTTGACTTTCTTACTTATCGCTAAATCCCAATTTCTCCAAAAGTTTCGGATCACGCTGCCACTCTTTAGAAACTTTGATGTGCAGACCCAGAAATACACGTGCAGTTAAAATACGTTCAACATCGGCTCGCGCTCGGATCCCAATATCTTTGAGGCGTTCGCCTTGATGGCCAAGTAAGATTCCCCGTTGCGAATCGCGCTCGACATGGATGGTCGCGTGAATATCATAAAAAGGACGGCTGCCTTGTTCTTCACGTTCGGAGATTTCATCAATCGTGACCGTAATCGAATGCGGCAGTTCCTGGCGTACATCACGTAGCGCGGCCTCGCGGATCAACTCGCAGATTAATTGCTCTGGTGCCTGGTCGCTGATCATTCCTTTAGGGTAGAACTCCGGTCCGGCTGGCAATGATCCACCGATGAGTGTTGCCAGAAGTTCCACCTGATCGTGAATAACGGCAGAAACCGGAACGATTTCATTCCACGTGAAATCTTTGGCCAAGCCGACAATGCCCGCAAGCCGCTGTGCCAATTGAGCTTTGCTAACAAGGTCAGTCTTAGTAATCACGGCAATCTTGATACTTCTGGGGTGTTTGGCAATCTCTTGAACTAAGAACTCATCTCCAGAACCCGAACTCTCATCCGCTGGCAGGCACATCACAATCACATCGACAGAATCAAGACTCTCCCCCACGACGGCATTAAGGCGATGCCCAAGAAGAGTTTTTGGCTTATGTATTCCAGGCGTATCCACCAAGATCGCTTGAAATTCGGGGCGGTTGACGATGCCACGGATAGCGTGACGCGTCGTGTTGGGATGCGGTGAGGTAATAGCAATTTTGCTTCCTACCAGAGCATTGACGAGTGTGGATTTGCCGGTGTTGGGTCGGCCAACAATGGCGACGAAACCTGATCGAAAATCACTCACAAGGCAAGTCTCTCACCTAAAGGTCGTGACAAACTCCACTGCATCTACCACTGATGTCACAACCTCTGCTGCCCGCTCGCCAATTAATCGATGACATCCCTCGCTGGTAGGCGAGGTGATAGGTCCTGGAATTGCCATAACTGGACGCATCAACTCAGCAGCATCGCGGGCAGTGCGCAAGGAACCGCTACGAAAAGCGGCCTCAACAACCAGCGTTGCTTTTGATAAAGCAGCAATTAAGCGATTGCGAGTAAGGAAACGGGCTGGAATTGCCCGCGAACCAGGTAAGACTTCACTGACCAGCGCACCAGTCTCAGCAATTTCTGCAAAGAGACGTGCATGTCCAGCTGGATAATTAACATCAATTCCTGCCGCAAGAACTGCAACTGTTATACCTTCTGCAACAAGGGCTCCCCGATGCGCCGCGGCGTCAATGCCGTACGCGCCACCACTGACGATCACCCATTCGCGGTCAACAAAGCCAGCAGCAAAATCACCAGCGATATGGACTCCATAGTTTGTGGGATTGCGCGTGCCCACGATGGCAAGAGAGGGCGCATGTAACGCATCGATCGCGCCCTTCACAATCAAGGCAATTGGCGGTGTAGCAAGATCGTTGAGTGAGAGTGGCCAGTGCTCATCTTCCGGGGTAATGAATCGTGAACCCGTAACTGCAATGCGATCTAGAATTTCTGCCGGGTTTGCTTCGCGCACTTTGCTAATGGTCTTCTCAAACTTAATCGGGTCATACCCGCCTGTACGCAATTTCTCGACTACCGCCAATGGACCTAAGAATTCAATCTCTCTGACCCAGTAGGTCGTGCCACCTTCAATGGCAGAAAAAAGGATTGCCCGAGCTTCACAGAGATTCATAAACTGATTCCTTCACGCAGTGCAAAGGCTTTCTGTGTATCGGCAAGGGTCGGTTGCACATGACCGACGAGATCTCCCACGCTCCAAGCTGTGCGCATCACCTTATGTAGCCCTCTTGCTGTTATCTGTTCGCGATCCAATTCATTGTGCAGAAAGTTCATAGCAGCTCGTTCGGGTTGGTATGTGGTACGCAGCGCACGGCTAGGAATCTCGGAATTAAGAGACCACGCTTCATTGCTAAATCGCCGCGTAGCAATATCCCGCGCGGCAATGACTCGCTTGCGAATAGTTGCGCTAGATTCACCAAGTTCTGATTGCATCATTTCTACCCGGCTCAAAGATTCGACTTCCACCCGTATGTCAATACGGTCCATAAGAGGACCTGATAATTTCCCTAGGTAACGCCGCACTTGTTGTGAACTGCAGGTGCAGTTGCGACCGCGCCCAGAAAACTTTCCGCATGGACATGGATTTGCAGCAAGGACCAGCAGGAATCGTGCAGGGTATGCAACATTTCCGATGTTTCGCGAAATCGTGATCAACCCAGATTCGAGAGGTTGCCTAAGCGCATCAAGGACTCCTAATCCACATTCAGGTGCTTCATCTATAAAAAGCACGCCACGGTGAGCTAGTGAACATGCACCGGGTTTGATCTGATGTGACCCACCACCAACCATCGCAGCGCGCGTGGCAGTGTGGTGAGGCGCAATGAATGGTGCGCTACTTGCCAAGGGCGATCTGGCGCTTAATCCACCCGCTATCGAATGGATGGCGGTAACCTCCAACGATTCAGCCCGCATCAACGGTGGCAATATGCCAGGGATCCGTTCTGCGATCATCGTTTTGCCTGCACCTGGCGGACCGATCAAGAGAAGGTGATGCCCACCCACTGCCGCAATTTCGGCAGCCATCCGGGCACGTTCTTGTCCTGCAACATCGCTAAAATCCAATATCTCTTCATCTGCGGTTGGAGCTAGAGCAAGTTCTGGCACTTCAATCCGCTCTCCTGTGCGCAGCCAGCACAATAACGCACGGAGATGATCCATCGGAATAATCGTCATCTCACTCATTAATTCCGCTTCAAGGCGATTTGATGAAGGAACAACTGCAATCTTTATCCCCTGCTTGTACGCCGCAATCAATGAGGGCAGGACTCCTCGCACCGCACGGATCCGTCCGTCAAGGGCTAATTCACCAAGGTAGAGAACATTGTTGGTCTTCTCCTCTGGAATTGTTTGTTGCGCTGCCAAAAGTGCAATTGCAATCGGTAAATCAAACCCCGGGCCGCTCTTGGGTAGCCAAGCAGGAGAGAGCGAAACCGTGACTTTTCGATTGGGCCAACTTTCGGCGCAGTTAACCAATGCAGAACGGACGCGGTCACGTGACTCAGTCAGGGCCGCGTCCGGCAGCCCTAAAAGTGCGTAGCCAGGCAGCCCATCGGCGATATCAACTTCAACCGCAACAAGGTGTCCGTCTAAACCCATAAGTGCAACACCTAAGCTCTGGCCGAGCGTCATAAAATATTTGCTCGATATTCGATGGTGTGTTGGCCATCGTTTGCGATTAATACTGCAGCGCAGTCAATTTGGAATTCTGCACCAAAAGCGCGATGCGTTGCCAGCCATGCCAGTGCCAAACGTTGGAGACGATGGGCCTTGTCATTGCTAATAGATTCAAGTGGATGTCCAAAAGCAAGTGAGGAGCGAGTCTTCACCTCGACAAATGCGAATATGCCGTTGGGCAATTGCGCGACGATATCAATCTCGCCTTCTTTTACTCGCCAGTTACGTTCAACTATCGATACTCCGCGAGATTGTAGAAAATCGGCGATTACCTTCTCGCCAAATGCGCCAATATATTTATTCTTAGACTTATTCTGAGGGAGATTTTGAATTGCCATGGTGCTGGCAGAATAAATCGTGCCAGAGATAACTAATGTTCTAAAGAATATTTCTGTGCACTATTTATCCGTGTTGATAAGCGCAGTTACGTTGGAAAACGAACGGCGATGGATTAGGCACGGACCATACTCTTCAAGGGCGGCAGTATGCGCCACGGTGATATAACCCTTATGTCGGGCAAATCCATACCTTGGATATTGGGTATCAAATTCGCGCATCAGCCGATCACGCGTGACCTTTGCAATGATGGATGCCGCGCTAATCGTGTTCACCACTTGATCGCCTTTCCAGAGAGCAAGAGTGGGCAGCCCTAAACCGGCAATGACATAGCCGTCTGTGAGCACATAATTGGGAATCATTGTTAGTCCCTGTACCGCACGGCGCATACCCTCGAGGTTGGCCGCATGCACTCCTCGTTCATCAACTTGCGCTGCGGAAATTTCTATCACCGAGATTGCCAGCGCTTGCTCTCGGATAATTTCAAAAAGTTCTTCTCGCGTGCTTTCGGAGAGTTCCTTCGAATCGCGCACTAGAGCCAGTTCGGGTGCAAAGGGATCACGCAGAATTACCGCTGCAACAAGTAAGGGACCGGCGCAAGCGCCGCGCCCTGCTTCATCAACGCCTGCGATGGGCGAAATGCCAGCATCAAGCAAGATCCGCTCGATGACTTTCATCGGATTTTCTACGAACTAGTTACTCTTAAGTGCATCAATGCGAGGGACGATTGTTGCATCGCGCCACGGCCAAATTACTAACACAACTCGGCCAACAACTTTGCTGACGGGAACCATACCCTTGTTGATGTCATCTGTGTGGAAGCGCGAATCCGCACTTGCTCCTCGATGATCGCCCATCACCCAAATTTTGTCCTTGGGAACAGTGACATCGAAGTTCGAATCACTGGGGTTGTCGCCTTTGAAAATATATGGCTCGTGAATCGCCACGCCATTGACCGTAATTAGCTTGTTATTATCGCAGCAGACAACATGATCACCTGCCACGCCAATGACGCGTTTGACGAGATGCTGTTTGGCTGGATCTGGCAATACACCTACTGCGATTAAACTTTCTTTAATTTTTATAATCACAGTTGATTCGTCTCCAGCAATGGCATCAGGTAACCAATGAGCTGGATCGCGAAAAACCACGATATCTCCGCGCTTAATCGTCTTGGACAGGAACGGGACTTTATTGACCGCTACGCGATCTTTGATTTGTAGCGTGGTCTCCATAGAACCCGAGGGGATATAGAAAAACTGCACGAGGAAAGTCTTGATAATGAGTGAAACAAGAAGTGCAACAACGATGAGTATCGGAAACTCCCGAAGGACTGAACCCTTCCTCTGCATCGAAGTGAATTACGCCTGCTCGGCGGGTGCTTCTACCGTTTCAGCGATCACTACTTCTTCAGCAACTACTGGTGCTGGAATTGAAACTGTTCTGGCCTCATCGGCCGCACTACGCTTTTCGCGAATCTTGGCTGCCTTACCGCGAAGATCGCGGAGATAATACAACTTGGCGCGACGAACATCGCCTTTACGGACAACTTCAATTTTTTCGATCACAGGTGTGTGCACTGGGAAGGTGCGCTCTACGCCAACACCGTAAGAAACCTTGCGGACGGTGAAAGTTTCGCGGACGCCGCTGCCTTGACGGCGGATGACGATTCCTTGAAAGATCTGGAGACGGCTCTTGTTACCTTCAATAACTCGGACGTGAACCTTGAGCTCATCTCCTGCACGAAAGGTTGGGATATCCGAGCGAAGCGAAGCAGCATCTACCGCATCAAGCACGTTCATTGTAAGTCCTCATTATCCTAGAAATATCTGTCTGCATAACGCCAAGCTAGGTGTAACTGGCGTAGGGCGCTTATCTTGCCACAGCACCCGCGTTAGTGCTAAATCGTCTCTCGCGCCCCTCGACTAGCCCTCAATAGC
>CAKKQM010000065.1:0-12765 GCA_919902125.1 Actinomycetes bacterium | reverse complement strand
GGTAGGGATGGAGAGCGGGCCCAGCGCAGACGGTGATTCCGACGCTATTGGTTGTGACCTGAGCCCCAGCTTCAGTGGCGATCAGTCCGCCAGCGGCAGCATCCCACTCCTTCAACCCTGCCTCAAAATATCCATCAAATGCACCCATAGCGACGTAACAGAGATCAACGGCTGCTGCCCCAATACGACGAAGATCGCGAATCTGCGGCAATAGTGTGGCAATGACGCGCCCTTGTTCTACGCGTTCGCGGACGTCATAGGCAAAGCCTGTGCCAATAAGTGCACGGTTGAGTTCAATTGGGTCATTGCAGTGAATTGGTGAGCCATTGAAGAACGCACCGCCGCCGCGAATTCCAGTCCATGTTGAGTTGATAGTTGGTGCATGCACGACGCCGATAAGTGGGCCATCTGAATCTTTTGCAGCGATGCTGATATTCCATCCAGGAAGTCCATAAAGATAATTAACAGTGCCATCAACGGGATCAATAACCCAGGTAATGCCTGATATTGAAGGACGCGATGCGCCTTCCTCGCCGATGACACCATCGCCAGGTCGAACGGCAAGAAGGGCGGCGACAATATGCTTTTCGCTGGCATGATCCATCTGCGTTGTAATATCAATGGCTACCGATTTGGATGAGACGTCAAATGTTGCGGGACGATCCATCAGAAGCAGACCCGCTTCCTGGGCCACACGCAGCGCGAGCGCTAATAATTCATCTGGTGCGACTTTTCCTGGCATGCCCATACTCTAGCCAGCAATAAGTTCTCTTTTCTTACGCCATATTGATGGCGCTTCCCTACTTCTGCACTCAGAATCGGTTACGCTTGGATTCGTGACCGAACTTCGTCTAACAGGTAAGACCACCGATGGGGCATATCTGAGCCTGAGCGATGGCCAGAGTGGCGAATACACGCTGCGCATTAGCGACACATTGCGTGCCACCGTCAATCAACCTCGTCTTGCTGCAGTACGCACTCATGAAGGCGAAACAATTTCAGTCCGCGAGATTCAAGCCAGATTACGTTCTGGCGAATCAATGGAAAATCTGGCGCGCGAGGCTGATTGCACTATTGAGAAAATCGAACGTTTTGCTGGGCCCATCGCGCAAGAGCGTGCCTACATTATTGAGTTAGCCCAGCACGTTGTAATCCGTAAAGAAAGTGGTCGCGAGCCAGTTACTTTTGCGCAAGTTGTGACAAGTCGCCTTACCCCACGCCAAGTCGAGATGAGTGCAGTGGAATGGAATGCCTGGCGCATCGAAGATGGAAGTTGGATTGTGCGCGTGCACTACCCCAACCGCGATGGCGTCGGCGTTGCCGATTGGAGTTTTGACCTTGCTCGTCGTGCCCTTGCTGCACTTAATGATGATGCTCGCTGGATCAGCGGGGAAGAAAACACGACACAACGCACATCTGTAGACCATGGTCTTATTTACGGCAACCACCCCTCCGCAAAACGCACCTCTGCATCACGTCGCCCTGAGAATCGCCCACTTGAGAATCGCGAGGGACCGCGTTTGGTGGCTATACGTGAAACACCCGATGCTGATGCGGCAAAGGACGGTGTAACAAGTCGCGCTAAAGTCCCATCGTGGGATGAAATTATGTTTGGTACCCAGAAGCAGAACGACGACGAGCCTGACTTCTAGCCCGCGTTAGTTAATTTCCAACATTCCAAGCGGTACAAATCTTTCCGCCTGCGTTAGTGCTCCATGGTGACCGACCATCGCTGATTCTGGTACTTCTCTGGCAGGGTCAATCAGCACCAATCCTCCGCGCGCTATAACAATGAGGTCGCCCATACGGTCGTGAGCATCATTTGAAATCGAAGCACCGAAAAGTTCCGCCTTCACTGCCTCATCATGGGTAAAGAGATCGACGCGATCACCAAGGAATTCGCGCCATCTGCTGGCGATCTCGTTCGGCCCAGAACCATTCAGATGTCGATCATCCAAATAAAGATGTCGGGCACGAGGTTCACCCGCAATAACGGCGATGCCATCGAGCAGTGGATTGGCCTGACCCAGCACCACTTTCTCGCTGACATTCACCATGCCGTGATCAGCGGTAAGCCACAACCTAGTACCTGACGGAAGCTGAGCGATCAGCATTGCAGCAACATAATCGACAAAAGCAAGGGCAGTTAACCATTTCTCTGATCCCACGCCATCGCTATGTCCTACAACATCAAGATCATTGACGTATACATAAGTAAACGCTGGAGATTGTTGGAGTGATGCTCTGGCTTGCTCTACAAGTTCCGCCAAAATATCTGCGCCGCGATAGTGCGCACCCCGGAAAGCTGCTTGTGTAAAACCGGTGTTCTCATATCGTTTGGCCGCAACATGCGAAACTGTAATACCGTAACGATGAGCACGTTCAAAAAGAGTTGGGACTGGTTGCCACACGTGCGGATCAACGCGCTCATCCCATTTCAAAGCATTAAGGATGCGACCGCCGCTGCGCGGGACTCGCACCGTATAGCCCAACATTCCGTGTGTTCCAGGAAGTTCGCCCGTCATCAACGTTGTCAAACTTGTTGCAGTCGTGGATGGAAATGCAGTCTGCACTGGCGCGAAATGGGTTAAGCCACTGATAGTTGGTAAATACTGGACATAATCCTTAATAACATCAGCACCTAAACCGTCAATCAGAAATAAACACTCACGCCCTGCTGGACTTTCGCCAGATCCAATGCGGTCGTGAGTATCTGGTAACCCAAGGCTGGCAAAAATTGATGACGCGATATCAGCCAGATGCACGGTGTCATCATCTCATCAAATCCACTATCGTGATCCCGTGATTGAAAAGAACCCCGTACTGCGATTTTCTAATGAAGTTCACGCCGCGCTTGATGCGAATAAGCCAGTCGTTGCCCTTGAATCCACCATCATCAGCCATGGCTTACCAAGGCCGCAAAACTTACAAGTTGCTCGCGAAGTCGAAGCAATCGTGCGCGAGGCAGGTGCAACGCCAGCCACAATCGCAGTAATTGACGGTGTCGTACACATAGGCTTATCTGATTCTGAACTAGAAGCAATCGCTAATCGCGATGACATCGCTAAAGCGTCCAACCGCGATCTTGCGATTGCGGTTGCCACAGGCAAGAGTGCAGCAACAACCGTGGCGGCGACTGCGCATCTGGCAGTTCTTGCTGGTATTTCGGTCTTTGCAACGGGTGGATTGGGTGGGGTTCACCGCGGAGCTAACGAATCATTTGACGAATCGGCTGACCTCACTGCACTCTCCGCTCTTGACATAACCGTGGTCTGCGCAGGTGTGAAATCCATTCTTGATGTTGGCGCCACTCTGGAGCGACTAGAGACTTTGGCTATCGGTCTGGTTGGCTATCGCACCACAAATTTTCCTGGCTTCTATCTCACTGATTCTGGATTTACTCTTGAGCATCGGGTCGATAGTGCTGCTGAAATTGCGGTAATCCGTGCCGCACGAGTGGCTCTACAGACAAATCATGCCGCCCTTATCGTTGCAAATCCGGTTATAAAAGAAATGAATCGCGCTCGTCACGATGAGATCTTGGCCAGCGGTTTAGCACGCGCGAAGAAAGAGGGAATTATCGGCAAGGCCGTAACGCCATTTCTACTCGAACATTTTCATGCCACGAGCGAAGGTGAATCACTGCGCGTCAACGTAGATATTATTAAATCTAACTCCGCCCTTGCTGCTGATATCGCTGTAGCTAGCGCACGTTAAAAAGATTTAATTATGGCAAAAATTCTCTGCATCGGCGATGTCATGCTTGATGTTATTGCCCAAATCACCACCGAAATCAATTACGGTAGCGACACCCCATCAAAAATTTCTACACATGGCGGAGGTGCCGCAGGGAATGTCGCAACGTGGGCAACGGTCACTGGAGCACAGACCCAGATAGTTGCACGTGTAGGAAATGACTCTGCAGGTGTTGCCGTGATCTCCGAATTTGATGCACTCGGTGTTATTCATACCAACCTCGTTGTCGAGGGTGCGCAGACTGGGGTTGTTGTCGTCCTTGTGGATCTAAATGGTGAGCGCACGATGTTTCCCGAAACTGGCGCAAACGCAGGACTCACTTTGAACGATCTTCCTGTTCTTGATGGATTTGAAGCAGTCTACCTTTCGGGATACGCCCTTCTCGATGAAATCTCACGTCCTGGTGTCTTGCAGATGATTGATGCGATCACAGCGCAAGGTTTACCAATCTTCTTCGACCCTGCAACAGTGGGTGGAATGAGTCAAGTAAACGTTGATGAAGTGCGCAGTTGGCTGGCGTTAATGAGCACATTAATTATGAATGAAGAGGAAGCAATATTCCTCACTGGCAAAACCCAATTAGAAAGTGCGCTTGATACTCTCCTAGTTGCTGCACCAACCGCGGTAATAAAGCGCGGATCGCAAGGCGCCATTGGTAAATCCCGTGGCGGTCAAACGATTGCAATTCCTGCGCTTCCTACAACGGTGATTGATACAACGGGCGCTGGAGATTCGTTTGCAGGTGGATATATCGCCTCATGGTTGATCAATAAGGATCTGACGGCCTGTATGCAGAATGGGGCTAGCGTTGCTGCCCAATGTGTTGCAATCGTTGGAGCTCGTCCGCAGGTCACTACCGCACTTTAAGGGCTCACCTTGGCATAATCACCGCCATGGCAACTGCAAAGACTCCAGCACTTAAGGGCAAAACAAAGGGAAAGAAACCGATCGGTCCAAAGCCTGGTGAATATCCAGGCAAGATCATCGATATCGATGTCTCATCTGAGATGTCAGGGTCCTTCCTTGAATATGCGTACTCAGTTATTTATTCGCGGGCATTACCCGATGCACGCGATGGTTTGAAACCAGTTCATCGTCGCATCTTGCATCAGATGGCCGAGATGGGTCTTCGTCCCGAGCGCTCTCATGTAAAGAGCGCGCGCGTTGTCGGTGAGGTTATGGGTAAATTGCACCCACATGGCGATGGCGCGATCTATGACGCACTCGTACGTATGGCCCAATCTTTTTCTATGCGCTTACCACTGATTGATGGCCACGGAAACTTCGGTTCACTCGATGCAGGTCCGGCAGCAATGCGTTACACCGAAGCACGTTTGGCGCTACCCGCCATGGCGATGGTTGCCGAAGTAGATGAGAACACGGTTGATTTTGGTTCTAACTATGACGGACAGATTCTCGAACCACTGGTACTTCCTGCCGCTTATCCAAACCTCTTAGTTAATGGCGGTTCGGGTATTGCCGTAGGTATGGCTACCAACATGGCTCCACATAACTTAGGTGAAGTTATTGCTGCAACAAAGTATTTGATCCAAAACCCAACGGCAACTTTGAAACAGTTGATGAAATTTGTTCCAGGTCCCGACTTCCCCACCGGCGGCGAGCTCGTTGGCATCGAAGGCGTACGCGAGGCTTATGCCACAGGTAAGGGAAGTTTCAAAGTCCGGGCAAGCGTTGAAATTAGCAAAATTACTTCGCGCAAAATGGGCCTCGTCATTAAGGAGTTGCCCTTCACGATTGGCCCCGAGAAAGTTGTCGAACGCATTGCCGATTTGGCCAAGGCCAAGAAGATTCAGGGAATCTCCGACATCATCGACCTCACCGATGGCAAGACTGGCACCAATGTTGTCATCGAATTAAAGAATGGTTTCGAACCCGAGCAAGTGCTCGAACAACTCTTCAAACTCACCCCCATGGAAGACGCCTTCTCCATCAACGCCGTGGCGCTAGTCAATGGCAAACCTCAGACCTTGGGTCTTAAAGAGCTTCTACAGGTCTTTATTGGCCATCGCATCGAAGTTGTGCGCCGTCGTTCAGAGTTCCGCAAAGCAAAGGCAACAGCCCGTCTAACTCTGGTTGATGGGTTACTTAAAGCCATTATCGATATCGATAAGGTCATCAAGATCATCCGCAGTAGCGACGATGCCGCCGCCGCTAAAGAAGCGCTGATCAAGGGTTTCAAACTCAACGATGAACAAGTCACTTACATCTTGGATATGCCTCTGCGTCGTCTGACTAAGATGTCAAAATTGGAACTTGAGACCGAACAGAAAGAACTTAAGTCAACAATTTCGGCTCTGGTCGCTCTGCTTAAGAGCGAGGAGAATATTAAGAAGCAAGTTGCTGATGAACTAACTGTGGTTGGTAAATCCTTTGCAACCCCTCGCAAAACCAAGATCGGCGCTGCTTAAGTTAGTGCCTTTACTTGCATTAAAACGTCGGGTGAATTCCTAGTTTTTGCGATCAGGGTAAAGCAGTTCCTCTGGAACGGGCTCCCAACCAAATGTTTCAAAGATCTGCTCTACTGAAACGTTTGGGTCATCCAACATCTTCAAAACTGGATCAATCGCATCTATTGCAAGTTGATCTTCTTCCGTCATTTCCTTTAACTTTCTTTTTGCCATGCTTCATTATCTCCTTGCATACGGGATCTGTGAAGTAACACGCGCGGTTCGAAGTGACCACACAGAGTAATCGCGATTCACTAGATTGATATGCACGAGAAGAAATTTTCCCGTTGTAAAGGCGGTGAATGCCCAGGTTCTTGCACCATGTTTATAGTCGAATATCTTTCCGCCCGACACATGATTACTCCCTACGAAATATTTGCGAATGGTTTCCCCATCTACACCGTGTTTGAGTTCAATTTTTTGTTCAATCCATGGCTCAATCTCCAAAGATGCGATCCAGATCGGTTCCCAACGCCCCATAAAGGCAGGATGTTGGACTGGTGCTTACTGGAACTCGGAAACAGGTCTAGCCGTGGAAAACTGAGCCATGTGCAACAGTAATTGCGAGTGTGCTACCATCTTGATACATCAAGATGAAACTGGAGATAGCATGACAACAACCCGCGAGAAGTTCTCCTCTCAAGCCGACCCAAAACTCCTAGCCAAATTGCGGCAAATCGCAGAAAAAGAGGGCCGGCAATTCCAGTCCGTTCTCGAAGATGCTCTGGGTGAATATCTAGAGCGCCACCAAACCTAGCGCCCCCGTACTCACATCCTTGAGGCTTTCGGTATGAGCATGCAGGAATTCGATGATCTCTATAAAAATCTCGCAAAGTGAGTGACCACGAATACCTGACAGTCGCTGATGCGCTCGCCCTTCATGCCATTTTGATCAAACGGTATGGCGGATCCGATGGTGTTCGAGATATGGGCGCACTCGAATCCGCACTCTTCAGACCGCAAACTGGGTACTACAAAGATCTGATTGAGGAAGCTGCGGCCCTTTTGGAAAGTCTGGCAATCAACCATCCATTTACCGATGGAAATAAACGCGTCGCATTTGCAGTGACCGATACTTTCTTACGGATTAATGGTCTTCGATTCAACATTGGCAGCAAGCAGATCTACGAGAAACTTATTAATCTATTCGACTCAGGTGAGTTTAAATTTGATGCCCTTGAAAAATGGATGCGAAAGATAGTTGTAAAGAACAAATCTATTTTCTAAAAATCAGAGCGGGAAGCCGTGGCGTCTACGCCTTCCCGCTCTGATTCACCCCCCAAGAAATGCTTCTTATTTTCTTGATCTTCTAACTGGACCCGTGCTATTTCTCTGGATCAATGTCGGTCTGAATGCGATATCTGTCCCAATGTCGGTATGTAGTTGAATCGAACTATCTTCGGCTAGCCATAAACCTACAAAGTTTGCAATCGCCTCCATCGGTTGTGCAATTGTCGATAGCGATGGAAAAACCCAACGACCCATATCAATACCATCTGATCCGAGTATCGAGATATCTTCGGGAACGCTAATTCCTTGTTCTTGGCAATAATTCATAGCACCCAGCGCAGTTAAATCGCTGGCACAAATTAGAGCGGTAATTTCAGAATTTGCTTCGATCAATTTCTTGGCCGCTAAATATCCACCTTCAACACCCCATTGACTATTAATTGAAAAGATTTTTGAATCTGCATATTCGCTAGCGGCATCTTCGACACCAGATAGTCGAAGGTGGGAACGACTTGAGGTAGTTTTAACTCCAGTTATAAAACCAATCTTTCGGTGACCAAGTTCTAAAACGTGCTGTGCGGACATTCGACCCGCGACCCATTCATCATCACCAACTGCCGGCACGGCAAGGTCATGCGGCTTTCCGTTGATAAAGAGTAATCGAGCGCCGTGATCAATGAGGGCTTGGTAATGCGGAAGGTGCTCTGCCGTGTTGGCTGCGGCTGATGAGACAAAGATCAAATTTGTTATCTGGCGAGTAAAGAATGATTGAGCGTGTTCGCGTTCTGCGCTAGCAAGGTCACCCGTAGTGCAAAGAACTATGGACCAACCGACCTCCCTTGCCTTTATTTCAATGGCTTGGGTGATATGAGTAAAGACTGGATTGAGGAGATCGGGAACAAATAGTCCCGCAAGCTTTTCTGCTTGGATCGGCTCAGCTACGGTAAAAAGAAGGTCGCGCATCGCCCGTTCCACTCGATCCCGAGTTTGGGGGCGAACAGAGTCTGGATTATTTACAACACGGGAGGCGGTTGCGACGCTCACCCCAGCGTATGAAGCGACTTCTCTGAGGCTGGCCATGGCGCTAATGTAACATGTTTCATACTCTTGACACATGTTACATTTCCATCTATTTTCAGCTCAAGAGCAAGCCCACCTCTCGGAAGGAAAATACGTGATGAAAAAGTCTCACCGCGGACTCGCCGTGGCACTGAGCCTGAGCGTTCTAACTGCCTTTTCGCTCGGGCACTAGTCCCGCGAACGCTGCAAAGAGCACCAAACCAGTAACTATCCAGTTTTGGAACTACTGGGATGGCGACAATGGCAAAGCATTAAGCACTCTGGTTTCAGAATTTAATAAAGCCAATCCTAAAATTGTGGTTAAGCCTGTGACATTTCCTTGGGGCGCATTGCTTCCAAAGTTGCAAGCAGCAATTGCAAGTGGAACTACTCCGGCTCTTGCCGCAACTGACATTGCGTGGATGGCCAACATGAACCAGTCCGGGAAGCTGGTTAATTTAGGTTCAGCACTAGGTGGCATCAAAAAAGCCACCGGTGACATCTACCCTCAGCTTCTCACCTACGGTCTGTACAAAGGCAAGTTGCAATCTTTGCCGGCTAGTACGAATAATTTGTCTCTGTTCTACAACAAGGACCTTTTCCGCAAAGCCGGACTGAATCCAAATAAACCACCAAAGACTTGGGCCGAAATGCGCACTGCTGCGATTGCAATTAGCAAACTTGGCGATGGCATCCAAGGTATGGAGATTTACGTCCAACCAGGTGAAGGATTGACCTGGCAGTTCCAGCCGTACCTATGGCAGTCAGGTGCAGGCTTCCTCAACAAAGCAAATACAGCGCCTACATTCAACTCTGCAGCTGGGAAAACAGCATTGCAATTCCTCGTCGATCTCATCAATGTGGACCATGCTGCAACCGCAGGACAATGGGGTGCATTCGATAAAGGGCAAGCAGGCATGAGAATTGACGGCTCATGGATGGTTGGCGGCTATCGCAACAATGCACCATTCGAATTTGGTACAGCGATGCTGCCTATCCCAGACGGTGGCGTTCATGCTACGAACATGGGTGGCGAACAAATCATGGCGTTTAAGGGCTCAGCCGCTTCTCAAGCCGCTGCAGTCAAGTTCATAAGTTGGTTCACCAGTGCGCGGATCCAAGCTCGTTGGGATGTAAAAACAAACTTCATGCCCATCCGCGCTTCGGTAGCAAATAGCAATGTGATTTTGAAGCATATTGCAGAAGAGCCAGCGCTTAAGGCGTTTATTGACCAACAGAAATACGCCAAAGCACGTCCTGCCATCACAGCCTATCCAGCTGTTTCCGATGCTTTCTCCAAAGCTCTGGAACCAGCCTTCTATGGAAAAATCAGCGTGGCAGAAGCATTGGCTAATGCTGATGCTGCGGTACGCAAGGCACTAAGCGGTAACTAAGTTGATATAGAACGGCCCTGGGCGCACAACCGTCTAGGGCCGTTCTATTCTTTTGCCCATCACTACTATAAAAATTAAGGAGCCGACGATGCAGTCTCGCCAAACGCGTACCGCATATCTCCTAATTGCTCCGGCTCTTATTCTTTTCATAGGCTTCACGGCGTACCCATTCGTTTGGAGCGCCCAGATTAGTTTCACCAACTGGGATGGATTGAATGCTGTTAAGGAATTTGTCGGGTTTGAGAATTACATTAATCTTTTCAAGGATGCGGAATTTCGTCAGTCTCTTTCAGTTACCGTAATTTATACGATTTCAGTCACGCTCTTAAGCACAATCCTGGGATTCGCAATTGCCCTAATGTTGCAACGTCGCAAGCGAACGTCAGCCATCTATAGAACTATCTTCTTCTCCCCCGTTGTAACGGCAACAGTTGCGGCAGCGGTAGTTTGGCAACTTCTATTCGATCCATATGTAGGAGTTATTGATCTTGGACTTAGAGCACTGCATCTACCGGCCCCTAACTGGCTCAGCGATACTCATTGGGCGCTATCTGCAGTAATTATTGTAGGGATATGGAAACGACTCGGATTTGCGGTCATTGTCTATGCAGCAGGATTAAGTAGCCTGCCAATCTCTTGCTACGAAGCAGCCGATTTAGATGGCGTCAATGCTTGGCAGAGAATTCGATATCTGACAGTTCCATTGTTGCGCCCCATCACCACATTAGTTTTGATCACTGGATTCATAGACGCCATCCAAGTCTTTGACCATATTTTCTTGCTAACATCCGGTGGGCCAATCGGCTCGACAAATGTCATGTCGCTCTATTTATACAACCAAGGATTCAAACTCTTCAGGCTTGGCTATGCATCAGCCATCGGTTGGACTCTTTTTACAATAGTCCTTGCCCTAACTGTGCTCCAATGGCAAATACGACGTCGGAGTGAAAGATGAAATTACTGAAGAAATTCTCGGTGAGAATCATTGATCACCTCGTATTGATAACGATTTCTGCAGTTGTCGTTCTGCCGTTCATCTGGATGATAACAACATCGCTAAAGCCACCAAAACTTGCCTTTACGGCACCGTATCTCATCCCCACCCATTTCTACTGGCAAAACTTTGTTAATGCATGGCAAGAAGCACCTTTTACTCGGTATTATCTCAATTCGATCATCGTGGCTTTTTGTATTACCTTTGGCCAAGTATTTACAAGCGTGCTTGCAGCTTATGCCTTTGACAGATTCGATTTTCCATTTAAACGCACCCTATGGTTTACATTGTTGGCTTCAATGATGATTCCGTTGCCTTTACTAGTTATCCCAACATTTCAGATTGTGCAAAATCTCCATTGGGCCGACAATTTAATCGCACTGATCATCCCCCGATGCTGGAGTGCATTTGGAATTCTCCTTATGCGCCAATTTATTCATTCAATACCGCGCGATTTCGATGACGCCGCAAAAATGGATGGAGCAAATACATTGCGTGTCATCTGGAGTGTAATCATGCCTCTTGCGCGCCCTGCAGTGGCAACTCTTGCGCTCTTCGCATTTCTATTTGCTTGGAATGATTTCCTTTGGCCACTCATAGTCTTAAATTCACCTGAAAATTTCACGGTTCCACTTGGAATTGCCAACTTCTCAGGTAAATATGGGACAAGATGGACCCTACTCATGGCAGCCACAGTTTCAGCAACAATTCCAGCCGTACTAGCCTTTCTAGCAATGCAAAAATCACTCATTAGAGGTTTGGTAGCGGGCGGAGTCAACGAATGAGTATTGAAATTTCACCTACAGCGCCAAAGGACTCATTGGATTGGTTCCGCTCTGGAACTCTTTACCAAATCTTTCCTGATCGATTTTCGAGGTCGGATCATGCTGTACAGAAAGACCTAGTTCCATGGGAAGCACGCCCAAATCGGGAAAACTTCTTCGGCGGGAATATCCAGGGTATTGCCTCCAAACTTTCGTACTTTAAAAAACTTGGCGTTTCCAACATTTATTTGAATCCAATATTTACCGCTCCTTCAAATCATAGATACGACACGAGTAACTATTTTCAAATTGATCCATTGCTAGGTGAACGGTCAGACCTTGAAAAACTCGTAGCGGAAGCAGAAGCCAAATCCATCGGAGTAATTCTCGATGGTGTCTTTAACCATGTTGGAGATCAATTCCCCGAGTTTCAAAGAGCCTTATCTGGTGATCCTGGTGCAAGAGCATTCTTCGATTTTGTCAACGACACAGACGTCTATCAAACTTGTGGTGGGGCAAATTTTCTACCAAAGTTGAACCACTCAAATCCTGAAGTCCTCCAACTGGTCGCAGATGTAATGAGGTTCTGGGATCGAACCGGAATTAAGGGTTGGCGGTTGGATGTTCCTTGGAAAGTTCCGGAAAGATTCTGGCAATTTCTCAGAACTGCCGTGGCAGATACGCAATCATCAGCACTTTGGATAGCTGAGGCATGGCAGCAGTGGGGGTTTGCGGATGATTTTGAGTCAGTGACAAACTACTTTAGTCGCACGCGCTTACTCGATTTCGTTGTTCGTCACGATGCAGATGCCGAAGATTTAGTTATAGATATTGCCCAATGGTGCAATCTCAGGCGTGACCCTTCCTTAATTACAAATGCGATAGGAAGCCATGACACCTCACGCCTTATGACAGAGTGCAAAGATGATTCAGAGTCGGCTCTGATGATTCTGGCACTCAACCAATTCTTACCAGGCGTCCCGCTGTTGTATTACGGAGACGAGATCGGATTAGAGGGCGAAAACGACCCGGGCTGCCGTGCCACAATGCCAAAAACTCTTAATTTATAATTACCCCTCATAAAAAATATTTCAATTTAT
>CAKKQM010000064.1 GCA_919902125.1 Actinomycetes bacterium | reverse complement strand
GGTGGTGTCGACTTCACCTTTTTGCCAGTAACGCCGTTTCGGCTCCAGAAAGATCACCGGGTCATCGCTGGCGATGGCTTGCTGGATCATCCAATAGGCGTCCGTCGGATCGGCGCAGGTCACAACCCGAAGTCCAGGAGAGGAGGCGAAGTAGGCCTCCGGCGATTCGCTGTGGTGCTCAACCGACCCAATCCCGCCGCCAAAAGGCATCCTGATGGTGATGGGGAGTTGGAGAGCGCCGGCGGAGCGGTAGCGCATGCGGGCCAGTTGAACCACGATCTGGTCAAAGGCGGGATAGACGAAGCCATCGAACTGAATCTCGACCACCGGCCGATAACCGTAGAGAGCCAGGCCAATGGCGGTGCCGACGATCCCCGATTCCGCCAGGGGCGTGTCGATAACCCGCTCTTCGCCGAAATCTTTCTGCAGACCCTCGGTCACTCGAAAAACCCCGCCGAGCTTGCCGATGTCCTCCCCCATTAAAAGTACCTTGGGATCGGATTCCAGGGCCCGGCGTAGACCCTGGTTAATTGCCGCAACGATAGTGAGTTGTTCCACCTCAATTCACCGAACCTTCCGAGAGGATGGCCGTGAGCTCACGGCGCTGCTCTTCGAGCCGCGGATCGGAGCCGACGTATACGTGGTCGAACATAGATAGCGGTTGCGGATCAGGAAGTTCGCGGCATTCCTCGCGCATCCGATCCGCCAGAGATTTCGCCGCGCGAGATAGTTCGGACTCCTGCAGGTCATCGAGAACCCCCTTTGCCCGCAGATAAACCCGCAGCCGATTGATTGGATCGCGGCCACGCCACACCTCGACTTCGTCCTCACTCCGGTACTTGGTGGGGTCATCCGAGGTGGTATGGGCACCCATTCGATAAGTGACCGCTTCGATCAAGGTCGGACCCTGCCCTGATCGGGCCCGATTGAGCGCCTCCACGGTCACTGCATGACAGGCCATTACATCGTTACCATCGACCCGCACGCCCGGCATACCAAATCCTGCCGCGCGATGGACCAGAGGAACCCGGCTCTGTCGTTGCGTCGGTTCAGAAATAGCCCACTGATTGTTCTGGCAGAAGAAGACCACGGGAGCTTGGTAGGCAGCGGCGAAGACGAAGGCTTCGTTGACATCGCCCTCGCTCATTGCGCCATCCCCAAAGTAGGCCACAACCGCCTGGTCTCGTCCGGCTTCCCCGCTGCCTACCCGACCCGCGTGTTGAGCACCCATTGCATACCCGGTGGCATGGAGGGTATGCGCCCCAATGATGATTTGATAACCATAAAGGCGGTGCAGGTTGGCATCCCATGACTGATGCAGGGTTCCGCGCCAGAATCGCAACATGTCAACTGGATCTACCCCGCGACACCAGGCCACTCCATGCTCGCGATAAGTGGTGAAGGCATAATCCTGTCTTTCCAGTGCTCGACCAGAGCCGATCTGCGCGGCTTCCTGTCCAAGTAGTGGCGCCCACAAGCCGAGTTCACCCTGTCTTTGCAGGGCGGTTGCTTGCACGTCGAGTTGGCGAATCAAAACCATATCTCGGTAGAAACCGAGTAGCGCGGCATCGTCCAATGTGGACTGGTACTGCGAGTTTTCGACAATTGAGCCATTGCTATCAAGTAGTTGAACGAGGGGTTCGAACTGGTCCATCGCGCCTCCGAGTACGACTCAGGTGAGAAACTTGCCAAGGAAGATGTGGCGATAATAACTACGGGTGGCCCATAGGTACAAGAGTGCCCGACCATGCTAGACCATTGGTCCATTTAATGTCAGAATTCATAGTCAGTGAGAGGTGAAAACATGGCTCTAGACCAGATTGACTGCGCCATCTTGGGGGAACTGCTTCGCCGGCCCAGAGCAGGTGTTCGCGATTACGCCCGCACTCTCGGACTTGCTCGCGGAACCGTGCAAGCCAGACTCGATCGATTGACAGCGCAGGCAATCATCGGTGATTACGCACCTCAACTCAATCACGCGGCCTTAGGGTTTCCGGTGCTTGCATTCGTACATATTCAGTTGCAACAGGGCAGTCTCGAACCGTTCACCAGAGACCTGGCAAGTGTGGCCCAAGTCGTTGAAGCCCACTCGGTGACCGGAGATGCCGATGTCTTCTGCCGGGTCGTGGCGCGCGATAACCGGGATCTCGAAGCCGTCATTCAGGCCATCTTGGATCTTGGTGGTGTTGTTCGAACCCGTACTGAAATTGCTCTGACCGAGAGGGTTCGGAGACGCGATGACACTTTGCTCGACGAGTTGGCCGGAGTAGCGCCAAGCAGCAACCGGGCCGGCGTTCCCACCCGCTAATTTGAGTTCGCTCCTCTGGAGAAAACTGCACCATGGCAACCCCTTAGATGATTCACAAAGAATGATTGAATCTAACAAGGTGTTGCAATGACTGCTTGAGACCAAGAGCAAACCCTTGCTGTGGCTTTTCTTCACGGCGCGCTTGCTCTTACTTATGACTTGCTCTTTGGCTCCACGGGTCTGCTCTCATTTGGGCACGCTATTTATTTTCATCGTGATGTTTCGCCGGGCGGATTGTCAGATGCCTACTACCATGGCCGGATGAAGTATCTCCAGTTCAAATCCAAAAAGATCTAACTCGGCGATGTCAGAAAGACTCTGGTCCCCTAATCCCACCTCAGTAGAACGGGCATCAATTACCAAGCTATCCAAACTCATCTCGAAACGAACTGGCACGGACTTACCAGAATATGCGGATTTACATAAATGGAGTGTGGAAAATCTCGGAGACTTCTGGGCGCAAGTTTGGGATGAAACGGGAATCGTTGGAGACAAAGGATCCCAAATATATTCCGAAGGTAAAGATTTCATTTCATCTGAATTCTTTTCCGATGCAAAACTCAATGTCGCTCAAAATCTTCTGAATAAAGGAACCGAAGATTCAGTCGCCATAGTCTCAATCTTGGAAGATGGCGCCCGACGAGAACTAACGTGGAAGGAGCTTCGCAAGGTCGTCGCATCCACCGCCGCGGCGCTCAAAGACGAAGGTGTCGCCGAAGGAGATCGCATTGTCGCCTGGGCGCCAAACATAATCGAGGTAATTGTCTACGCTCTAGCAGGCTTGAGCATCGGGGCAATCGTCAGCACATCCTCCCCCGACTTTGCCACCGACGCAGTGCTTGATCGTTTCGGTCAGATTGAACCCAAAGTGTTACTTGCGGCGAAAAATTACCGTTACAACGGGAAAGACATTGACTGCACGAATCGCTTGACTGAAATATCAAACAGGCTAACGACTCTGACCAAAACCGTGCTTGTCACAGACTCGTCCACGGACTTCGTCACTTTCACCGATTGGATCGCTCCGTTTGACGGTGCTCCTCTTGCTTTCACGCCTCTGCCATTTAGTCACCCGGGATTCGTACTTTTTTCCAGTGGCACGACTGGGAAACCCAAATGCATAATTCACAGCGCCGCTGGGGTCCTGTTGAAGGTTGCTTCGGAGTACCGCTACCAGTTGGATCTGTCGGCAGATGACCGTGTTTTTTTCTACACAACCTGCGGTTGGATGATGTGGAACTGGCTCTTCTTTGTCCTAAGCACCGGCGCTACGATCGTTCTTTATGACGGATCACCCGTTTCCCCAAATGCGTCGCGCCTCTTCGACATCGCTGAGAAAGAAAAACTCACCTTCATGGGAGTCTCTGCCAAATTCATCGATAATTCCAAAAAAGAGAATCTCTCTCCCGCGCTCACTCACGACCTAAGTGCTCTACGAATTATCGGTTCTACGGGTTCAGTCCTTGCCCCAGAAAGTTTTGATTACATATATTCACATGTGAAATCAGATGTGCATTTGGTTTCCATGTCGGGAGGAACGGATATCTGCGGCTGTTTCCTCATGGGAGTCCCTACGCGACCGGTTTATCGTGGCGAACTGCAAGGTGCTTGTCTTGGATTGGCGATGGACGTCTTCGATGATCAGGGCACATCGGCGAAATATGATGAGAAGGGCGAGTTGGTCTGCCTAAAGCCTTTCCCTTCCAAACCTCTTGGTTTTTGGGGAGATCTCGATAACGAAAAATATCGAGGCGCATACTTCAATGGTTTTCCGGGAGTCTGGACGCACGGCGATTTTGCAGCAAAATCCCAAACTGGAGGTTACATTCTTTATGGGAGGAGTGATGCCACTTTAAACTCAAAAGGGGTCCGAATAGGTACCGCTGAGATCTACCGAATCGTTGAATCCTTTGATGAAATCACAGAATCAATGGCGGTTTCGCAAGACTGGGATGGGGACACTCGAGTTATCCTCTTTGTAATTCTCAAACCAGGGCTCATTCTTACCGATGAACTTAGCAAGTCGATCAAATCTGCCCTTCGCGCGCACGCCAGTCCCCGTCACGTACCAGAGAAGATAATCGCCGCGCTTGAACTGCCCCGTACCAAGAGCAATAAATTGGTGGAACTGGCCGTAACTGATGTAATAAACGGGCGAAAAGTTAGAAACCGTGACGGCCTTGCCAATCCTGATGCATTGGACTGGTTTAATGATCGAGAAGAACTCCGTACATAATGACGACCAATCTGCCCTAAACTCCTCCGCGGGGGCGGTAGCTCAGTTGGTTAGAGCCCGGAACTCATAATTCCGTCGTCGTCGGTTCGAGCCCGACCCGCCCCACCATGGTGAATCTCAGGTGATTTATTGGCCGTCTTCGAAAATAAATTCAAGATCAAAGGAATCTGCAGGAATTTCAAGCATCATCGAGACCACGTCGCGTGTCATGACATCAATCTCATCGAGGTTGCGAGCTTGAGTGAAGACATTTTCCAGAGATGGAAGTTGAATAAACCAAAATGAACCATCCTTGGTGATGTTGGCTTTATACGTAGTTTTAATCATTGTGCCACCATCTTTCGCCGAGGACTGGTTGGAATTGTTTCATGATTTGCATCGCAAGTAAATCACCCAACTCTTTATGCCGCGGTATCGGAATACTAAGGTTACTAATTGTCACGATTGAATGGCTTCCACCCTCACGAAGAGTTACATCATTGATCCCTTGTCGTGCGGCTCGCCGATAAATCTTCCTCAAAAGCTCGCGTCTTTTCACGTCGAGAATTAAAGCGGGTATTCATTCGTCGACCCTTTTGCTCTTCATCACCTGTGGAAAGCGAATCAAGAAAGCACAGAGTGCCAACAAAGCGTTTTAGATAAAGCGCCATCAATGGTTCGAGTTCGACCTGCTGCACCAAGTCGTCCGGATTTAGAGAGTTAGTAACTGACAGTTACTTCTTACCCAGAATTCACCGCATACACCGCGTGGTTTTATCCACAAGTTACTTATTGTTGCATTTATATATTTCCATTCATCTCAACAATTCTGGCAATTGAATTGTCGGGTCATCAGGTGCAAAATGTTCTTCTAGATGAAATTGGTCTAACCATCAGAGAGGCTTTAGAGGTAATTAGGTGACAAAACTAAAGCTTGAAATTTGTGAGAATGATCCAGGCTATTGGTCGGCAACATCCGACCTGATTATTGACGGAGAGCCTACCCGTTACTTGGTTTTTGCCAACTCACTTAAGGAATTGCGAGAACTGGTTCAAGAGGGCGTCGATGGGGCAATTGGCATTCCAGAAGTCGAATTTGAAGAAGTTTTCATTTCATCACAAAAGGATAGCGCGACAGTTCTCTAGGTAAAACAAATCGTCGTCAGTTCAAGCCTGACCCGCCCCCACCAGATCGTTGTATTACTCCGGCTGATGCTTGACATCTAGTTCGGCTGATGCTTGACACCAAGGGCGAAATTTTACACACGCTCCGAGTTTCTTAAACCACCGCACAAAGTTGGCAGTAAATGGTAGCCTTTTGTCACACCGCTTGAGGTTTCGTCTTCAAGCCTAGGGCTCAACCGAGAGGTTGGGCCCTTGTCATTTCCGCGGATGCGATTTTGCCCAAGACCTAGGCTTTTGAATATTTCCTCCACTCGGAGTCAAATAACTGTCGGGGAATTGATTATTTCGAAGCAGTTCAACGTCTAAGCGAATAAGAGAACTCGCGGAAGATTTTAGAGATGCCGAATTTTGTCCATCTCCGGGAACTACTACGTGAACAGTTACTCCCTCAGACTTAGTAAAAAGTATTGGTATGGATAAATCTGAATCGCCGGTAATAACCAACGCGCGATCAATATCTCCTCGATACACATCCTTGAGCAAATAGCTAGCAAGATTTACATCAGAACCTTTCTCTCCAAGGATTACAACTTTAGTCATTGGGACATCTGGTTTAGCGCTTTTCCAGGATCCCTTAATCGCCAAACGAGTCAGACCTAAATGCGCTGCGAGTACGGGTTGGACAAATTCTTCTAGCTCCATGGAAGCAAGGCGATGCCAACGAGCATCTTTTCGAAATTTGCCTCGAACTATTTTTACACCAGAATGTTCCAAAACTCGAAGATAAGTAGCTTGACGATCTGATGCCCGATCCCCTACAAAACGTGACTTAACAGGAGCTGTAAAATAAAATACCCTACCCAAATTAGCATCGGGTTCGAGAGATTTACAGAGACCAACAATATCTAACCATTTACATTCGGGGCGCCTCTCAAGTGAGCCTTTGTAAAGATTAAATCCATCAATATATGCATTAAATGTCGGTTTCATAGTGCAATTCTGTCGCCTCAAGTTCAACTCTCTTTCATTATCCACAGATTACTTAGCGTTAATAAGAAACGCTTACCTGGTATTTCACACTATGGGCATGTCCAATTTTCCAACAACGAAGGCGCGCGACTTATTAAACATCCTGTTGCGGAAACCGCTAAATTACAGGATCATGAGAACGCGTGGATCGCATCGGATTCTTATTTCACCTGGTAAACCAAGGGTTGTGTATTCGTATCACGATTCCGAAGAATTGTCAGGACATATGGTCAGAAAGATTTTAGTAAATGGGGTTGGTCTTAAGGAAAGCGAAGCTTTGGAGGTCTTACGATGACACGATATAAATTGGAAATTGAACAAGACAGCACTGGAACATGGGTAGGCACGTCCAACTTGGAACTAGAAGAGGGGAAAACCGCTTACATAGTTACCGGAGGCACTTTAGAAGAGTTACGTGCGTTAGTCCAAGAGGGTGTCAATGGCGATCTCGATATCGAAGGAATTTCATTTGAAGAAGTGTTCTTAACTAAGTCCGAGGCAACTAGTTAGGTAGGAATTTCTACTTTTCATACTTATAGTCAACCAAACGTTGTTCGGTAGGAACTTTGAACCCGTTGCACTCCCAAGGATACGCAAGAACACCTTGCTCAAAGGTGGCATCAGGAGCAAAACATTTCCAATAGAAGAATGCATCTCCTTGAACCCAATGAAGATTTACATCACCTGATTTTACCGTGGGATCGAAAGATTTATCTGGGACCTTCATTCTTATAGGTGCTTGCGAGTGAGCACCTACGCTTCCTGAATAGGCAATGACAGCGCCTCGCTTTACTTCACGACCAAGAAGTGCTTCGCAAGTGGCTGAGATCGCATTACCGGCCATCGCAGAATCATTTTCTGTATAGAACAGCCAGCCTTCCGCCCGCATTGGTCCTGGCCATTCTTTGGCATTACTACACAAAGGATCCTTGTCTATTCCCAACAATAATGGGGAGTTTTGAAGGTGGTAGAAACAAAAAATTAGCCCCGGCCAATCCGAGCTCATTGACTCAAAACATAATTCCAAATCGTCAAAAGGGACTTGCAGTGTTCCATCCATTCCGTTTCTAAAGTCAGAATTTCGATTATTGAAACCGATGAAACGGGCATCGACTGGCGCCAGAATAGGTTCGCCATCGCCTATTTCAAAGTTGACACCGCTTTTCCCATCGTAGTATCCCAGCTCTGGGCGACTTCCAGTCTTTGGTCCAAGGGTTACAAAAGCCGGATCCATGCCGCCGCTGAAGAGAAAGTGCTGAACATTTATTCCTTGCATGTTGATTGGGCGCTTCGTAATTGCGGAAACAGAATTTTCAGGTGGAAAAATTGTGGACGTCCGTGCTGGACTTGGCGTTGGCTTCTGTTTTAATGGTGGTTTGGCAGTGGGTGATAAGAAAGGTGAGGCAGTCGGAGTAGGAGTTTGGGTGGGAGTAGGAGTTGGGGTCGAAACCTTGACCGGAACGCCCTTATTCCAAATCAATTTCTTGCCAGACTTGACACAGGTAAATATCTTGCCGTGATAGGTAACTTTTTGTTTGTGTACCTTACAGACCGCCCCTGTAGAGATTTTTGTAGCTGAGAAAGAGGTAACAGGCAAGAGACTCAAAAGAAGTCCAACAAGAACTCCCTTTGCCATGAGACCTATGACTCTCATTTCTCAACAGTAACACCTTGAGTTAACTCACAATTCCGTCATCGTCGGTTCGAGCCTGACCCGCCCCACTAGAACTTTCGGGTAAGGCGCATCCATACCTGGTGGATGATCACTCATTCCGTTTTCTGCTCTTATTCTCTGCGGAGAGTGGCTCCAAGATCCCGAATTTCATCAACTGTTCGTGCGCCAGTTAAAGCCATCGTATTTATCAGTTCTCCGCGCAGAATGTCTATTACTTTTTCAACTCCGCGCTGTCCATCTGCCATGACACCATAAAGATAGGCGCGACCAATCAAAACTGCCTTTGCGCCAAGAGCAATAGCGGCATAAACATCCTGACCGGACATAATTCCACCGTCGATGTACACATCCATTTTCTTGCCAACGGCGTCCACTACATCAGCCAATATTTCAAGTGGGACTGGCCCGCAATCAAGTTGCCTTCCTCCATGGTTAGAGAGAATTATCCCAGCGATACCCAGTTTAGATAACTTTTTTGCATCTTTAACGCTCTGAATGCCTTTAACAATTATTGGACCATCCCAAACTGTTTGCAGCCACTCCACATCTTCAATAGTCATTGAAGGATCAAAAATCGTTGCTGCCAACTCAACAAGGGATTTATCCCACCCACGGAAAGCGGCAAATTCCAATGGCTTGGTCGTCAAGAGGTTGATCCACCACCGAGGCTTTCGCGCAATGGCAAGGATCGTGCTCAATCTGATTCGTGGTGGGATCGTAAGGCCATTGCGCAAATCGCGAAGTCGAAGCCCGCTTACAGCCGTGTCAACTGTCAGTACGAGCGCTTCGTATCCATTCTCTTGCGCCTGTTTAATAATGCTAAGGCTGTCCTGTCGATTTTGCATTACATAAAGCTGGAACCATCGCCTAACACTGGGAACGGCATCGGCCAATTCTTTAGGCGAGGTCGTTCCCATTGTAGAAAGGGTGTAAATCAAATTGTTATTTTCTGCAACCGCTGCAACCGCTAGCTCCCCCACATGATGCATAAACCTGGTGTAGCCAGTGGGTGCAAAAATAATTGGCAGATCAATTTTTTTATCTAAAATTACCAAAGAGGGGTCAATGCGCGAAACATTATGCAAAGCCTCCACGTTAAATTCAATTCGCTCGAAAGCACTTCGGGATCTGGCGTAACTGATCTCATTCCCGGCTGAACCCTCAACGTAGTCGTAAACCACTCGAGGCACACACCGCCGAGCAATACTGGCAAGATCCTTAATAATCAGCGCTTGTTCGGTCGCTCGTTTTGAACGGTTAAATGTCGGAAAACGCCAGTCGATGAGTGAAAAGAAATACTTCACGCTAGGAAGTTGGCGCTTACTCTTAATCATGTCTCTCATCGAATATTCTATGCTGAGTGAATTAAAGCCATAATTGATCGCGAAATCGAAGGATAATCCTTGGTATTTTCCAACTCGCCAACCACTGCATAGTCGTTCATAACCATTATGCGGTCAGAGATTGCGATCACTTCGGGTAGGTCGCTGGAAATCAATATGATGGAAAGACCCTCATCAGCCAACTCCATAATCAATTCATGAAAAGCGGCTTTGGTGCGCACATCAACCCCAACTGTTGGCTCGTCGATAATCAGAATATTAGTTTCAGCCGCCAACCATTTTGCCACGCTTACTTTCTGTTGATTGCCTCCCGAGAGGGTCTCTGCAAGCTGATGATTGTCCACGATCTTAATTCCAAGGCGATCAACAAACTTAGTTGCGATCTCCGCTTCCTTATCCCTATTGATAACACCCAATTTGTCTAGAATTCTCGCAAGAATCGTGCTCGAAATATTCTGGCCGACCGAGAAATCAAGAAATAGACCTTCCTCTTTTCTGTTCTCGGTTACGTAACCAATGCGGTGACGATGGAGCGCATCACCCATGTTCTTGATCTTCACTTCTTTCCCACTGAGAAGAATCTCCCCTTGCGTAATCGCATAAAGTCCCAAAATGCTTCGTGCTAATTCGCTGCGCCCAGCACCGACCAATCCATACATACCTAAGACTTCTCCGGGATATAACGACATGGAAATAGTTTCATGACCTAGCGCGGTTCTGACATCCTTAAGTTCCATTGCGGGTTGGCCAGTGCGATCTATGTCGCGGATACGAATTTTCCGATCCGCTAAGTGACGACCAACCATTAGATCCACAATCTCATCCTGCTTATAATCCGCAAGTGGCTTAGATTCCAAAACGCTCTCACCATCTCGCAAGACAGTCACGGTGTCACAGATCTGATAGACCTCTTCTAATTTGTGACTCACAAAGAGAATCGCAGTACCTTGGCTGCTTAAGAGTTTAATAATCTCAAAGAGCTTTACCGTCTCAGTATTGGTGATCGAAGCAGTTGGTTCATCGAGAAGAATAATTTGCGCCTTAGTCACGAGTGCCTTAGCAATTTCCACCAATTGCATCTGTGCAACGGAAAGATTCTTCACTCGTTCTTTTGGATCAATATCAAATCCGATCGTGGAGAGGGCTTGCTTGGCTAATCTCGTGCGTTCAGAACGGTCAACGATTCCATATTTTAACGGCGGATTATGGAGAGTTATATTTTCCTCAACGCTGAAGTCGGGAATGAGATTTCTTTCTTGGTGAACCACAGCGATACCAGCGCGCGTAGCCTCAATCGGAGACTCAAAGAAGTGTTCTTGCCCGTTGGCCTTTAGTGCTCCTGAATCTGCTCGGTAAACGCCCGTAATGATCTTAATGAGCGTGGATTTTCCTGCACCGTTTTCTCCAAGCAGAGCGTGAACGGTGCCACCTGTCAACGTTAAATTGACATTATTCAAAGCTTGAACGCCAGGGAATGCTTTTGAAACCTGCTCGATCAGTAATTCAGTCGTCATGCGCTCACCTTGCGTCCTACATGTTGGCGTTCACTGCCGCGCCGCCGCCACTCACTAAGTGCGACCGTGGAGAGAACGACCACGCCAACCGTGAAACTTACGATGCTTGGGTCCAATGAATACTGTGCGCGGGCAATGTCTACTAATCGAATTACGCCCGCGGCTATCACTGTTCCATAAACGGCAATCGTGCCACCTGCCATAAGAACGCCACCAATGATGGGGGCTGCAAAACTTGAGAGCATCCAATCCCCGCCGATTGATCTATTGATTCCAGAAAGGGATGCGATCGTGATTATTGAAGCCGCGCCAACTAGCGCGCCAGAAAGGGTATGGGCGATAAAGACCGATCGTGCATTTGAAATCCCAGAAAGGCGCGCAGCGAGCGGGTTCCCACCGGTGGCCAAAACTCTTCGACCACTTCCTGTCCGAGTAAAGTAAAGAGAAAGTAGCACTGAAACTGCAAGTGAGATGAGAAGAATATATGGGACTGGCCCGATTGACTTGGTGCCGAAATCAGACAGGGATGTCGGATACTGATCGATGGTAAAAGTGCGCACTAACCTGTATTGAAAGCCTAAGAGAATCGTCATTGTGCCGAGAGTGATAATGAATCCGTTCAGTTGTGTCACGACGACGAGTGCGCCGTTAATTGCACCCATTGCTAGAGCGGAAAGAAAACCAACGAGCAGACCCGCCCAAATAGGGAACTTGTGGTCGGCCATCAATACCGCCATAACCGCACTTGATACACCGCCCATCGCACCCACAGCCAAGTTCATCTGACCAACTGCGAGAACAACCATCTGAGCCATGCCAATCAGGATTGGTATGGCTAGATAGGTGAAGAAACTTTGAAGAGACTCTTCACTCAGAAGAACACCCTGCGAGGTGGCCACTAGCGCAAGAAATCCAAGAATGAAGATAAGCGTTAAGGAGGCCTCCGTCATACGATGACGGAGGAAACTCTTTAGATTCATGTTCGACCTCGCGATCTAATAGAGGTAAACATTTTCTGAATCTGGCCCAACGAAAGAGCAAGCAAAAGAACTAATCCGAGAGCAATGTTGAGTGTCTCTAGTCCAATGCCTTGAACCGATAAACCTTGCCTAATAACCAGAGTGAGCAGTGTTCCCATCATCGTGCCGAAAACCGCAACTGATCCTCCAGTCAATAGCGTGCCACCGAGGACTGGCCCCAGAAATGATGGCAACATAAATTCGCTGCCGATAGCGGCCGAGAATGAACCGTTGGTAAAACCAAGCATGACGCCCGCTAAGCCAGCTAGCGTGCCTGAGAAAATATGAGCGGTAATAACGCGACGATCAACTGGAATTCCGGAAAGTTTGGCTGCTCGTAAGTTGGATCCCGTCAACAATAATTCGCGGCCGAGACGAGTTTTTCCATACATGAACCCAACCAGCAAAAGCGCAACAATCATAGGAAATATCATCATCGGAAAGATCTTTGGTCCGCAGACTCCAGCAATGCAGTATTGCGCCAAACTTGTATTGCGCCAGAAGTCCATGCCGGCTGGCTTGGTAGTAAATGCGGCCGCAGGCGTGAAGGTTACATAAATGAAAGTAACAAACCCTAATAGAGCAAAATCCATCGCAAGGGTCACAATAAATGCATTGACCTGCGACTTCACGACAATCCAGCCAGTGAGCGCACCAAGCAGAGCGCCGGTAATAAGCCCAACTAAGACTCCGAGCGGAAGGGAAAAACCCAGATACTGATAGGAATATCCAGTCGCCATCGCAGAGACCGCTGCCATTCTTCCGACGGCTAAATTGAGGTGACCGATGGAAAGAGCACAGAGTTGGGCAAGGCCTACGACCGTTATGGTCGCGGCATCTCGTAAAAGCGGGAATAGAACAAAATCAGCGCTAAAGAAGGCCTTATTCTTCAACCCGAAGAAGAGAAATAGCGCAAGCGTAATGATCGATAGAACAACTCTTTGATCCGAAAGAATCGAAGTAATCTTGCGAGTTAATTTCACACAATTCTCATTTTTTCAATATCCTCAAAATTCCAATCGATTCCTAAACCTGGAGTTTTGGGAGCTAATGCAAATCCAGATTCGATGACTATCTCGGAGTGAGTTATCGATCGAAGTTGCGGGATATGTTCCACGTAGAGTCCATTCGGTATCGCTGCCGCCAAACTTACATGAATTTCCATCAAAAAGTGGGGGCACACTTTTACATTAAACGATTCTGCTAAGTGAGCAACTTTTAGCCACGGCGTAATTCCACCAACACGCGCAACATCTACTTGAATAATTTCTGCGGCTTCACTATGCAAGTATTGCTGGAACTGCGCAACTGAGTACATTGTCTCCCCCACAGCAATTGGAATGCTCGTGAACTTTGCGAGGGCAGCATGGCCGGCGATGTCATCGGCCGGCAATGGCTCCTCAAACCAGAAGAGATCAAGCGGCTCAAATGCTTTGGCACGTCGTTTTGCTTCTGCAAGGGTCATTGACTGATTAGCATCAACCATGATGTGCATCTTTGGTCCAACGATCGCGCGAACCGCAGCCAATCGTTCGAAGTCTTCGTGGACATCTGCCTTGCCAACTTTTAGCTTCACGCCGAGCCAACCCTTAGCTTTTGATTCACTAGCGCCGAAAACAAGCTCTTCTGTGGTGAGGTGCAACCAGCCACCCTCAGTGTCATAAAGAGGAACTCGATCGCGGTAACCTCCTGCGGCGATTACCAGACTCTGATTCGTCCGCTTGCATTTGAGATCCCAGATTGCGGTATCAATTGCAGCTACCGCCAATGAAGTTATCGCACCAGTCGCGGTTGCCCGAGTCGAATAATAAATCTCGTTCCAAACTTTCTCGACATACTGCGAATCCATACCCATAAGTTTTGGCACAAGATAATCACGCAATAAGGCAAGAACAGCGGTTCCGCCAGTTCCGATCGTGTAGCTATAACCAAGGCCTATGTTTCCATCATCGGTAGTGATGCGGACAAAAATAGTTTCTTGCTTTAAGAATGCTTGGACTGAATCCGTACGGACGGTCTCCACGGGAACATCAATCAAAAAGGCCTCTGCTGAGGTGATGATGCTCATGGATTCGCCTCCTTAAGTGTCGCTAATTCCGTCAAATTAATCTTGAGCCGAGAGAACGGGCGACCCACGAGAGATCGCCCGTTCCTTATCGGTTATTTCTTAGGCGCAGGTCAAGTACTTTGTCTTGAAGTCCTTGAGAATTGACTTTGATTTCGCAAGACGCTGAGCATCGTATGTTTTCAAGTTTGCCTTGGTGACCAAGAATGAACCAGAATCGACATAGAGGCCAGATTTCTTCATAGTGCAAGCCTTGGAATTTAGCGCTGCCAGAACATATGAGCCTACATAGCCTTGGCCCCATGGGTTCTGCACAACAGTTCCTGAAATAATTCCCTTGGCAATCGCATTAAGAATCTTCTTATCATCATCAATTGCGATGACCTTGATTGGAAGCTTGGTGCGACCTACTCCTTCTGTTGACGCAACAGCTGGATTATATGCAGTCGTGACAATTCCATTGATCTTCTTTCCTTTAGCGGCAAGCAGGTCAGAAACAGCCTTCTGTGCCGTCTGGAGATCCTTATCAATATCGGTAATTGTCGTAAGAAGCTTTACCTTGCCTTTGGTTTCTGCAATTGCCTTCTTAACACCGGCAATACGACGAACCGTGTTTGCGTCAACAGCATTACCAGTTAAGTGAACAAGGTTGCCCTTGCCACGCATCTGTTTGATGACTGCCTTTGCTGCAAGGTAAGCGGCCTGGCCTGTGTCGGTGCTAAGGCAGAAATCTGCCTTATTGACGGTACCAGCTGGGCATGATGCGAGAGAGCCAACAGCAAAGCCTTTGGACTTTAAATTTTCAAAGGTTGTGTTGATATCAGTAGGAGAAACTCCGAAGATCCCAAATGCGGTATATCCTTGGGCAGCAAGCGAATCAAGTGCGGCATTCTGCTTTGTCTGATCCCATTCGCCGGTCTCATTGAAAGTTGTTGCGCCGATTCCAAAATCAGTTACTGCTTGTTTCCCACCAACAATCCAAGGTTGAAAGTAAGGGTGAGCCCCTCCGGGTACTAATGCAACTTTAACTTTGGAGAAATCTGGCGTCCCAGCAGCAAATGCGGCTGCAGGGATAGTCAACGACACAGCGAGAAATCCCGCCACTAATATTTTTTTCATTCATGTTCCTTTCGAGAGCGATCATGATTGAGTTGAAGGGGTGGTCCTAGCCTTGGGCCTTAGGAAGCAGGAAACGGGAAGACCTTTCTTTTCTATTTCCTATAGGATTCAGGTACCTGAGGATGGCTCAAAAGGTCTCCTGGAGCAAGTAACTTGTATAACTTTTTTATAACAAAATCCCTCATATCGTCTCCAGAAGGTAAGGGAGAAAGCGTTCCCTGGACCCTACAAGATGGTTCAACATTGCAGCACGGGAAGCTTTAGCATCCCGAGAGAGCATCGCTTTAACTATCTCGCCATGTTCTTTCACGGCTAGGTTTCGATTTGCCGCGGACGTGGGGCTCAAACGGAAAAGATGAAGATGGCAATGGGTCTTGATGAAGGATGATTCCATAAAAGTATTGCTCGACAATTCCAATATTAGGTTGTGGAATCTCGCATCGTGCTCAGTCAAAGTCCTATAGGCCACATAATTGCTGCCTGATGAAATTTTCCTACCTGTTGCGAGTTCGGATTTCAATCTCGCTTCACCATCGACCGTCAATTTTTTAGTTGCTAACTCCGTTGCTCTGGGTTCAATCATGAATCGAAAATCATAAAGATCTAATAATTCCTTCAAAGTCAGAACCGGAGTGGAAGAATAGCCAGTCAAAGGCTTTCTTACCACTAATTCATCAGCTTCTAATCGCGCTAGCGCTTCGCGGACTGGCGTTTGAGATACTTTTAAATCTCTGGCTAAGCCATCAATTGACACCCTCGCCCCTGGCAAAATCACATGATCCATCAGCAAACTCTTTATGGATTCATAGACCTCGTCAGTTAAAACCTGACGGTTCTTAATCGAGCCTTTTGTCATCGTCACCACCAATTCAATTCAGGCATTAACCCAGGCTTTGCCAGTGGGATAGGCATACTCGGTGATACTGTCGGCAAACATTTCGGCCCCTGCACCGGGTTGTGTGGGAGGCATGTAGCGAGCGTTTTCAATGCGCGTTGGCACGACGAAATGCTCATGCAGATGGTCTACGAATTCCACCACTCGATCTGGGTGCTCTCCTCCAACTGCCACAAAGTCAAACATAGCAAGGTGCTGCACCATTTCACAGAGTCCGACTCCGCCTGCATGTGGGCAAACGGGAACTCCATATTTCGCGGCCATCAGGAGCATTGCGATGTTTTCGTTTACTCCGGCCACGCGAGAGGCGTCAATCTGCAAAAAGGAGAGAGACCTTGCTTGCAGCATCTGCTTGAAGATAATTCGGTTGGCAACATGTTCGCCCGTTGCAACTCTTACGGGTGCAATCGCTTCTGCAATTGCCGCATGACCCAAAATGTCATCTGGGCTCGTTGGTTCCTCAACCCAATGAAGGTTCACATCGCCGAGAGAGTTGATCCACTCAATCGCTTGGGGCACGTCCCAAACTTGATTTGCATCAATAGCTAGACGCACATCTGGCCCGATCGCCTCTCGGACCAATTTCAAACGTCGCTTATCGTCTTCTAGTGAGACGCCGCATTTCAACTTAATCAAGGTGAATCCTTCTGCGACCGCCTCTTTGGCAAGACGGACCATCTTTTCATCTGAATACCCAAGCCACCCCGGGGTGGTTGTATATGCGGGCAGACCATATTGCAGCAACGCCGCTTCATTGGTAGCACGATTTTTTTCTGCCTTTTTGAGTATCTCGAGCGCTTCGCTCTTCGTAATAGCATCTGAGAGGTACCTAAAATCAACCAAATCGACGATCTCCGCTGGAGATAACTCTGAAAGAACTTTCCAGAGTGGCTTGCCAACTCGCTTAGAAATCAGATCCCACGCTGCATTGATCACGGCGCCTGCGGCCATATGCGTCACGCCTTTTTCTGGTCCTAACCAGCGCATCTGCGAGTCACGGACCAAACTTCGCGCAAAATCCCCCATTGATCGCGCCAAGTCATCTATATCGCGACCGACCGCGTAGCGTGCCAGAAGATCGATTGCGGAGCATTGGAGATCATTACCTCTGCCAATTGTGAAAACAAGGCTATGGCCTGAGAGTCCATGGTCATCTGTTTCCAAGATGAGATAAGCAGCAGAATAATCTGGGTCTTGGTTCATCGCATCTGAGCCATCTAACCCGCGCGAAGTCGGGAAACGAACATCAACCGTATGAAAGCCAATGACCTTGGGCATGTCATCCCTTCGGATTTTTTCGCTCTTGTAATCCTTCGCTAAACGGGAGGAATCCTATACGATGAAACTTGTGTCAACCATACCTTTCAATAACTTTTAGGTCACGTCCATGAAAAGACGATTTCCGAGTTTCAAGGACTTAAGTCAACTCATGCGCTTTAGAAAACCAATTTGGAGCGCGAAAGAGCGACGCCTGACCCGCGCATTGACGATTTATGACCTGCGCACAATTGCCAAGCATAGAACTCCGCGCGCGCCTTTTGATTACACAGATGGCGCTGCCGACTCTGAAGTAAGCCTCTCGCGCGCGCGTACTGCATTTGAGCACGTTGAATTTCACCCTCGTGTCTTACGCGATGTTTCAGATGTTGATGTGAGCACTCTGATGTTGGGCAAGAAGTCAACAATGCCACTGGGAATTGCTCCAACTGGTTTTACTCGCATGATGCAGACTGAGGGTGAAAATGCCGGATGCGCCGCTGCCCGCGATGCTGGTATTCCCTTCACGCTTTCAACAATGGGAACTCGCTCCATTGAAGATGTTGCGGCGGCGGCACCGGATGGACGCAATTGGTTCCAGTTATATATGTGGAAGGACCGCGAACGCAGCATGAGCTTAGTAAGTCGGGCCAAGGCCGCGGGATTTGATACTTTAGTTCTCACCGTCGATGTGCCAGTTGCTGGTGCTCGACTCCGAGATGTGCGCAACGGAATGACAATTCCACCCTCGCTCACCCTAAGGACAATTGGAAATGCAATCCCCCGTCCTGCGTGGTGGATGAATTTTCTCACTACTGACCCTTTGAAGTTTGCATCGTTAGATTCATGGAATGGAACGGTTGCAGAACTACTAGATTCAATGTTTGACCCAACTGTCACCTATGAAGATCTACGGTGGATTCGCCAACAATGGAGTGGAAACTTGGTTGTCAAGGGAATTCAAAACGTTGATGATGCAGTGATGGCGATTGATGCGGGAGCCAACGCAATCATCCTCTCCAACCATGGCGGAAGACAACTAGACCGAGCGCCAATCCCCGTGCATCTTTTGCCAGAAGTAGTTAAAGAAGTGGGAGGGCGAGCAGAAATTCATGTCGATACAGGCATTATGCACGGCGCCGATATCGTGACAGCTATTGCCAATGGTGCCAAATTCACCTGGATCGGGAGAGCCTACCTATACGGCCTCATGGCCGGTGGGAAAGAAGGCGTTGATCGCTCCTTAGAAATATTGCGCAGCCAAATGGTAAGAACTATGAAACTACTTGGAGCAAGGTCTCTCTCCGAACTTGAACCTGGTCATGTCAAATTCTTGAGTAAGTTATAGGAGCAATAAATGTCACAACACAATCGGCATAGTGAAAAAGTAAAGGTCAAGCGCGTTGATCTTGTGCTCACACGACTTGGTCTTGGCACGGCGCCTTTGGGTGGACTTTTCACCTCAGTGCAAGATGCTGATAGCGATGAATTGATTGCCACCGCATTCGATCAAGGAATTCGATATTTTGATACCGCCCCACTCTATGGACACGGCCGAGCGGAAATTCGCTTAGGCCGTGCGTTGCGTGCGGCTGGAGAACCTTATGTCCTCTCCACGAAGGTCGGTCGGGTTTTAAATGCTGCTACGAATGTTGATTTAAGTTGGTTTGCTGATGCCGATCCCAATCTGGAGCCGGTCTACGACTATTCGAAAGATGGAATCAAACGTTCCATTGAAGATAGTTTAAAAAGACTCGGAGTGGACCACATTGATATTGCGCTCATGCACGATGCAGAAAATCATTTGAGTGAAGCGATTCATAGCGCGTATCCAGTCTTAGCTGATCTTCGTTCGCAGGGTGTGATTAAGGCCGTAGGAATGGGACTGAATATCTGCTCTGCGTCAGTAGCAATTATGAAAGAAACGGATCTCGATGTCGCTCTCATTGCTGGACGATTTACCCTTCTCGACCAAGAGGCCCAAGATGAACTCTTTCCACTTGCACTAAGAAAGAATGTTTCTATCATTATTGGAGGGGTCTATAACTCGGGTGTCCTCGCAAATCCGAACCCAGGTGCAATGTATGACTACCTGCCCGCTGCAGCAGAAATCATCGAACGTGCCCGAAAAATCGGAGCATTCTTAAAAGAGCGCAACGTTCCCCTGACTGCAGCCGCTCTTCAATTCCCACTACGCCATCCAGCAGTGACGACCGTATTAACAGGTTCGCGCAATAAGACCGAGTTGCTTTCTAATATTGAAGATTTCGATCGAGAGTTACCTGCTGAGATATGGACCGATCTGGAAGAATCTGGCCTTGTTCACATGCTTAAGGCATAAGGAGTAGAGATGGCGGTCAAGAGAATTGGATCAGTAATCGGCATCAATGAAGTTGATATTGCAGAATATGAACGCATCCACAGAGAAGTTTGGCCTGAAGTGCTCGCAACTCTCAAACGGGTCAATGTGCAGAATTACTCCATCTTTCGATACGGCCTACTTCTCTTTTCTTATATGGAGTACACCGGAAACAATTACGAAGCAGATATGGCACTGGTGGAATCTGATCCCACGACACAAGAGTGGTGGAAAATTACTGCTCCGCTGCAAAAACAAGTTCCTGAAGTCATTGGGGACGAATGGTGGCACACCATTCCCGAAGTCTTTCATATGGGTTAAGGAGAGTCATGAAAATTGATGCGCATCATCACATATGGGATCTTTCTGTAAGAGATCAAGATTGGATCGTCGGAGAGGCTATGAAACCGATTCGTCGAAATTTCTCTATGCAGGATTTACGAGTCGCTGTTGCGGATACTGGAATTGAAAAAACCGTGCTTGTGCAAACGGTCACAACTTATGCAGAAACACCCGAATTTCTCGCGTTAGCAGATTCGGATTCAATGATCGCAGGTGTTGTTGGATGGCTCGACATCGACTCCCTTACTGCCCATGATCATTTAGGTTCTTATCTTGATCTTCCCGGAGCAGAGTACTTAGTCGGTATTCGCGATATTGCACAAGGGCATGCAGATCCTGATTATTTAGCGCGACCCAATGTAATAAAGAATGTTAAGACCTTGGGTGAAAAAGGACTCACGTACGATTTACTGACTAAAACGCGAGAATTACCGGCAGCAATTGAATTAGTAAAAAATGCACCTGATGTGCAATTCATTTTGGACCACATCTCTAAGCCATTTATCGAAACGGGCGAGATGGAACCATGGCGCGAATTGATAGTAAAACTTGCCTCCTTACCAAACGTTGTCTGCAAAATCTCGGGAATGGTAACCGAAGCCAATTGGAGTAATTGGAAAACGGATGACTTTCGTCCATATGTAGATCTCTTGCTTGAAGTATTCGGTGCAAAAAGATTGTTGTTTGGGTCAGATTGGCCAGTATGCACCCTTGCCGGCAGCTATGGACAGGTAATCGACTTGGCTGAAGCGCTAACCTCCTCATTCTCTACCAGTGAAAAAGAGGACTTTTGGAGCGCGACTGCTATTCGAACTTATGGGTTAACCATCTGATTGATAGCGGTTCCTTGTTAGATCTCTCCAATACCTTTAGGCTTCTGATCTAACAAGACAAACGAATACTTTTCGCTAGGACGCTATTGAAAACTTGGATTCTCTATTCCATCTTGACTACACAGGTGCTTGCTTCCATCGCAATTATTGTTGCGATTTTGCAGTCAAGCAGCACCATGGCAATAGTGCTTGTAATTATTACTTTATTAGCTTCAATCCAACTGTTGATTTTTGGAAACCATCGCTGGCAAGCATTACTGGCTGATATCAATCTAGTCCGCCTCGTAGCCAGGCAATCTGCTGATCGGTTTTCTATCATCAGCCACGAAATTAGAACCCCGCTATCCATCATAAAAGGAGCAAGTGATCTTTTGCTCGAGGAATCCCCCGGGAAACTTAACTCGAAGCAAAAAGAATTCATGAAAAGCATAAGTAGCAATTCGACAAATCTTGTTGAATTGGCTGAAGACTTGCTCACTCAAGCAAGAATTGATGCTGGATTCTTCAACATGAAAATGGACAGAGTGGATATTCGAAACATCTGCTATGAAGTTATTAAAGAAATGCGTAGTTTCCAGAACGTAGAGATATTTTTAGACTCTCCTGGAGCACCTCCAAGACTATGGGTTGACTATAAATTGATTAAACAAGCCCTTATTAATCTTATTAATAACGCCGTTAAAGCAAGCCCAGAAACGTCCGTCATAAATGTGAAATTAAGTAGTTCCGAGTATGGTGTGAACATAACTGTTAGCGATAACGGATCTGGCATGAATGATGAAGCACGAACCAAACTCTTTCAGAGGTTCGCCAGTGGCCACCCTTTACGCGATGGCACTGGGCTCGGTTTAGTAATTACCAAAGAAATTGCAGAGATGCATGGTGGGACACTATATGTCGACACTGTTCTTGGTAAAGGCACCACAATTATCATGTCACTGCCTGACATCAAGAATGATCAAGCCAATGAGTAATTTTGATCAAGCACCCACAGCTCTTATCGTTGATGACGAGAAGCAAATGTTGGAAATCATCTCTTTTGCATTGGAAACTCAAGGGTTTGATACAACTACGGCCACTAATGCCACAGCGGCAATTGAATTATTCCAAAACAGAAATTTTGAGATCCTTATACTTGATGTGATGCTCCCTGAGTTCAGCGGTATATGGTTATGCGAACAGGTTCGCCGCGTCTCAAATGTTCCGATCATTATGCTCACCGCAAAGGGCGAAGTCGCAGATCGAGTTGCTGGCCTTGAAGCAGGAGCCGACGATTATGTTATCAAGCCATTCCATCCAAGAGAACTAGCGCTCAGAGCGCAGGCAATTGTGCGAAGGAATCGCGAAAATCAGAAGACTGAAACTATTCATTTGGACGACTTGGTTATAGACCCAAAAAATGGCACTGTGCTTCTTCGAGGAAATCGTCTCTCCTTATCCCAGAGCGAATTCAGACTTCTCATGACCTTGGCGTTAAAAATCGGAGAGATAGCAGATGTGGAGTATCTACTCCGAGAGGTTTGGGGTGTTGAATCTCTAGTTGGCGGAAAAGAGATGGTTAAAACCGCAATCTACCGACTTAGGATCAAGCTGGAAGATAGCCTTACAAATCCCCAATTTATTCAAACCGTGCGCGGCCAGGGTTATCGGATGGCTCGACGTACACTCAAATAGCCATGGTTCGCCCTTGGTCACGAAACTGTGACTTTTATTTCCTACCTAAACCTACTTATATATTAATGTTTCAGTTAAATTCTCTTGGGGCAATAAATTCATCAACGCTGGACAAACTATAAACCCCTCGAGAGTAAGGAATGTAGGCAATGAATAAATTACGAATCACATCTATTACAAGTGTGGCAGTGATGCTCCTTTCACTTACTGGATTAGCAATTTCTCCGGCGGGGGCAGCGGTCGATCGGACAGGCAAGACGTGCGTTCAAGAAGGACGTGTAGTTAACTCAGGTGGAGTGACATACACATGTGCTTATACTAAATCTGGCTTGGTTTATAGCCAAGGCAGAAAACTCAGCGGTTCCCTCACCGTTGTTTGTGGGGCAATGGAAAATTGGTGCGCTGCCATGACAAAAGCCTTCACCAAGAAGACTGGAGTGGAAACAAAGTTTGTTCGCCTCTCTTCGGGTGAGACCGTGGCTCGACTCAATGCCGCCAAAGCAAATCCAGAGTTCGGTGTTTGGCATGGTGGTCCAGCCGATGGATTTGGTGTTGCCAGACTTGATGGTCTCATCGAGAAATATGAATCACCAACCAGACATATGATTCCCGCGAAGTACCAAGATACGGATGGATACTGGACTGGTGTCTACGTTGGTGCTCTTGGATTCTGCTCGAATAAGAAGGAACTGGCGCGACTTGGAGTTCCCGTGCCAAAGAGTTGGGCTGATCTTCTCAATCCGAAACTTAAAGGCCAAATTTCATCGGCTCATCCATCAACATCAGGCACAGCATTTACCACTTTATGGACTCAAGTCACACGCCTAGGTGGCGTGGAGCCAGGTATGGCATACATGAAAAAACTACATAACAATATTCTGCAATACACCAAGAGCGGAACAGCTCCTGGCCAAATTGCCGGTCGTGGTGAAGTGGCAGTTGGAATTATCTTCTCTCACGATTGCGTCGCATACCGCGAACAAGGCTTGCCGCTAACAGTCTCGTTTCCATCCGAAGGAACAGGTTATGAGATTGGTGGAGTAGCGCTGGTCAAAGGAGCCAAGAACCCTGAGGCAGCAAAGGCATATATTGACTTTACTCTCTCTGCGGAAGCTCAAAACCTTGGTCCTACAGTTGCTTCCTATCAAGTTTTAACTAACCCACGGGCCAAACTTGACAGGCGAATGGTTACATTAAAGAAACTGACAATCGTTGATTATGACTTCGGAAAGGCTTCTGCCGCGAAGAAGGCTTTAACCACCAGATTCGATGCAGAGATCGCAGTGGCGCCAAAAGTCTAATCAATTCACAACGCCTACATGGCAATACTTGAGTCCTGAGGGTTTCTTAGGAAAGGCATTTCCAAGAACCCTCAGGACTCCTTTATTAAGGAGAAGATTTTGGCAAACGCAGTTTCTGTGCCAGTCCGAACGAACAATCCGAACAGGCGTGGCAGGAAAAATCGTGGGATGAAGCTAGATCTCATTACAAGAATAGTTCTTGTCTGTACCATAGCGGTACTGGCGTTATTAATTATCTTTCCACTTACAAATATTTTAATTACGGCAACCCATGAGAATGGCAGAGCCGTTTTTAGTTCTATTTTTTCATCGCCCGTTACTCGGCAAATTATCAAAAACACAGTCTTGCTGGGCTCAACTGTGGGCGTGCTCGGAACACTCATCGGGTTTCTGCTTGCTTATGCGCAAACACGGCTGGAATTCCGTGGCAAGAAAATCCTGCACATTATTAGTCTTATCCCCCTTATTTCACCACCCTTTGCCTTTGCAACTGCAGTAATTGTTCTTTTTGGTCGCAGCGGCATTATTACTCGCGATCTGCTCGGACTAAGTCCGGTTCTATATGGGTACCCAGGTCTCGTTATTGTATTGACCACTTCTTTCTTCCCAGTTGCTTATATGAATTTATTAGGAATGATGCGCAGTCTAGATCCCTCGCTTGATGAAGCAGCAGCGAGTCTAGGTTCTTCGAAATCTAAAGTATTTGTGAAGATTACATTCCCTATGCTCATTCCGGGAATTGCTAGTTCATTCTTATTGCTTTTTGTGGAATCCATTGCAGATCTAGCAAATCCTCTCGTTATCGGCGGCGACTTCACCGTTCTCTCCTCGCGAGCATATATTGCAATCAACGGCGAATACGACGTAGCTGCCGGCGCTGCCTACTCCGTCGTGCTGTTGGTGCCTGGGCTTCTTGTCTTCCTATTACAGAGGTACTGGGCGCAGCGAAAGAATGTTGTTTCAGTTACTGGTAAACCATCTGGTCGTGTCCGCAATATTGAATCTAAAGGTGCAAAATTCTTTTTACTGAGTATTCCTTTCGCAATGTCTTCTCTGATCATTATGGTTTATGTGACTGTCCTCATTGGTGGTTTCGTCAAAGTTCTAGGAGTAAATAACGAATTCACCCTAGATCATTTCTCATATATTTTCAGTGGGATTGGCAATGATGCAATCATTAAAACTACATTGCTGGCTCTTATAGCCACCCCGATAGCTGGAATTTTAGGAATGATCCTTGCGTGGCTCATTGTCCGCAAAATTCGTCGCGGTCGAGAGTTGATGGATTTTCTCGGAATGTTGGGAATCGCAGTTCCAGGCACGGTCCTAGGAATCGGCTACGCCGTAACCTTTAATCACACCACCAAGCTCGGTGAGTTCAGTTTGATACCACAACTAGCAGGTGGTGGCGCGATATTTGGCGGCGCTTTAGCGATCATCATGGTTTACACGATTCGGTCCAGTCCTGCTGGACAGCGTTCAGGAATCGCAGCGCTTCAGCAAATTGACCCAGCGATAGACGAAGCTTCTGCCTCGCTAGGCGCTTCTGGCGTGGTCACATTCAAGAAGGTCACGTTACCGCTAATACGAGGAGCCCTTCTTACAGGTCTTATGTTTGCCTTCGCACGTTCCATGACGACGCTTTCTCCGATTATTTTCATCACCACGCCGGATACTCCGATCATGACCTCCAAAATACTCTCAGAGGTAGACGCTGGTCGATTCGGAAATGCATTCGCATTTTGCACAATCTTGATTGTTCTTGTCTCGCTGGCGATGAGCGCAATCAATCTATTGGTTAGAGGGCGATCAATTGAATCTCTATCCAACCCATTGAACTAAACATCTTGAATATTTAATCCACATACTTAATAAGTCAAACAAGGGAGCAACTTCATGGCAACGAACTCGCTAATCTCCATAGCTGAGGGCGACTCTAAGGTTAGGGCTTCAGATTCCAGCCGCCTGCAACTATCTAACCTCTCTAAGGAATTTGGCCAAGACCCTGACCGGACTGTTGCTGTTGACAATATCAATTTGACGATCGAACCAGGTGAATTCATAACCCTTTTGGGTCCTTCTGGCTGTGGCAAGACGACCACTTTGAGAATGATTGCGGGTTTCGAAAATCCGACTTTTGGTTCGATACTTCTTGATAATCAAGATATTAGCAAGTTAACCCCCGATCGTCGACCTATGGGAATGGTCTTTCAGTCTTACGCTCTCTTTCCTCATATGAGTGTCTACGAGAATGTTGCATATGGTTTGAAGATCAAGAAACTCCCAGCAAAACAGATAGAACAAGAAGTTGGATTCGTTTTGGCCACAATGAGCTTGGAGTTCTTAGCGAATCGAGCCCCCAATCAACTCTCGGGCGGACAGCAACAGCGCGTTGCCCTTGCTCGCGCCATGGTGATGCGCCCTAAGGTTTTACTCTTTGATGAGCCGCTGAGTAATCTTGACGCAAAACTGCGTTCGCAAATGCGTATTGAAATTCGCCAATTGCAACAAAGGCTTGGTATCACGAGTATTTTCGTTACCCATGACCAAGATGAAGCCATGAGCATTTCCGACCGCATCGTTGTTATGAGAAATGCTCGAATCGAGCAAGTGGGCGAACCTGCTGAAATTTATCGTCATCCAAAAACCGTTTTCGTTGCGGATTTTATTGGCAGATCTAATTTTCTCACTGTTGAAAAAATTCAATCAAAGACAAAATCCGGCAAAATTGCGATCAAAGTGTTGGGTAAAAATATGGAAGTTGACGCTCACGAAGACGCTGTAACGGCTTCCAATCCCGTATTACTCATTAGACCTGAATCTATAAGAATCAAGAGATCCCATTCGAAGAATCAAGAGGCATCCGGAACTCAAGGCAGGGTGCTCAACGTAGTTTTCTATGGTGCACACGTTGAATATGAAATTGAAACCGAGAAAGGAAACCTCGTTGCAGTCGTTTCAGACCCTAAACATGACGAGATAGTTCCAGTGGGTCAGATGGCTGAGTTCTCATTCGATGAGAATCGAGCCTGGCTTCTTCCTTCAGGTGATTAAGCAACGTTAGTCGCTAGTGACTTCGCGGGATTCTTCGATTATCCTGTAATTGCTTCCAAAAGTCCTAATGCTGAGTGCGGAATATCTGGAGACCAGTAATGGCACATTCAAAATGGATCGCAGGGAAAGTGTCATCATTCTTTGATGATGCAGTCCCAATCAAGTTTGCTGCTTTTGATGGAAGCACGGCGGGTGATCTCGAAGCATCAAATGTTCTGGAAATTAAGTCACCTCTTGCGCTGCGCTACATAATTACTCACCCTGGCGATCTTGGCATTGCGCGCGCCTACATCACGAATCACCTAGATATACATGGCGATATTTATCGAACCCTGATTGCCCTCCGAGATTACGCAAAGCATCCAATTCCCATTGGTGCCATAGTTAGACTTGCAATGACTGCTGGTCCGGCTGCAATTGTGCGACCTGAATTGCCCATCGAGGAGGCTCCCCCGCGTTATCGCCGTGGACTATTGCATTCGTTGGCCCGCGATAAATCAGCAATAGAGCATCATTACGATGTTTCCAATGAATTCTATGCGCGCATATTGGGTCCGACCATGGTCTATTCATGTGCCGTCTTTAATTCTGAACAGAGTTCGCTAGATGCAGCTCAGATTGAGAAAATTGATCTCATCTGCCGAAAGTTAGACTTAAAACCTGAAATGAAGTTGCTCGATGTCGGATGTGGCTGGGGTACTTTACTAATACATGCTGCGAAAGAGTACGGTGTTAAAGCAGTGGGTGTTACTTTAAGCAAAAACCAAATTGCCTTGGCACAGCAAAGAGTGAGTGCAGCTAAATTGGAAAATAGCATTGAAATTCGCCTTCAGGATTATCGCGAGGTCTCAGAATCTGATTTCGACGCCATTTCCTCGATTGGCATGAGTGAGCATGTTGGGGATTCAAAGTTGGATCTCTACTTCAAGCAATTACACGATCGAATCAAGGATCAGGGTCGAATATTAAACCACTGTATTACGCGCCCACATTCGAAAATGCCCGCTCGTACCGGTTCGTTTTTTGACCGCTACATCTTTCCCGACGGTGAACTCACCACTCCAAGTCGAGTGACGCAAGCACTACACAACGCGGGTTTTGAATTACGTCATAGCGAAAACTTACGTGAACACTATGCCAAAACTTTGACTAAATGGTGTGAAAACTTAACAGAAAACTGGGATGATGCTGTCGCTGAGGTTGGTATTAATCGAGTTCGAATCTGGAATTTGTATATGACGTTGAGTCGAATCGGATTCGAATCAAACTCTATTCAGGTACACCAGTTTTTAGGTGTAATCAACGACGAAACAGGAACTAATCACATGCCGCTTCGGCCAGCCTACTGATGTTTTCATAAGGACCCGCGCCTCTGGTCAGGGATCGAACTCTGCCTACTTTTTCAACACCAGCGTGGATTGTCCAGGCACCGAAACACTATTGGCGCCCTTGAGAGTCTTGATCGCTCTGACTCCCGCAGTTGATCCCTGGACAACTATCTGCCAGTTGCCCTTGGTAGGCAAATTAATTGTCACTGCGCCGATGTTTGGATTATGTGCAACAACGATAGACGACCAAGTATCTTTCATAGCAGAACCGCTCAAACTATAGGCAATTACATCCTTATTGGTTTTAAGAAAGGTCAAATTTTTCCGCACAGAGACTGCTGTTGACATGCGAAATGCCGGATGTGACTTACGTAGCAATATCAAACCTTTGTAGTAGTTAACTGTTTCGGCGTTCTTGACGCGAAGATCCCACTTCAGGGAGTTTGTCGCATCATCGGATTGATAACTGTTTGCATCTCCATTCTTAGATCGCAAGAACTCTTGACCCGCTTGCATAAACGGAACCCCTTGCGAAAGCAGGGCAATAGAAGCAGAGAAGCGATCTAGCGCAGCAATTTTTGGCACTGAAGCTCCCGGAACACTAACAGTGAGTTTGTCAAAGAGGGTGAGGTTATCGTGCGCTTCAACATAATTTACTGATTGAGTTGGATCATTAGTCGTCCAATTAGCAATCAAATTTTTGCGGTAAGGAATGTTGCCAATCACACCAATTTTCGTATCGTTAATTCGACTGAACTTGCCAGTGGCATACCCGAGATCGGATCCTTCAAAAACTGAACCCTTAATTCCATCGCGGAGTTGGTCGTTGAAAGCGGCGATTCCTGTCAATTTCCCTATATTTTTCTGGTTAGCACGATCCGTCAAAGACAGTGTGCCCATATCCCAACCTTCTCCGATAATCAGGATGGTTGGGTCAATTTTATTAAGCTCTTTGCGGATTTGTTGCATCGTTGTAATGTCCGACAATCCCATAAGATCAAAACGGAATCCATCAATGTGATATTGGGTTGCCCAATATTTAACTGAATCAACGATGAACTTGCGTACCATCGGACGCTCAGATGCTACGTCATTACCACAGCCGCTTCCATTTGCAAGGGTGCCATCTGCATTTGTGCGGAAGAAATATCCGGGAACAATCTTCTCTACACTAAAATCAGGGGCGCTATAAACATGATTGTAGACAACATCCATCATGACGCGCAATTTCTCATCGTGCAGCGCTT
>CAKKQM010000063.1 GCA_919902125.1 Actinomycetes bacterium | reverse complement strand
GGTTGATGTCCGCGACCCTTCTCAGTGATGGCGTGCACAATGACGGGAGCGCCAAAATGTTTTGCTTTCGCCAGAGCCCTCTCCATCGCAGCAATATCATGCCCGTCGATGGGACCCATGTATTTCAATCCAAGATCTTCAAACATGCCTTGTGGGGCAATAATGTCTTTGATGCCCTTCTTCATACCATGCAATGTGTCATAAATAGGACCACCAACTACTGGGGTTTTATGGAGAACTTCCTTGCCCCATTCTAGGAATCGCTCGTAACCGCGGGTTACGCGAAGCGTTGAAAGATATGTTGCAAGGCCACCAATAGTTGGCGAGTATGAACGTTCATTGTCGTTAACAATGATGATTAAGTTGCGATCCTTAGCAGTGGCGATGTTATTGAGCGCCTCCCATGCCATCCCACCAGTAAGCGCGCCATCACCAACTACAACTACAACACACCTATCGCTCTGCCCTTGCATAGAGAAGCCCCGTGATATTCCATCGCCCCACGAAAGGGCCGTTGAGGCATGCGAATTTTCAATAACATCATGGACGCTCTCGCCTCGATTCGGATAACCAGCTAGCCCCCCACGCTGACGTAAGAGATCAAAGCCAGCTGCGCGACCAGTGAGTATTTTGTGAACATACGACTGATGACCTGTATCAAAGAGAAGAACATCCTTGGGTGAATTAAAGGTGCGATGAATTGCAATCGTGAGTTCGACGACGCCAAGGTTTGGGCCAAGATGACCGCCAGTCTTTGAAACCTTTGCGATGAGAAAGTCGCGGATTTCCTGGGCAAGTTGATCCAATTCTTCATGGCTCAACGGTGCAAGATCATCTGGCGCGGAGATCGACTCGATCATCCCGCCAGTCTAGATTGCAGAAGGCAACTTCTGCACTAATGTGAGAGTAAGGATCGCAACACGTACTGCATGATGCCGCCATGGCGGTAGTAGTCCGCCTCCCCTGGCGTATCAATACGTACCCTTGCAGTAAAACTCTTGCCATCTGCAGTAACTGTTACTTCCTTTGGAGTGCCACCTGAGTTCATCTTTTCAATTCCTGAAATCGCAAAGGTCTCGGTGCCGCTTAGCCCAAGGGAGGCAGCCGTATCGCCCTCATTGAACTGCAGAGGCAGAACTCCCATGCCAATCAAGTTAGAACGGTGAATGCGTTCGAATGATTCAGCAATGACGGCGCGAACACCTAAAAGCGCGGTGCCCTTTGCTGCCCAGTCACGCGATGAACCAGATCCGTACTCTTTTCCAGCCAGAATCACGAGCGATATCCCTGCTTTTTGATAGGCCGTTGATGCATCGTAAATAGTGCTCTGTTCACCCATCCTAATGAAGTTGCGAGTGAATCCTCCCTCAACTCCATCAAGTAGCAAATTCTTTAAACGAATATTGGCGAAGGTGCCACGGATCATGACTTCATGATTTCCGCGGCGAGATCCATAGGAGTTGAAATCTTTGCGCTCAACCCCGTGCTCCACCAAATAAGTACCAGCTGGTGAATCCGCTCTAATGTTTCCTGCTGGTGAAATATGATCAGTCGTCACAGAGTCGCCAAGAATCGCCAACACTCGAGCACCTTTAATATCCGTAACTGGCTCAGGGGCCGCAGGCATACCATCAAAATATGGCGGCTTACGGACATAGGTGGACTCTGGATCCCAATCAAATGTCTTGCCAGTTGGAGTATCCCAAGATGCCCAACGGCTATCTCCGTCAAAAACTCCCGAATAATCTTTAGTGAACATAGCCGACGAAATTGATGAATCTATTACCGCTTGAATTTCCTCGGCAGAGGGCCAAATATCTTTCAAATAAACTGGGTTGCCTTCGGTGTCATTTCCCAAAGAATCAATTTCAAAATCATGATCCATTGTTCCTACCAGCGCATACGCTACGACAAGAGGTGGGGATGCAAGATAGTTCATCTTTACGTCAGGGCTAATGCGCCCTTCAAAGTTTCGGTTACCTGAAAGCACTGCAGTGACTGCAAGATCGTGTTCGTTAACAGCTTTGCTGACTTCAATAGGCAGTGGGCCCGAGTTCCCAATGCATGTTGTACAGCCGTAACCCACTAAGTTGAAGCCGAGCGCTTCCATGTATTGGGTAAGGTCCGCGCGATCGTAGTAGTCGGTTACAACCTTTGAACCCGGCGCCAGAGTTGTCTTCACCCATGGCTTCGATTTCAATCCTTTTGCAACAGCTTTTTTTGCAAGTAATGCTGCTGCCAACATCACCGATGGGTTGGAGGTATTTGTACAAGAAGTGATGGCGGCAATCGCCACATCACCGTTCTTAATGGTGGTTGGTGTGCCATTCACTTCGATATCAATCGGGAACTTATGTGTCTTCTCGGAAAAATAGGTGGGAAGTATTTCTTCGAAAGCGATCTTGGAATCGGTCAGAGAGATGCGGTCTTGTGGTCGCTTTGGTCCGGCGATAGATGGAACAACTGTGGAGAGATCTAATTCAACGTGCTCGGAGAACCGCGGCGAAACGGTTGGATCATGCCAGAGGCCCTGTTGTTTTGCGTACTCTTCAACCAGGGCAACTTGCTTTCCCGTGCGTCCTGTCAGTTTGAGGTATTTCAAAGTTTCATCATCAATCGGGAAGATCGCACATGTTGAACCGTATTCAGGGCTCATATTTCCAATTGTTGCCCGATTTGCCATAGGAACTGCGGCAACTCCAGGGCCGTAAAATTCAACGAACTTTCCGACAACATTGCGCTTGCGCAAGATCTCTGTAATCGTGAGTGCCAAATCTGTGGCCGTAGTTCCAGAAGGAAGTTGACCACTTAATTTAAAACCAACAACTCGCGGAATCAGCATTGATACCGGCTGGCCTAATAAAGCAGCTTCAGCCTCGATGCCACCAACTCCCCAACCGAGAACTCCAAGGCCATTGACCATCGTGGTGTGTGAATCAGTGCCAACGACAGTGTCTGGATAAGCACGGAGCACACTGTTTACATTTCGAGTCATCACCACGCGGGCTAAGAATTCGATATTAACTTGGTGAACAATTCCTGTTCCAGGCGGCACTACTTTGAATTCGTTAAAGGCTCCCTGCCCCCAGCGTAAGAAACGATATCTTTCGCGATTTCGCTCGTATTCAATTTCTGTATTCTGTGCGAACGATTCCTTAGTTCCGTAGAAATCCGCGATAACGGAGTGATCGATAACTAGTTCAGCGGGGGCAAGCGGGTTGACTTTTGTCGGGTCTCCCCCTAATTCGACAATCGCCTCGCGCATAGTCGCCAGATCCACTATGCAGGGCACCCCGGTAAAATCTTGCATCACAACTCTTCCAGGGGTGAATTGAATTTCGGTAACAGGTTCAGCTGACGGGTCCCAATTAGCTAACGACCGAATCTGGTCGGCAGTGATATTGGCGCCATCTTCAGTCCGGAGCAGGTTCTCTAAGAGAATCTTTAAACTAAAGGGCAGCGACTGTGCACCGGGAATTTTAGAGATATCGAAGATTTCAAAACTCTCACCTAAAACGGTGAGGTTGCCCTTGGAGTTAAAGGAATTGATGCTCATACTGCCCCCAACTAAAGTATCTTGACATCAAGATACCTCATTTTCTCCCTTTTGGGAAGTCTCAAAGAGTGCGACACACTCAACATGATGGGTCATTGGGAAGAGATCGAAAGCGCGTAACTGATTCAGGCTAAAGCCATTCTCCTGCAGATAGACCGTATCTCGCGCTAGCGCTGCGGGGTCGCAGGCAACATAGGCAATGGCGCGCGGTCTAATCCCAACTATTTTTGCAATCACCTCTTTGCCTGCGCCCTCGCGGGGCGGATCGAGCACCACAACATCGGCGCGTTTGATCTGCGTTAAGACGCGCGCAACCTCGCCACCATGAATGTGTACATTTGGAAAATCTGCAAAGTTGCGTCTTGCATCTGCAGTGGCAGAAGTGTCTGACTCAATAAGGTCAATACTTCCGGTCGGCCCCACAATATTGATAAGTGCAGCAGTAAAGAGCCCAACTCCCCCATAAAGGTCAAGTACATGATCGCCCTCGCGAACAAATTCGCAGACTGCCTCACTTAAAACTTCTGGCGCAAGGTCATGGCTCTGCCAAAAAGATTGCTGGCTTATTTGTAAATTGTGCCCTGCGATCTGCTCATGGAGCAAGACGCCTCCCTCAGTCATGCGGGCTTTAGATCCCCGAGTCGCATCTGCAATCGCAATGGAACGGGAACCATCCGAACTCGCTGAAATCTCCACCCGCGAACGCGTGGGCCATTTGCGCATTGCTAACTCTGGGAAGTGAATGCTCGAAACAGCGATAACACAATCATCAACTGGAATTACTGTGTGGGTACGTGCTGCATAAAAACCAATTTTGCCTGCTTCGTCTGTAGCGCTGGAGAGACGTGTTCTCCAATGTAAAGCTTCGCCAACTTCCTCAACCGTCACATTGATCTCACGCTTTGCAATGCGGCTGAACTGTTCACGGATTACATCCGCTTTTAATTCTCTCTGACGAGAGACTGTTATATGTTGAAAATCGCAGCCGCCACAACCACCCGGGTATGAGAATGCACACGGTGACGCGACTCGATCAGGCGAAGCCTCAATAATCTTTCTGGCATCACCACGGACAAAACTTGCGCCGGTACTGGTAATTTCGACCTCTACCGTTTCGCCAGGAATTGCATGGCGTACGAAAATCACTTGACCTTCATGACGGGCAATGAAATGCCCACCATGGGCTACTTTCTCAATTGTGACAATATGACGTTCCCCGACTTTAAAAGACTTGCCCCGCGCGATTGCCATAGTTAGTAAGCCTATTGGTGAAGGTGGTGTAGGTTTCACCCGTGCACGTAGTAATTATGGGATGCGGGCGCGTCGGTTCTTCGCTCGCGAATGAACTCGAAGCGGCTGGCCATTCCGTCGCAATCATCGACCAGTCCCGCGAAGCATTCCGTCGTTTAGGCGCTAACTTCGATGGTCGCACTGTCACGGGTGTGGGCTTTGATCGAGACACTCTCCTTGAGGCCGGTATTGAAACTGCTGGAGCATTCGCTGCAGTCAGCAGCGGTGATAACTCCAATATTCTTGCCGCGCGCGTCGCCCGCGAAACATATGGCGTCAAAAATGTAGTCGCGCGCATTTATGACCCTGGTCGCGCTGAAATTTATCAGCGCCTAGGTATTCCAACAGTAGCCACGGTTCTATGGACAACTGAGCAAATCTTGCGTCGGATTCTTCCGGAGGGTTCGCGTTCTGAATGGCGCGATGCCAGTGGCGCAATTCAACTCAGTGAAATGCGTATCGACAGCACCTGGTTTGGTAATCCAGTCTCGCGAATTGAAAATGTCACTCCTGCAAGAGTGGCATTTATTACTCGCCTCGGCGAAGGTTTAATTCCCACCGAACATACGGTTTTGCAAGAAGGCGACCTCGTGCACGTAATGGTCCGTGAAAGCGACGTCTCCGCTGTAGAAACTGCATTGGCCCACTCACCTGAGAATGCATCATGAGAGTTGCAATTGCCGGGGCAGGAAATGTAGGTCGCGCTATTGCGCGCGAATTGTTAGATAACGGTCACCAAGTTCTCTTGATCGATAGAGACCCTAAAGCTCTTAAAATGGAGAGCGTGCCTGATGCCGAATGGCTGATGGCCGATGCATGCGAGGTCACCTCACTAGATAACGCAAAACTTAATACGTGCCAAGTGTTGGTTGCTGCTACAGGTGATGACAAAGTTAACCTCGTTGCCTCATTGCTTGGGAAGACTGAATACGGTGTCCCCCGCGTCGTTGCACGTGTCAATCACCCAAAGAATGAATGGCTCTTTGATTCTTCATGGGGTGTCGATGTCGCAGTTTCAACTCCACGCATTATTACGGCCTTCGTTGAAGAAGCAGTCAGCGTCGGCGACGTAGTACGTCTCTTCTCTTTCAAAAAAGGTCAGGCCAATCTCGTCGAACTTACTCTGCCCGATGGTTCAAAATGTATTAACAAGACAGTCGAAGAAATTAAGCTTCCCGAAAATGCCTCACTTGCTGCCATTGTTCGCGATGGTCGCGTTATTGCCGCAAAACCTCATGATGTCTTTAGCGCAGGAGATGAATTACTTTTCGTTGCCTCTACAACTGCTGAGACTCAGCTCAAGGAGTGCTTCATTCAACCGGCCTAGCGACCTTCAGGTTCCATGACTGACTTACCCTCAAGCAGGTTCCGGGTAAAGGTGCGGATATCCTGAACTAGATTTTCATAAGCTCGCGGGTCGGGCTTTTCGACTTCAATAAATGCGGCCACTGTTTCTAGAGTTTCAGTGACAACGTGCACCGGATCACGCATTCCCCACGCCGTCGCCTCTTCCACAATATCGACTGCGGTGATGCGCCAGTGCGCATATTCGCCGTTGATAGCCAACGCCATACGTCCATCATTGCGCTGATGCATTAACGGCACCATGTCGTAGGCCGGCGCCATCGTCGAACTGCCATCTGGGAAATGCAGGATTGAAATATTTTTGGCATGTAGATCAACATTTCCCAGAGCAACCGCGATTGTGTTTACTTTGAGTAGCCTGATTAACGAATCGTTATCACCGTTTTTTCCGAATACTTCGGCAATTCTGCGTAGGCTTACTTTGCCGCTGAGTTCTTGGTATTTCTCATTACCATGTGCCCCTAGCACTTGGTTCATGTCCTCTTGGTGGATTCGATCTGGAGGCGCACCCACAGATCGGTCGTAACGTTCGATGACGAGACCAGTGACTCCGCCGAAGTCCTGGAGTTCCGATGAGTACTCACTCACTCCAACAGCACGGGCAATTCGAGCACCATATTCCTCGTCAAAAATCACGGTTGGATGGTCACGGGATTCTGGCTTCACGATGTGAGTAGATGGGTATCCATCGTGTACTTGATGCCATTCATTGTCGATAAAGGCGAGCACGATTTTGTCTTGCACCCCGGCTAATGAGGACTTCCCGGTGACGGGGTTGTTTCCGAGTGGCGTCGACTGGGTGTTCAGTAGCAATTCTCGAACTCCATGTGCTGTCAATTGCGTAATGTGAGGTGTGCGCGGTTCGCCGGGCATCGCCGGGTCGTAAATCTGAATCGCGCCAGCAACATCACGACCAAAGTGAGCCAGAAAAGTAATGGTGTCGTATTCGCTAGCCCTAATGCTATTTGCGAGGTTAGTAAGAATCCGACCTTCCGGTAAAAGTTCTGCAAAGAAGTTACGGCGGCGAGCTGCGCGAGCGCGGTTCTGTACAACGTCAAGTGGCACAGACTCGGAAAGTACAGTGCTACCGAGTTCAAAGTTTTCAAATGCCACACGGTCAGTAAGGAAGTCGAAAGTTCGCCAATTCGCCCCGGCCAGGTGCCCAACCAGGTGCCCATAAAGTTCAACCCGCAGATCAGCCACGGTCGGTCTTCTCATCGTTAATTTCTGCATGCAGGTGCAGGCCGGTCGCGCGCATTACTTGGAAAAGCCGATCCGTAAAGATCGTAGAATTCCCACTCTCCATTTCCCAGATATAACGCTGGGAAATCTGGAGTTTGTCGGCTAGTTGACGCTGACTTAAGCCACGCAGTAGTCGCCCTTGTTGGAGCATGCGACCTAGGGTTTCTACATTCTTAATCTCGCCTCGCAGCACCATTTCGTACCTCCTCGACTACAATTTTATCGTCAAGATACATGACTACGATAATCACGTCAAGAGGAACGACGCACAAAAGGTAGTCATAACAGAGATAGGTCGCAACCAAACAGAAATTTGGCAAATACGGTTTAGCGACACGCTGATTTATCGGTCGGTGCAGGGAAGAAGCCCGACTGAGAGTTACTCTCTGCAACACAGCTGGTTCGACTCCACCCTTGGTGGCGTCGTCGTAAGAGGGAACCTAGTGAAAATCTGGGACTGCCCCGCAGCGGTAATTGGGAGCGACCGCCGTCATTAGCACTGGGTTTATAGCCCGGGAAGCGACGGCTAGTAGAGAACTCTTGGCCTTGGCTAAGAACTTGCCCGAAAGTCCGAAGACCTGCCTGCTGACCGAATCACTTATTCGGTGTGTCTGTGGCCTCGAGGGGGCGCGCGCGGACGGCGGGTACCAGAGACCTTCAAAATATCTGGACTTTCGCCGTTTCGTCTTTCCACTCAACTGGTTACTGGCGCGCCACCAGGTTCACGAGGAGAGACCAGTGACAATCACAGAACCGACACGTGTGGCATCATCGCCGTCTGCGCGAGTGACCATGAAGGTGACCAAGCGCAATGGTGCCACCGAGCCCGTTGATGTCAATAAAATCGTCCGAGCCGTTGAACGTTCTGCTCGTGATTTGCCCGATGTAGATCCGTTGCGAATTGCCACTAAAACAATCAGTGGTCTGTACGACGGGGCTACAACCGAGGAGCTCGACAAACTCTCTATCCGTACAGCATCAGAGTTGATCGGCGAGGAACCCAGTTATTCACTCTTAGCTGCCAGGCTCCTTTCAAATGTGATCAGCAAAGAAGTGCGTAATCAAGGTGTCCACTCGTTCTCCCAGTCCGTCAGATTTGGTCATCAATTAGGTCAGATCTCTGATGTAACGGCAGAGTTTGTTGAACAGCATGATCGTAAACTTAATGATGCGATCGATACTGATGGCGATCTCAAATTTGAGTACTTCGGAATGCGAACAATCTATGATCGATATTTACTGCGCCACCCGCAGACACGACGAGTAATTGAGACTCCCCAGTATTTCATGCTACGCGTAGCTTGCGGACTTTCAACAAATGCCGCAGAAGCAATCGAGCTCTACCAGATGATGAGTGATCTGAGATATTTGCCAAGTTCTCCCACCCTTTTTAATTCGGGGACCAGGCATTCTCAGATGTCCTCTTGTTATTTGATTGACAGTCCGCAAGACACTCTTGAATCAATATATGCACGGTATTCCCAAGTAGCACAACTTTCTAAATTTGCTGGCGGTATCGGTATCGCATGGTCGCGCGTTCGCTCTCGCGGCTCACTCATCCGTGGCACTAATGGTCACTCCAATGGAATTGTCCCGTGGCTTAAGACTCTGGACTCCTCTGTATCTGCCGTAAATCAAGGTGGGCGTCGCAAAGGTGCGGCCTGTATCTACTTGGAAACCTGGCATGCCGATATCGAAGAATTTCTTGAATTGCGCGACAATACGGGTGATGAATCACGCCGGACGCATAATCTCAATCTGGCGCATTGGATTCCTGACCTCTTCTTGCGTCGCGTCGAAGATGATGGCCCTTGGTCGCTCTTTGACCCATCGAAAGTGCCGGAGTTGCCTGATCTATGGGGCGAAGATTTCGACCAGGCCTACATCGCAGCAGAGTCTGCCGGTCTAGCCGAACGGAGCATGAGCGCGCGTGATCTTTATACCCGCATGTTGCGTACATTGGCCGAAACTGGAAATGGATGGATGACATTTAAGGATGCGTCAAATCGCCACTGCAACCAAACCGCCGATCCAGCAAATGTTGTACATCTTTCCAACCTCTGTACCGAAATCATCGAAGTCACCCACGATGAAGAAACGGCAGTCTGCAACCTTGGCTCTATCAACTTAAGCAAGCACATCAAGGATGGCGACGTTGACTGGGATCAGCTTGCCAAGACGGTTCGAACTGCGGTCCGTTTTCTTGATCGAGTTATTGATATTAATTTCTATCCAAGCACCGAAGCAGCTGCGAGCAATCCAAAGTGGCGACCTGTCGGCTTGGGGCTTATGGGCCTGCAAGACCTCTTCTTCCGTCTCCGCCTGCCTTTTGACTCGGAGGAAGCCCAAGTGCTCTCTACCAAGATCTCGGAAGAGATCTACTTCCATGCCCTGTCCGAGTCGTGTGAACTGGCCCAGGTACGCGGTCCACATCCGGCCTATGCCGCAACCAGGATTGCCGGCGGTCACCTCCACTTTGACGGATGGGATGTTGAGATACACGACCAAGAACGATGGGAGGAACTTCGGGAGCAAATCCGTGAACATGGTTTACGTAACTCGTTGCTGATCGCAATTGCTCCCACTGCAACCATCGCATCTATCGCTGGCTGCTACGAATGCATTGAGCCACAAGTATCTAATCTCTTCAAACGCGAAACATTAAGTGGCGAGTTTCTACAGATAAATGCCTATCTGGTTGCAGAACTTAAGAGCCGTGGTCTCTGGACTGCAGAAACCCGAGATGCCATCAAGCGAGCGGAGGGTTCGGTTCAAGGCTTGCCGCAGTTACCCGGAGAAATAGCCGAACTCTTTCGAACCGCGTGGGAGTTACCGCAAAAAGCTCTGATTGATTTAGCCGCAGCGCGTGCGCCATTTATTGATCAGAGCCAGTCGCTCAACCTCTTTGTGGCTGATCCAAACATCGGAAAACTGTCGTCGATGTATGTCTACGCATGGAAGTCAGGTTTGAAAACCACCTACTACCTGCGCTCACGTCCTGCCACTCGCATCCGGCAGACAACAGTTACCCAATCTGCTCTTTCTACCCAGGCCGCCGCGGCCCTTGCCTGTTCCTTAGAAAACCCCGAGACCTGTGAGGTATGCCAATAATGAGTACTGAAAACTTCGTCACCGTCCCATCTGCTTCCCGTGGAGCGCTACTCGATCCCGGACTAGACCTAACCCTGCGCCCTATGCGCTACCCGTTCTTTTACGAACGGTTTCGTGATGCCATCAAAAATACCTGGACGGTAGAAGAAGTGGATCTCCACTCTGATCTGGCCGACCTCGAACGACTCACCCCAGCAGAGAGGCATCTCATCGAACGCCTGGTTGCCTTCTTCGCAACCGGAGACACAATCGTTGCGAATAACTTAGTTCTCAACCTCTATGAACATGTAAATGCTCCCGAGGCCCGTCTCTATCTCTCGCGTCAACTCTTTGAAGAGGCGGTGCACGTTCAGTTCTATCTGACGCTGCTGGACACCTACCTGCCAGATCCTGATGATAGGCATCAAGCTTTTGCCGCAGTTGAGAACATTCCCTCCATCCGCGCAAAGGCAAAGTTCGCTTACAAGTGGATCGGCGCTCTTGAACATCTGGGTCCACTAAAAACATCGTCAGATCGACGGACCTTTCTGCTCAATCTCATCTGCTTTGCGGCATGTGTAGAGGGCCTCTTCTTCTATGGCGCATTTGCTTATGTCTACTTCTTGCGTTCGCGCGGACTCCTCAACGGTCTTGCATCAGGAACGAATTGGGTTTTCCGTGATGAGTCGATGCATATGGCCTTTGCCTTTGATGTCATAGATACCGTACGTGCAGAAGAACCAGAGCTCTTTGATGATGAATTGGCCAGTCAAGTCAAAGCGATGATGTTAGAAGCGGTTGAAGCCGAATATCACTTCGCAGAGGATCTTCTCGGTGGAGGTGTGGCCGGAATGACCGCCGATGAAATGCGGTGCTACCTAGAGTTTGTGGCCGATCAACGGATGACTCAACTCGGGCTTCAAGCCATCTTTGGAACATCCAACCCATTTGCATTTATGGAGTTGCAGGATGTGCAGGAACTTTCCAATTTCTTTGAGCGCCGGGTTTCGGCTTACCAAGTGGGTGTGACTGGATCTATCGCTTTTGACGAGGCCTTTTAATGGGTTAGCCAACAGCGATAACGGTAGAGATGATGAGTAATATCGAAACAACTAACTCAACGATCCCGATTCTGCCTGGCCGCAGTCCTGGCTTCATTACCACGGTACGTCCTAAAGCAGCGGCAAATGGGATAACCAACCACCAGGAACGAGTGATTGGCACCACTGCTACCACCACTGCAATGTGAAAGCCAATACTGAAGATGTGCCAATGACGATTCTTAGCTTCGCGGATCAGCGCTTTGACATGGAGCACTGAACCTACGAAGAAAAGTAAGGACACAAAGGAAGCGATCCAGATCGAATGCGGAAGATGCCTAATTGATCTTTCATCGTTGGCAACTTGATACATCAAAATCGGCGCAATTGACGCTAAAACCACCAGTACCAAGTCATTGGTAATTCCGCGTTCACGACCCAACCATGACAGATAGATACTTATTGCCCAGAGCGCCACAATCAGTATTCCCGGCAGGAAAATCCAAGGCCGCATTGTGATGAGCGTGCCAGCCCCAATAAGCATGAGCAGTGCCCAAGGAATTGCCGAACGGAGTTCGCTACGCGCGCGAGTGGTCCATGAGCCACGGCGTATACGCGCTAGGAACGCCCTGCCTCCGAAATACGAGAAGGGATATGCCGCTATCCAAGTAAATGAGAAAAGTAAACCAAGCCAATTACCAGAACCAAGGAAAGATCCAAGCAACAATGGGACGATTAAAAAGGCCCATGCTCCATGTTGTGGTGGAAATTTCATACTTCATTGGGCTTGGCTGTCGGCACCGCACGGATAATGAGCCACGAACCCCACGCTGCTAACAAGAAGAGCGGGTATCCCATAGCCAATCGGGCAGTTCCTAGA
>CAKKQM010000062.1 GCA_919902125.1 Actinomycetes bacterium | reverse complement strand
ATGTGCCGCGCTGTGGCTAGATCCCACATTCTGACTCCTTAATGTACGAAGAATCACAATACTACGGTATTTACCGTAGTATTGTCTATTACCATAGTATTAACGCGGTAAGAGAATGGTCTCGTTTAAATGTTCACAACTTGATGAATTTGAGATTCAAGAGTTGGGCAGCCATACCAATATTCAACTGGTAGCGAGGTTAGTGCCGTGCGCCGACGTTGTCATCGTTTTGAAGGGCCTCGGACGGCAGGTCGGCTTTTCTTGGGATTCTCTGGTTGCAAAATCAAACGAAACTCGTCCCCTCCCTGTACTTCGAGAATTATTTCAAGTGGGGAGTTAGGCACTCGTCTTAATCCTGTAATGCGTTTACCTACCGCTGCTTCAATCTCCAGCCCTATCTCGGGCGTGCGAAAAGCGTAAAAACGAGCGAGCGCCAACCGAAGTCGTCCTCGAGCAATGTCGCTAAGGCTTGCCGCTCGATCGACTAAGAGATTCCGGTCAATCATCGAAGGAAAGTTTAAGTCTGCTCCGCTCTCCAAAATTCCTGCAGATTTCAATTCAGGAACAGGAAAGTACCCCAAGATGTCTCCCGATTTTATTTGATCGCCATCCGCTCGGAGTTGAGAGATTGAAACAATTGGGACGACCGTTACGAACCTGTCTAGTTCTGGATCTGCCTCCGCTAACTTTATTGCCTCTTTCATGGAAAGCCGTGAATCTTCTTTTCTGAGTTTGTGATAACGAGCGTTCGTCTCTTTATCTAGTTGGCAATCGTGAGAAATCACCATGACTGCGGTGTATCCGATGCGGGCGTCCACGGCAGGTTCATATTCGCTCTCCCTGATGAAAGAAAAACTTGCCTGATCTAGGAATTTCCAAATCGAACTCGATGGCGGAGACGTTGCCTCCAATCGGATAATTGGTGCAAAGCAGATATCGCCTTGCTGCAACTCATCTGGAGACTTTTTCAGGTAAAACGGATCGCTGCTCACCAAGACTTACTTATTTCGCTCGACAGCCGAGATGTACTTGCGGCGGGCTACTCCACGGTCGACCTTTTCTGACAACGCTAAAACAGATACCTCATCTGAGCCCGTTCCAACTTCATAAGGGAGAAGTCGCTTTCCAGGAATATTTCTCTTTCGATTCCTCATTGCAGTGAGGTAAACCTCACGCGGGGTCGGTTCTTGAATTGGTGCTACAACTTTGACTTCAATCAAATCTTCAATCTCGCAATCGTAAGCAAGAAGTATTCTTAACATAGTCTCCCATCGGATCTGCTTAGTTTTTCCGCTCTCTATCCTTGAGAGCTCATCGGCACGAATACCGACCATCGCCGCTGCCTCAGACAAAGTCCTTTCCTTACGAAGGGCAGTCAATTTGATGGTTAAGGTGCTTTCATCCACACGAGCGACTTCACGGGCACTACTTGCTCTAATTGGCAATGTGGTCGCCATGGCTTACCTCCTTGGCTATACCCAATATAGTACTTGGCGATACCCCACTTCGCAAGCGGGGTAGAAGAATAAGTTAGACGTGCCATCACCGCGGGCGGTTCAGTTCAATGTCCTTTTTGATCCGCTCTGTAGTTTTCTCGCTGACGCCAGCGCTCTGGGCGAATTCAAGCCACCGGTCAACTGCTTGCAATACCTCATCAATAACATTTGCGTATCTCGGGATTAAGTGTTGGTCGCCGACTTTTTTCAAGTCGGCCAGAGTGATCCCATCAAATTTGCCATTGACACTCATCTGGTGATTCATCGTCCACTTACCTTGTGAATTGTGGGCATGTGTTATGTCGTATGCAGGCGCTAACTTCCACGAACCATTCTCTGGTAGTAGAAAGGCCAGATTTTTAGTGTGATCATCGCGATTGACTGCGGCGACATTAAAGACCACCCGCCGGAAAGCCTGTTGCAGTGCCTCTTTGCCCATACCCAAATCCTTGATCGTTTCAAAGTATTGGTTGTATGAATGTGTACTGATCAGATTGAAATCCAAGTGCGCAATTGCACAGAGTGATTGCAGATGGATGCGATGACCCTCGGAAGTTCGATCAAAGCGTTGAGTTAGAAAATGCGTGCGCGGACCTTCTGGCAGGAGCAAAGATTTACTCATCTCCACTCCGGCCTCGCAAGCCATTAGGTAATACGCATACTCAACCCGGCAGTAGTCTGCGCCGGCGGTAAATGGATCGAATTCGCGCATCGGATCAACGCTAACTCCATCAAGTTTCACTATCCAGTGTTCGAAGCCATCGGGAACCCCTAACTGCCCGGATCGGATCTGTTGGGTTTTCGGGTTATAAGCAATAACCGCCTTTGCACGAGCACCACCTGCCGATGTGCCTACTTGAATTAACTGCTGCAAGGCATCGTGAGTTGCTTGCTTGTTTGTGAATTCACCAGAGACCATTGACCTAGCGGCAGTAACCAGGTCGGCAAGTTGTATTGCAGTTGGTTGATCAAGGCCGTCTTGAACTGGAGGTTTGAACGTCAGCGCCCCCATGCCGCGGTCTGCAGTGTATGCGAGACGATCCAAAGAGGTGATTTTTTCTGCTGGGATACCTTGATCAGATAGATAAGCATTTACTAGCGCATTACCGAACTTATCCGGAAGTGCATCGGCGAGCATCGCAGGGAGTCGGTAATAAGTAATGGGAGTTAATTGCGGAAAGACGAAAACCTCAGACCGAT
>CAKKQM010000061.1 GCA_919902125.1 Actinomycetes bacterium | reverse complement strand
GACTTCAATTGGGAGAATGCCGAAGTCCGTGCGCACTTTGAAGATGTCTTGAAGTTCTGGCTTGATCGCGGCGTTGATGGATTCCGTATTGATGTCGCCCACGGAATGGTGAAGGCGGCAGGCTTGCCCGATATTGTTGCAGTTGATCCACATGCAGAAATGCTCGCACCAGAAGGCAGACCATTTTGGGATCAAGATGGCGTGCATGAGATTTATCGGCAATGGCGCAAGATTCTTGATTCATATCCGGGTGACCGCATGGCCGTTGCTGAAGCGTGGGTCAGTCCTGCTTCGCGTCTTGCCCTGTATTTACGTCCCGATGAATTGGCGAATTCATTTAACTTTGATTTCCTTGGTTCACTCTGGGAACCGACTATTTTGAAAGAGATGATTAACCGTTCGATGGAAGCTCTGGCAGAAGTAGGGGCCCCATCATCGTGGGTTTTTAACAATCATGATGTTGTCCGTTCCGTAGACCGTTTTGATCTAGGACTCATTGCTGGCAAAGCAGATACCACCCTTGAGCGCCAAGGGGACCCAACAAAATTCAATGTACTTCGGGGAACAACTCGCGCGCGTGCGGGTGCGCTCTTGATGCTGGCTCTTCCTGGCGGCGCGTATGTCTATCAAGGCGAAGAACTTGCGCTGCCTGAAGTACGCGATATTCCGGAAGATCGCTTAACTGATCCACGGTGGGCGATGAGTAATTACACTGATCGCGGTCGCGATGGTTGTCGTGTGCCGCTTCCATGGAAAGCAGATCCCGCCGGAGCGTTCGGCTTCTCTTCCAATGCTGCGTTAACTCCTACCCAAGCATGGTTGCCACAGAGTCCTTGGTGGGGTTCATACGCCGTCGACACTCAAGAAGGTCACCCAGATTCAATGCTCACTATGTATCGACAAGCACTTGCACTACGTCACAAGGAAGTCGGATTGGGCGATGGCCCAATGACGTGGATCCAAACTGGAGAATCCGTGTTGGCTTTTTCTCGCCCTGGAGATTTTGCTTGCTATGTAAACTTTGGTGCACCAATCGCTCTGCCAGGCAATGCGCAACTCCTTCTCTCCAGTGGGCCGCTGGATGGCACAATGATTCCGACCGATACTGCGGTCTGGTTGCGATTGGCAGCGGGATCGTTAGTCAATCAACCAGATTGAGAACGATTTCCAACTTTCAGGATTTCACCATTTCGTAGATACCAGAGCGTCCCTGATGCGTCGCGCACTGTTGTGATTCGCAGACCAACTTTTTCTACCGTGCCAGAGATATCGAGAACATCGATGAGATCGCCAACGCCATACTGATCTTCGACCAGCATGAAGAGGCCAGATAGAACATCGCGCACAATCGTCTGCGCACCAAGTCCAAGGGCAACGCCGATGACACCTGCTGATGCGATCAACGGCCCGAGGTTCAACCCGAATTCTCCCAAGATCATCCCGGTGCTGATTACCCAGATAACGGCGTTGAGAGTGCTGCTTAGGACCGTCCCAGTGGTTTTAGCCCGTTCTTTCTGCCGGGCTGGCATATTTCTAGGTCCGGGAATGAAATCTGCGCTCGCCAGGCGATTCATGGCCTTTGCAATAGCGCGACTGCCAAGGCGCTGAGCAATGATGGCAATAAGAAGAATCACGATGATGCGAAGCGGGGGACCGTTAAACCAGGCCCAGAGTTTCTCCGACCGCTCCGAGATGGAAGTTGCGGCAGATACGCTCAGCAGGTGGATATTTGATCTCATAATGGGGCGACTCTAACTTAATCCATGCGAAATACAGCCAGGATTGGGGAATTTAAGGCAAGATATGCGACATCGACGCGAGCCACGCGCTGGATAGGAGTGATGATGTCGCGGGCCTTAGTTCTTAACGCCACCTACGAACCTTTAGGTGTTGTCGCTGAGCGTCGCGCGCTGATTCTGGTTCTTAATGTCCGAGCCACGATGGTTGAAGAATCTGGCACTGTCTTACATTTCTCTGGCGGCGAAATAGCGCTTCCTTCGGTTATCAAACTCAATCGATTTGTACGTGTTCCTTATCGCCATGCAGTGCCACTATCACGACGAGCTCTCTTTGCACGCGATGGCGGTCGTTGCGTGTATTGCGCAGCACCTGCAACATCGATTGACCATGTAATTCCGCGCAGTCGCGGTGGCGGTCACAATTGGGAGAACGTTGTCTCCGCCTGCCATCGTTGCAATCACACCAAGGCAGATAGACCACTTAAAGATTTAGGTTGGCGTCTGCACTCCTCGCCGCGCGCACCTGTTGGCGCAGCATGGAGGGTGCTTGGTACCGGTCGCACTGATGCTAGATGGGTGCCTTACCTTGAGCCATTTGGCGTCGCAGCAGCAACTGCATAACCTAGTTATTAAAACTGCCTTGAGTTAGTTTACCGCTGCTCCTTCGGAGCATCTTTGGCTTGCGCCATGAGGGCGCGAGTCATTGCATCACGATTTTCTGCCATCACGCGACGCAGCCCGTTGGGTGCATCTTTTCCGGCGCCCGCTAACCACGCTTCTGTTGCGGCCAGCGTTGATTGCGAAGTCACATACGTGGGATAAAGACCAGTGGCAATGTTTGTAGCAATCTCGTAAGTCTGGGAATTCCAGAGGTCGAGGATTATCTCGAAATATTTATCGACATATGCCGTTAAAAGATTTCGCTGAGTTGGACGCTGGAATCCACGGATTGTTGAGAGTTGAATGTGGTTGCTAAGGTCACCTTTGATCGCAGCATCAAAAGCTTTTGCTTTCACCGCAGCATCTGGAAAGGCTGCCCGCGCAAAAGCTGCATACCGCTGGCCATTGGCGGTGTTATCGCGTACGAGCTCGGCATCAACTTCTGCACTGGTTGCCAATCCTCGCTCAACCATGCAACCAATGAAGTGCCATCGCAAATCTGCGTCGATAACCAAGCCAGCAAGTTCGCCGTTGATCAGACTGCGAATTCGGGTGGCGTGATCGGCCGTCGCAGCGGTGTTCGCAAAGGAACGGGCATATTGCAATTGCAGATCGCTACCAGGTTGCATTTTATCAAGCAGGGCTGCAATGCCACTTGCCAGGATTTTGCGCAATTTGCTGCGATTGGTATCTGCGGCAAAAATTTCAACGGCCGTTTCAAGTTGCGTCAGCGTCATAGTGACAACTGCAACATCGGATTCGCCAGCCAGGGCCTTAATTGCCATTGGAACATAGTCGCTTGCCGCCAATTCGCCGTCGCGCAACATGTCCCACGTGGCCGACCAACAGAGCGCGCGGCTCAGCGGATCTTGGATATCGCCCAAGTGGTTCATTAAAGTTGCGAGAGAGCGATCATCGAAACGGATTTTCCCATAAGAAAGATCATGGTCGTTAAGGAGAACTAAATCGGCAACTTTTTCACCAGCAAGTTCAGGAACATCCGTGGTTGCACCAGCAACATCGAGTTCGACGCTTTTGCGGCGCACCAAAACGCCATCTTTAAGGTCATAAAGCCCAACCGCCATCCGATGCGGGCGTAGCTGCTTTGAGCCCTCTGGCATTAGAGGTGCTTCTTGGCAGACGGCAATCGAAGTGTAAGTTTCACCTGCCATAGCAATTTTCGGGCGCAAAGTATTTACGCCGGCAGTTTGCAGCCAGGTTGCAACCCATGGCTTGAGATCGCGGCCACTGGTTGCTTCAAGTTCGACCAAGAGATCGTTAAGAGTTGTATTGCCCCACGCATGCTTGGCGAAATAATTACGGAGACCAGCGATGAATTCGGTCTTGCCAACGTGTGAAACAAGTTGTTGCAGGACTGATGCACCCTTGGCATAGGTAATGCCATCGAAATTGGTCTTTACTGCCTCAAGGTCATGCATATCTACAACGATTGGGTGCGTGGAGGAAAGTTGATCCTGGCGATAAGCCCAATTCTTACGCTCTGCGTTAAATACTGTCCACGAGTTGGTGAAACGCGTTGCTTGCTCGAGCGTGAAGTACGAGGCCCATTCGGCGAAGGACTCGTTGAGCCATAAGTCATCCCACCATGACATGGTGACTAGATCACCAAACCACATATGCGCCATCTCGTGAAGAATGACATTCGCGCGCCAGTTGTAACTTTTGTCGGTGACCTTGCTACGGAATACAAAATAATCCTCGGCGAAAGTGACGCAACCTGCGTTCTCCATTGCACCGGCGTTGAATTCGGCAACGGCCAACTGGTCGTACTTATCGAATGGATAGGCCAAGCCAAACTCTTTTTCATAAAATGCAAAGCCCTGCTTGGTGATCTTGAAAATTTCATCGGCATCAAGACTTGACGCCAATGATTTGCGACAGAACAGTCCAAGCGGCACCGTTTTCTCGCCAACATAGATGTCATTCACGCGGTGGTACGGACCGGCAACTATTGCGGCGAGGTAGGTTGACAATACTGGCGTGCGGGTAAAAACCCAGCGTTTTGTTGTCGCACCAACTTCTGTAATTGATTCAACCGGGTTATTTGAAATAACTTCCCAATGCCCTGGCACGAGGGTAGTAAATGCAAAGGTAGCTTTGAGATCGGGCTGGTCGAAGCAGGGGAAAGTTTTACGTGCATCGGCAACTGCAAGTTGCGTATAGAGATAGACCTCATTGTCGGCAGGATCAACGAAGCGATGTAGGCCTTCGCCAGATTTTGAGTAGATGCCTTCGATCTCAAGAAAGAGTTCGTTAGTTGGGGCCAAGGACGGGAGATGAATCGTTTCGCCGTCATAATTGGCAACATCAAGTGGTGCGCCATTGAGCGTTGCGGCAATGACTTTTTTGCCTACTGCATCGATAAAGGTGGTTGCGCCAGGTTTGAGGCTTGAAAATTTAACGGTGGTCTTACTGATGAAAGTTTCGGCACCCAAGGTGAGATCTAAATCAATGTCGTAACTATCGACTTTGATAAGGGCGGATCGCTCATTTGCTTCCACCCGCGTGAGATTAACTCCTGGCACAATTCACTCCTTTGACCGATGGTGTTCGATACTTGCTGAGTATCCAATCATGAAAGGCTACGGCTATGGGCAGTCCGACGATCAAAAGTTTCAAATTACGTGGGACTCGCATCACGTCGGCCCAAACAGCAGCCCGCGATCGCTTGTGGGGAGCCTTCGGGATTGATTTTGCTCCGGCTCGGTTAGATCTCCATTCTTTATTTCCCGCGACCTCAAAGGTCATTCTGGAAATTGGATTTGGCATGGGCGAGGCCACCATCACAATCGCTCAGAACTTTGCCGACACAGGCTTCATTGCAATTGATGTTCATCAACCAGGTATTGGAAAGTTGCTGGCAGGCATTGAGGAAGCAGGGGTCAAGAATATTCGAGTAATGGATGAAGATGCTCACTTGGTCTTAAGGGAGATGATTCCTGATGCGTCTTTAGATGGCATCCACCTTTTCTTTCCGGATCCTTGGCCAAAGACCCGTCATCACAAACGCAGGATTGTGAACGAAAGTTTTATTGAATTGGCTGCTGAGAAAATTAAATCGGGTGGTTCTATTGATATCGCCACCGACTGGGTGCCATATGCAATATGGATCAAAGAGAGGTTCACCAAGTCTTCGTTATTTATTGGAGGGGAAGTCGCACGTTCTAATTGGCGTCCATTGACCCGTTTTGAAGGACAGGGTTTACGGAAGGAACATAAAGTGACTGATCTGTCTTATAAAAAAGTTTAAAGCGGTCCTTCATTTTCGTAATCCGCAATCTGTCTAATTCGGCGAATGTGGCGTTCATCGTTACTAAAGGGCGTTGAAATGAAAACATCAATCAATTCTTTACAGACTTCAGGAGAGTGCATTCGACCACCGATCGAAATGATATTTGCATTGTTATGTTCGCGCGCCAACTGTGCGATCTCTCTGTTCCAGACCAGCGCCGCACGGATGCCCTTGACCTTATTTGCCGCCATTTGCTCGCCATTGCCTGAACCGCCAAGAACAATTCCAAGGGAGCCTGGATCCGCCGCGACGGCTTGCGCTGCGGGAATGCAGAAGACGGGATAGTCATCAAGGCCGTCATAGACAAATGGGCCATGATCAGTCACTTCGTGGCCAGCCATCGTTAAATGATCAATCAAGATTGCTTTGAGTTCGAGACCAGCGTGGTCGCTTCCAATGTGTAGGCGCATGATGAAAGTCTCTCATAAAGCCTGAAATGGAAAACAGAGGCCCGCCACCAATTAAGGCAACGGGCCCCTGCTGAGTTGATTTAAGTATTACCTGTGAAGAGAAAGACCGGTCATACCGGTGAGTGATACTCCAGTATTTCCCATCCCGCCATTCATATGACCACCCATGTGGCCACCCATGCGACCATCCATGTCTCCGTCATGTCCCCACATGCCACCAGCACGATTTACCTGTGCGGTAATCGCAACGGTGAGATTAGCCTTGAGTTGTGCGGCTTGTGCTGCAGTGATCTTTCCTGCAGTTACGGCAGCGTCAATCTTTACGGTTGCATCTGCAACAAGAGCTGCGATGAGCGCATCCTTCTTGGCGCCAGCAATTGTTGCCAATGATTCACCAGCAGCAATACGCGCTTCCAAGGTTGCAACGCTAATACCAAGAGTTGTTGCAATTAAAGTTTTATGTGCAGTTCGGGCTGCATCTCCCTGTGTTTGGTCAGATGACCGAGCTGCAACAATTGCGGCGTTGATGGCATCAACTTGTGCCTGAGTCAACGTTCCCTTGGCGACTAGACCAGCAAGAATTGCTGCAAGGTTTTGTCCGTGCGCCTCCATGCTGCGACCGCGCAAATTAACAGACGTGGTCTGGTTGAAGAACTTGCCAATAGAAACCTTTGACTTTGCACTTGATTTTGAATTTTCTGCAGTTGCAATTCCAACACTGCCTAGCGAAAGAGCAACAGTGGTAATGGCAACTGCCACAATTTTCTTTTTTGATGACATTTTTACGCCTGCCTTTCATCCCCTAAAGGATTTCATAGCCAATAGCCTTTCGCTATCGACTACCTGTAGAAAACTCCTTATTCCTGAAGAACCTAGTCGGAAAGGCTTAAAGCCACGTCAGAGTCCTAGGCCGTTTTATTTGATCCAGGTCACATTTAAGCGTCTAGGGATGGGGAAAGCGTGAGTTTTCCGGCAAGAGAATTTGGGGGATTCCTGATTGTTTAGTGAGAGTGATCCCGTCAAACTTTTTCGATTCGTGCCTAGATGGAATTGGAGTGTTCGGGATGAGTAAAAAAACCAACCTTGGGTATTACTTCCTGATCACATCAATAGCGATCAATATATTAACTATCCCGCCGACTTTTGCCGCAACTAAAACCCAAGTATCTAAGCCACATATGGCAGGCCGCGCAGCGACCACAACTAGTAACACGATTTTGAGTGGGACGAGTGCGCCCAAAGCAACAGTTGGGTCTGATGGCGATTTTTTTATCGATACAAAAGCAATGAAGTTTTATGGGCCAAAGAGGAAAGGCCGTTGGTTAACCGCATTTAGTTTGCGCGGCCCCCAAGGAGTAGCAGGTGCAACGGGCTCCAATGGGAGTGATGGGAGAAATGCCGTAAATGCTGCGTCCATTACAGGATCGCAAGGTTCACCAGGACCTGCGGGCGTTAAAGGTGAAACAGGTGCTGCAGGCCCTGCGGGTGCTGCAGGTTTGTCTGGCGCTGCAGGTGCAACCGGCCCCGCGGGCGCAGCAGGTTTACCTGGTGCAGCAGGTGCGCAAGGTCCTTCCGGTGCAGCAGGTGCGCAAGGTCCTTCCGGCGCAGCAGGTGCAACCGGCCCCGCGGGCGCGGTAGGTGCGCAAGGTCCTTCCGGCGCAGCAGGTGCAACCGGCCCCGCGGGCGCGGTA
>CAKKQM010000060.1 GCA_919902125.1 Actinomycetes bacterium | reverse complement strand
TGAGTGCGGGAGGCGGGACTTGAACCCGCACGTCCGAAGACACAGGTTCCTAAGACCTGCGTGTCTGCCATTTCACCACTCCCGCGAGAGCTTCGACCTAGAGATCAGATCGGTGGAACAAGGGCAAGGTTAAGGGTAAGTGGCGCAAATCGACGAATGGATTAGGGCGCCAGGTAGGCACGCTCAACGGTAGCCTTGCTCAGGTGTCCTCCCATAGCGATCTCCTAGCGGCGCAGATCACCGCTGCCCTCAAGGCCCGCATTGATCGAGGCGAGTTGGCCTGTGTTCTGCCAGAGGTAATTCGGTTGGAGCGGCCTAAAAATCGCGATCATGGTGACTATGCCTCTTCCATTGCGTTGCAGGTTGCCAAAGGTTCGGGGCGCTTGCCTCGTGAGATCGCCGAACTCCTCAAACAGGACCTTGAATCTTTAGTTGAAGTCGCATCTGTCGATATTGCCGGCCCTGGTTTCATTAACATCACCCTTGAGCGCGCCAGCCAAGCTGATGTAGTCCGTCAGATCCGTGAAGAAGGCGAAAAGTTTGGCCATGTCACAACTCTTGCAGGTGTGGCAATCAATCTGGAATTCATTAGTGCAAACCCAACGGGTCCTTTACATCTCGGACACACTCGTTGGGCGGCAGTTGGCGATGCGTTGGGTCGAGTTTTATCTGCGGCTGGTGCATCTGTCACGCGCGAGTTTTATATCAACGACCGCGGCAATCAGATGGATCTCTTTGGTGCGTCGGTTCGTGCGGCTGCGATGGGCCAACCTATTCCTGAGAATGGTTACCAAGGTGCATACATCTCTGATTTAGCCCAAGCCGTTGTCGATGAAGATCCGGCAATCTTGTCGCTACCGACGAATGAGCAGTTAATCGAGTTCCGTGAGCGTGCCTACATAGCACAACTTAAAGATCAGCAGAGAGTTCTTGAAATTTTCGGCACCAATATTGATATCTGGTTTTCTGAACGGAGTTTGCATAGTAGTGGCGCAGTTGAACATGGCTTAGATAAATTGCGCAAGCAAGGTCATGTCTTTGAATTAGATGGTGCCACATGGTTGCGTACTACAGATTTTGGCGATGATAAAGATCGCGTTTTAATTAAGAGTGACGGGGGATTTGCGTACTTCGCTTCCGATACCGCTTACTATATTAATAAGCGCGAACGAGGATTTGATATCTGTATTTATATGCTCGGTGCAGATCACCATGGCTACGTTAACCGACTTAAAGCAACTGCCGCTTGTGCAGGCGATGATCCTGAATACAACATCCATGTTTTGATCGGCCAGATGGTCAAGATCATCGAAGGCGGCGAGGAAGTAAAACTTTCTAAGCGCGCCGGAACAATCATCACGCTCGAAGATTTGGTTGAGAAGGTGGGTGTTGATGCAGCGCGCTACACCTTGATCCGTTATCCCGTAGATACACCTATGGTCCTTGATGTCGATGTATTAAAGAAGCGCACCAATGACAATCCGGTTTACTACGTTCAATATGCGCACGCTCGTATTGCCGGCGTTTTGCGTAATGCTGTTGATCTCAAAGTGCCGCAGGCTTTGGAAGATTTTGAACCAGCGCTTCTTGCGCATGATCGCGAAAATGAATTACTCGGCGTGCTTGCGCAATTTCCGCGAGTCGTTCAAGGCGCTGCAGAATTGCGCGAGCCACACCGTATTGCGCGTTACCTTGAAGAACTTGCCGGGGTTTATCACCGTTTCTATGCTGATTGCCGGGTGTTACCACTGGGTGACGAACCAATCGCCGCAATTCATTCTGCTCGTGCAAATCTCTGTGCGGCGACAAAGCAGGTCTTGGGTAATGGATTGCAACTCCTTGGCGTTAGCGCGCCAGAGCGGATGTAATCACCATGGCAAATGTCTGGTCTTCCAACGTCTCTTTTAAAGACGGCGAACTTCATCTGAGTGGAATTTCTGCTCGTACTTTGGCGCGCGATTTTGGTACACCCTCCTTCTTCCTCGATGAAAATGACTTTCGCGACCGTGCAACTGCGTGGAGAACAGCATTGACAGATTCATTTGGGGAGAATGCTGGCACTGTTTACTACGCCGCGAAGGCATTTATCTGTGTGGAAGTTGCACGCTGGGTTGCTGAATCAGGAATCGGTTTAGATGTATGCACTGGTGGGGAATTAGCAGTCGCACTTGCCGCAGGTTTTCCTCCCGAAAAAATTGAAGTGCATGGCAACAACAAATCAGTTGTCGAAATCGAACGTGCCGTGGAAGTTGGCGTGGGAGTAATCGTGATCGATTCGCTCTTTGAAATTGACCGCGTTGCCCAAGCGGCCCGTGCGCACGGGAGACGCCAACGTGTTTTATTGCGCCTCACCCCAGGAATTGAAGCCCATACCCACGAATTCATTGCTACAGCCCATGAGGATGTGAAGTTTGGTTTCTCCATTGCTAGCGGCGCTGCATGGCAGGCGGTTCTGGCTGTGCGCGAACAACCTAACCTCGAACTTCGTGGATTCCATAGCCATATTGGTTCGCAGATTCTGACTATGGATGCTTTTGGAATTGCCGCCGACCGATTAATTTCTCTACTTGGAAAGTATCGTGATGAATTCGGGCAGCAGTTACCAGAATTAGATCTTGGTGGCGGTTATGGAATTTCTTACCTACCTAGTGATGAACCATTGCTCCCTACGGTTGTCCTGCCCGCACTTTTCGATGCAGTGCAGAGTTCTTGCGCTACATATGATCTAGATTTGCCACGAGTCTCCATTGAACCAGGTCGAGCAATTGTCGGCCCCGCCATGTTTACTCTGTATGAAGTTGGTACGACCAAAGAAGTTGCTCTCGAATCAGGCGCAACTCGCAATTACATCTCCGTTGATGGCGGCATGAGCGACAATATCCGTTCATCTCTCTATGACGCCGAGTACACCGCTGTTATTGCCAATCGAGTTTCAGATTCTGCGGTAACAGCAGCACGTGTTGTCGGCAAGCATTGCGAGACCGGAGATATCGTTATTCGCGATATAGCCCTTCCTGCAGATGTGGTTCCAGGAGACTTATTAGCAGTTCCCGCGACAGGAGCATACGGTCGCAGCATGGCGAGCAATTACAACCATGTTCCGCGCCCACCAGTTATTGCGGTAATAAATGGTAAAGCGCGCGCAATTCTCCGCCGCGAAACCGAGGCCGATTTACTTGGCCTAGATGTGTGAAAGAGTAAGCCCATGAATTCCGCACTTCCAGTCCTCAAAATCGGGATGTTGGGTTGTGGCATCGTCGGAGGGCAGGTCGCTCGTCTGCTTCAAGAAGATCAGGGTGAGCTATCTACACGCTCGGGCGCTCGTCTTATTCTTACCAAGATTGCAGTACGCGATATAAAAATCAAACGTGAAGGAATTGACCCATCCTTATTTACTGCTGATGCCAATTCGGTCGTAACAGACCCTGAGATTGATCTTGTTATTGAAGTTATGGGTGGTATTGAACCAGCGCGCGAACTTATCCTTACTGCGATTGCAAACGGTAAGTCTGTAGTGACTGCCAACAAGGCGCTCTTGGCCGCGCATGGTTCTGACCTTTACAGCGCAGCCGATAAGCGCGGCGTCGATCTGTACTACGAAGCTGCTGTGGCAGGAGCAATTCCAATTCTTCGTCCTTTGCGCGAATCATTGGTGGGCGATCATGTGAAGCGGATTATGGGAATTGTTAATGGCACCACTAATTTCATTCTTACTAGAATGGATGAAGAAGGTCGCCCATTCGGCGAAGTTCTGGCAGAAGCGCAAGCCCTTGGTTATGCTGAAGCAGATCCCACGGCCGACATTGAAGGATTTGATGCAGCCGCCAAAGCCGCGATCTTGGCAGGGTTAGCTTTTCACACACGCGTAACTGCATCCGATGTTTATCGTGAAGGCATAAGCGCCATCACCGCAGCCGATGTTGCAGTCGCCAAATCCATGAACCATGTCATCAAATTGCTGGCGATTGCCGAACTTACTCCGGAGGATCAAATCTCGGTACGAGTGCACCCGGCACTTATTCCAAGGAATCATCCGCTGGCTGCAGTGCGCGATGCATTTAACGCTGTATTTGTTGAAGCTGAATCCGCTGGCGAATTAATGTTCTATGGTCGCGGCGCAGGTGGGGCTCCAACCGCAAGTGCTGTCCTTGGCGATGTGGTTGCCGTTGCCCGACATCGCACTGGTGGTGCACTAGGTCCGCGCGAAAGTGATTATGCCGATCGCGCTATCGTGCCGATTGGCCAGATAAAAACTAAGTACCTAATTCGTCTTGATGTTGCAGATAAGTCAGGTGTCTTGGCTGCCATTGCACAAGTTTTTGCCAGCGAAAATGTCTCTATTCAAACGGTCCGCCAGACGGGCCGAGGTGCTGATGCCGAACTCGTTGTTGTCACACATAACGCAACCGAAGAAGCCCTTGCTTCAACAGTAAAGCGCTTATCGCAGATGGATATGGTCCATAGTATTGAGAGCGTTATTAGAGTTGAAGGGTCGATTTAATAATGAAGAAATCTTTTGAGAACCAAGGCGCACATCAATGGCGTGGAGTTATTGAAGAATATCGCGATCGCCTTCCTGTCAGTTCACATACGCCTGTAATAACACTGCGCGAAGGCGGTACTCCGCTTATTCATGCTTTGCATTTATCTAAGCTGCTAAACAACGATATTTGGCTGAAATTCGAAGGTGCTAACCCAACGGGTTCCTTTAAAGATCGTGGAATGACGATGGCGATTTCTAAAGCCGCTGAGGATGGTGCCAAGGTGGTTATCTGTGCATCAACGGGTAACACCAGCGCCAGCGCTGCTGCATATGCGGCTAAAGCAGGAATGGTTCCTGCAGTTCTTGTTCCGCAAGGAAAGATTGCAATGGGCAAGATGGCCCAGGCAATCATTCACGGCTCGACCCTGCTACAAGTAGATGGCAATTTCGATGATTGTTTAAACTTGGCTCGCGATCTCTCCGAGAATTATCCCGTTGCTCTTGTGAATTCAGTAAACCCATATCGCATTGAAGGCCAGAAGACGGCCAGTTTTGAAATTGTTGATTTTCTCGGTGATGCTCCAGATCTTCATGTCCTGCCAGTTGGTAATGCTGGAAATATTACTGCATATTGGAAAGGTTATAAGGAATATCGCAGCGACGAAATTTCATCTCAACTCCCACAGATGTGGGGTTTTCAAGCCGAAGGTTCTGCACCAATTGTTCGAGGGGAGATTGTTACCAATCCTGAAACTATTGCCACTGCAATCCGCATTGGCAACCCTGCCTCGTGGCAGCAAGCAATTGCCGCGCGCGATGAATCTGGCGGCTTGATTGATTCGGTTACCGATGACGAAATCTTGAGCGCATATCGTCTGGTTGCTGCGAAAGAAGGCGTTTTTGTTGAACCGTCTAGCGCTGCAGGTCTTGCTGGTTTGATCAAGTATCACGCTCGCGGAAAACTCCCGCATGGCCAGCGAATTGTTATTACCCTTACCGGTCATGGTCTTAAAGATGTTCAATGGGCCTTGGCTGATGCTGCAGATCCTGTTGTTATTCCACCGATTGCTTCAGTTGCTGCACAGGCGCTGGGACTGAGTTAGGAAACTTCAATGGCTAGACCAACTTTTCGCGCAACACCTATGCAAGTACAAGTTCCTGCAACGAGCGCTAATTTAGGTCCTGGCTTTGATTGTCTCGCTCTGGCGCTTGGATTGCATGACCGTTATGTTGCACAAGTTACCGATGAGCCTGGTCTTGATATCGATATTGTTGGTGAAGGCGCAGATACTGTCCGTCGCGATGAAAAGAATCTCCTTGTCAAAGCTTTGTACCAAGGTTTTGACTTTATGGGCGGCAGGCCACGTGGTTTAGCGCTCCGCGCTCTCAATGTAATCCCACATGGCCGCGGGTTAGGTTCCTCGGCTAGCGCGATTGTTGGAGGTTTAGTTCTGGCACGTGCTTTGGTGCTTTCGGGTAAGGATCGCATGGATGATGAGGAACTACTCAACCTTGCATCAAAAATGGAAGGTCATCCAGATAATGTCGCGGCTGCCCTTTTGGGAGGTGCAACAATTGCTTGGCAAGAGGAACGTCACGGCCAATTAGTTGCGCGCGCGGTTGGAATCATCGTTGACCCACGGATTAAGGCGTTGGCATTTATTCCAAGTACCTGCGTTGCAACATCAAAGGCGCGCAAACTTCTCCCAGAATCAATTCCACACCCTGAAGCTGTTGCAAATTCCACACGGACAGCGCTCTTGATCCACGCTCTAGTTGGGCGCCCTGACCTACTCTTTGCAGCGACAGAGGATTTCTTACATCAGAAGTATCGCCAAGAAGCGATGCCAAAATCTTTTGCATTAGTGAGTAAATTGCGAAGTGCAAGAGTTGCTGCCTTTATCTCTGGTGCAGGTCCCACCGTTCTCATCCTCCACAGTGGTGGCGCAAGAGAAGTGGCAGAGTTAGAGCGAGCGGCAGGGGAGAACTTTACAGTGCAAGAACTGGAGATTTCACCCAGTGGGGCTACGGTAGTTCCAACATAAACCCCTTGGGTTTGGCAGTTTTTGGATTCTGGTGCTAGGGTTTTGTTATCTGATCCGCCCTGTGGCGTATGACAATTCAGATAATAGCCAAGAAAAATCACGGGAGTATTCCCATAACTGAAATGAAGCTCAATGACTGAAAAAAGTACCGTACGCTCGAGCAGCCCCGAACTCGCTTCCATGCTCCTGCCGCAACTTCAAGAAGTTGCCGGCCAATTAGGAGTTGAGGGTGCTGGCAAAATGAAGAAAGCCACGCTTGTGCAGGCCATTAGTGATTTGCAAGCCGCCAACCGCGAGGCAGCGAAGTTAGAACGTGAAGCTCGCCGCGCAGAGCGCAATAACAACCGTAACAAGAAACGCCAGGATTCTGACGGCACCGATGAGTCAAATAACGATCGCCAAGAATCAAAAGGCGAAGATCGCGGCCTTGAGAATAATTCTGAAAATCGTAACTTTGATGGTGGGGATCGTGGCCGTGATCGAGGACGTGGCCGTGATCGAGGACGTACTCGGGATCGCAGTAGCAGTGGCAGCAGCCGGGAAGAGCGCGAGCCAGTGCTATCAGAAGATGATGTTTTGGTGCCCGTAGGTGGACTTGTTGACATCATGGAAAGTTATGCGTTTATTCGCACCGGCGGTTACCTGCCTGGCCCTAACGATGTTTATGTTTCCTTGCAGCAAGTCCGCCGTTTCGGACTTCGCAAAGGTGATGTTGTAACGGGTACTGTCCGCCAACCACGTGAAGGCGAACGACGTGAGAAGTTTAACGCCCTGATTAGCCTTGACACGATTAATGGAATGCAACCAGAGGAAGCCCGTAACCGCGTGGAATTCTCGAAGTTGGTTCCATTGTACCCACAAGAGCGTTTGCGACTTGAAACCGAGCCCAACATTCTTACCACTCGCGTTATCGACTTAATTTCACCAATTGGTAAAGGGCAACGAGGTCTCATCGTTTCACCACCTAAGGCTGGTAAGACGATGGTTCTGCAAGCAATTGCAAATGCCATTACAACCAATAATCCTGAGTGCCATTTAATGGTTGTTCTCGTGGATGAGCGCCCTGAAGAAGTTACCGATATGCAGCGATCGATAAAGGGTGAAGTTATTGCTTCCACCTTTGATCGTCCTGCCGATGATCACACCACAGTGGCAGAACTCGCTATTGAACGGGCAAAGCGCTTGGTTGAACTCGGCCACGACGTTGTTGTCTTGCTTGATTCAATCACGCGTTTAGGGCGTGCATACAATATTGCCGCCCCTGCTAGTGGCCGCATTCTTTCAGGTGGCGTTGATTCTGCCGCACTCTATCCACCCAAGAAGTTCTTCGGTGCGGCGCGAAATATCGAAGATGGTGGTTCGCTAACAATCTTGGCAACTGCTCTTGTCGAAACTGGTTCGCGAATGGACGAAGTTATCTTCGAAGAGTTTAAGGGCACTGGAAACATGGAGCTCATACTCGATCGCCGTATGGCTGATAAGCGCATTTTCCCAGCAGTGAATGTTGACGCATCAAGCACCCGTAAGGAAGAAATTCTTATGGGCGCTGAAGAACTCAACATTGTCTGGAAGTTGCGTCGCGTGCTCCATGCCCTCGAACCACAGCAAGCCCTCGAACTTCTCCTTGAGAAGATGAAGGGCACCAAGTCCAACGTGGAATTCTTGATGCAGATCCAGAAGACCACTGTGGGGCCTGGCAACGAAGGGTAATTTGCCTCAAAAAGTCATCGATTTCGTGGGCCAGCGCCTGGGCGTTACCCTTGGGCCATCACGAGTTGGTTCACGATTTCCCTATGGAAGCGACCCAACCCCATCGAAGGGAAAGATATGAAGAAAGAGATTCATCCGCCATATGGTGAAACTAAAGTCACCTGCGGCTGTGGCGAGACCTTTATTACTCGTTCAACCGTTGCCAGCGGTTCCATTTATGTCGAGGTCTGTTCTGTATGCCATCCGTTCTACACCGGTAAGCAGCGCATTCTTGACACTGGTGGACGCGTTGCCAAATTCGAAGAGCGCTTCGGAAAATCTGGCGCCAAGTAGCTTTTTTAAAAGACCGCAACTGTTACTTCTGTAACGGCTGCGGTCTTTTTCTTTCTAGTTCTTATTATTAAAGTTATTATAAAAGGAGGCGAAGATGAGTAACGATGGTCGCTTTGCCTTGGCTCATGAATTAGTTCGCGAATATGCCGAACTTGAAGCACAGATGGCCGACCCTGAGATTCACAATGATCAAAGCAAGGCGCGTCAACTAGGACGTCGTTATGCCCAACTCGGCCCAGTTGTTGCAGGTTTTCGCCAATGGCGCAGCGCCGAAGATGATCTGGCAGCTGCCCAAGAATTAGTCAAAGATGATCCGGATTTCGCCTCAGAAATCGCAGCTATTCAGGAGCAGTGCGATTTAGCGGCCCTTAAGTTGGAGGAACTTCTTCTTCCGCGTGACCCCAATGATGACCGCGATGTCATTTTGGAAATCAAAGCTGGAGCAGGTGGCGATGAATCCGCACTCTTTGCGGGTGATCTATTGCGCATGTATCTGCGTTACGCAGAGAAGCAAGGATGGAAGACTGAAATTATCGATGCCACTGAAAGCGATCTCGGTGGGTATAAAGATATTTCGGTTGCAGTGAAATCTAAAGGAATTGCCGAACCAGGAAAGTCTCCTTATGCCCGTTTGAAATTTGAAGGTGGCGTGCATCGTGTGCAACGCGTTCCTGAAACTGAATCTCAAGGACGTATACATACATCTGCAGCGGGCGTCATGGTCTTGCCTGAAGCAGAAGAGGTCGATGTTGAGATTAACATGAATGATTTACGGATTGATGTATTCCGCTCCAGTGGTCCTGGAGGGCAGAGCGTCAATACAACTGACTCTGCTGTGCGTATTACACACGTTCCAACCGGAATTGTGGTTTCTTGCCAGAACGAGAAGAGTCAGTTACAGAATAAGGAGTCTGCGCTTCGAATCATGCGCGCACGTATGCTTCTTGCAGCACAAGAGGCAGCACAGGAAGCTGCCTCTGCCGAACGTAAAAGCCAGGTGCGCACTGTCGATCGTAGCGAGCGAATTCGTACGTATAACTACCCAGAAAATCGTATTAGCGACCACCGTGTAAATTTCAAAGCGAACAACTTGGATGCAGTCTTGAATGGCGAACTCGATCCTATGATTCAAGCTCTGTTGGATGCGGATAAAGCCGCCAAGTTGTCATCTACAAATTAAGACTAATTAATTAGGATCCACATGATTGTCAGAGAAGTACTCAAAAACGCAAGGCGCGATTTGCGTGTTGCTGGTTTCGAAGAAGTCGATGCCGAACATTTGTTGGCACACCTACTTGATATTAGCCGGATGGATTTACACAACACTGTCCGTGTGGAAAGTGCGCTTACTGCATATGAAGACTCGACCGAGTTGCAGGATCTTTACGACCAATTAATTAAGCGCCGCCTAGCCAATGAACCAGTGCAATACATTACCGGACTGGCATATTTTTGCAATCTCACTCTGCATGTTGGTCCAGGTGTTCTTATTCCGCGCCCCGAGAGCGAATTAATGATTGAACGCTTAGTTTTACATTTGGCAAGTTTTTCGGGTCCTGCCAGTGTTATCGATCTTGGTTCAGGGGCTGGTTCATTAGCTCTTGCGATTGCTACGCAATCTGCGCAAGCGCGAGTAATAGCAGTGGAGATAGATCCTGATGCTGTGTACTGGTTACGAAAAAATATTGAAGCTATAGGCGCTGATGTTCGTGTAGTTGCAGAGGATGTTGCAACTGCGTTGCCAGGTGTTAAAGCTGATCTGATTATTGCAAACCCTCCCTACGTGCCTAGCGCTGAGGTCTTGCCTGCCGAAGTGCAGGATTATGAGCCACATATAGCTCTTTTCGGAGGACCAGATGGGATGGATGTTCCGCGACGTTTTTTTGAAGCCGCCGCGCGCTTATTAAAACCAGACGGGCTCTTTGTGACCGAGCATGGCGAAGAACAAGGACCGCAAGTTGCGCAGGCTTTAAGCGCTGATTTCCACGATGTCACACTTCATCTTGACCTCAATCAGCGTCCTCGGTGGACATCGGCGTTAAGGAATTGAAGATGGAGCCGAGCGTTGATCAGGCACTTGAATGGATCCGTTCAGGTTTCATTGTTGTTGCACCACTCGAACATGGCTATGTGTATCTGGTAGATGCATTTAGTCATGATGGGGTCCGTGCAATGCATGCGTTGCGTGGCGACGCATTGGGAATTACCGCGCAGGTTCTTGTCGGCAGTACCGACACTCTTGCTGGAATTGCTCGTGATATTTCGTCGGAAGTTCATGCGATGATGAAAGCATTTTGGCCCGGATTGTTGACATTAAATCTTCGCCCCCAACGTTGGCTGAGTTGGGATCTAGGGGATGATAAAGAGTTGGACATAGTCTCTGTACGGGTTCCATCTGAAGATTTTGTCCTTGCACTTTTGGCAAAGAGCGGCCCACTCGCCTGTGCAAGTGTGGCGCGGGCAGGAGCGCCACCAATCCTTACTACTGTCGATCTTATAAGTTCGAAGAATGAACTGGTTCGAGTTTGCGACTTCGGGGAATTGACGGCTGGTCCTCTGACGAGCGTTGTCTCAGTCAACGAGACGGAGACCACCTTGTTGCGGGAAGGTGCAATTACTTTGGAGGAGTTGAGTGCCTACGTGCCGGGGATTTCACGCTTGAACTCTGCAAATTCCTGACTAGCCCATAGGCTATGGGTCATGTCAGGAACTCCTTTTTACGGTCCAGATTTCGATCTTCTTTCGCGCCAGGATCCAGATATCGCGGCAATCCTTCTCTCTGAGTTGCGCCGCCAGCAGAGAGACCTTCAACTCATCGCTAGCGAAAACTTCACATCGCGCGCTATCTTTGCAACTCTAGGTTCTACTCTCTCTAACAAATATGCGGAAGGCTATCCGGGCAAGCGTTATTACGGTGGTTGTGAAGAAGTAGATAAAGCTGAAATCATCGCAATTGATCGCGCTAAATCACTTTTTGGCGCAGAGCACGCAAACGTTCAACCCCACTCGGGTGCCAGCGCCAACCTTGCGGTCTATGCCGCATTCACCAAACCAGGCGACACAATTCTGGCAATGTCCCTGCCGCATGGCGGTCATCTGACCCATGGGTCGAAGGTCAGTTTTTCAGGTAAGTGGTTCAATATCGTTTCTTATGGCGTACGCCAAGATAATGAGTTAATTGATTACGACGAACTACGAGATCTTGCCATTAAAAACCAGCCAAAGATGATCTGTTCAGGTGCCACTGCATATCCAAGTCTGATTGACTTTGAAAAGATACGGGCGATCTGTGATGAAGTTGGCGCCATTATGTGGGTCGATGCAGCGCACTTCATTGGTTTGGTCGCAGGTAAGGCAATCCCTTCACCGGTGCCTTACGCAGATGTTGTTTCATTTACAACACATAAAGTCTTGCGCGGCCCACGGGGTGGAATGATTTTGTCGAAAGCGGAGCATGGCGCAGCTATTGATAAAGCAGTCTTTCCTGGCATGCAGGGCGGACCAATTATGTCAGCAGTTGCCGGCAAAGCGGTCGCACTCAAAGAGTGCGCACAACCCGAGTATCAGCAGTACGCAAAAAATGTTATCGCGAATTGCCAGGTGCTTGCCGCATCCCTTGAAGCAGAAGGTATGCGCGCAGTTTCCGGCGGTACTCAAACTCACTTAGCGCTTATCGATATTCGCAGTACAAATGTCAACGGCAAAGTTGCTGATCAACGTTGCGGGGCTGCAGGGATTGTTCTCAATAAGAATGCCATCCCATTTGACCCAGAATCACCAGCAGTAACAAGCGGAATCCGCGTCGGTACCGCAGCTACTACAACACAAGGAATGGGTACGCCAGAGATGAAGGTGATCGGATCACTAATTGCTCGTGCCATTGCTTCCGATGATGAGAAAGTATTGGCGCGCCTTCGTGGAGAAGTACACGAGCTCACAGCACGTTTCCCCATTTACTCCGCATAATTCACTCTGGCCACGTATAAACGTCCAATAAATCATGCGCGAATATCTGATCACTGCACTTTTAGCGGCTGCACTCTGTTATGTAGTAACTCCGACTGTGAAGAAATGGGCCGAGCGATTTGGCGCGGTTGCGCAGATTCGCAGTAGAGACGTGCACACCCTGCCGACTGCACGTTGGGGTGGGCTCGCTATGTGGATTGCCATGGTGCTGACATTTCTTATCGTTCGCCACCTTTCCTTTGTAGGAAAGGCT
>CAKKQM010000059.1 GCA_919902125.1 Actinomycetes bacterium | reverse complement strand
GTTATATCTTGGCCGATTGAACCTGCGATAAATCTGGAGGCTAAATCGATGACAGAGACTGCGCCGTCGCGCTGGAGATCGGGCAACGAAGTACTTTCAGGATCCACGCGATAGTGCGCAACATTTGCCGCAAATGCGCCATCGGTGGCAAGTGGCAACGGTGAGATGGAATCGGCTAATCCTGCAAGATCGGTGAATGGCATTGGCCGACCCTGCGCAACTTGCTCGAGTGCGATGCGCGATGCGGAGATCTCGGGTAGCTCGCGACCTTCGGGTGGACAGCATTCGATATCCGCACAGAGCACCGAGCGCCAACGCCCGTTGCAAATCAGCAGTGATTCGCGCACCTGGACATTCGATCGAATTAATGCCGTGGCGAGATTACCCAAAACTTCTTCGCCATCAGTACGAGAATCTGGAACATAGGCAACAACGAGGGCGCCTTCGGCACCTTCGCGTATCAAGTGATAGACAAGCGCGTCATATGCCTCAAGCGATGATTCTTCTTTGGTCAAGACAGGATAATCAACGCGCATTGCCATACCGACGGATTCGTCTTTTAGACAAACAAGTACCAATGAATCGGTGGGGTGGTATCCAATGAGAAATGGAATAGCAGCTAATAAATCATGAGGTGAAGTTAATGTAGTCATAGCAGGAGACTTCTAGTTGGCACCCACACTTCTTAGCCGATATAGGCCAGCTTGTGCAGAACCAGCCATTGGTGATCAACTCATTGAATTAACCGGGTGGGACCGTTGGCAACACTTATCGTGGCGAGGGAAACTTTACGTACTTTGCCAGTAATTGCCCGCACCACCCCGTTATGAGTCCATGTGCCGCCCCACGTTGCGACCATTACCACCAGATATGTACCGGCCTGACTGTAGGTATGCGAAATCTCTTGCTGAGGAAATGCTGCGCCCGCTTTAGTGGTAGCAAAGAATGAGCCGTCACCAAAACTCCAGAGAAATGATGGATGCATCGTGACATCGACAACTTCACCAACAATCGCAACTTTCGTCGTGAAAACTTTAGGCAGATCGCACCAATAAATTACAGGCACATTCACAATGGCATTTGCTGCTGGCTGTCTGGCAATCGATGCCGTTGGTAGCAGTTTCACCAATCGATCATTAAGTGAAACCCCAGATGTAACTTTTGACACCACCTTCTTGCGTGGCACGAGTTTGACCTTTGCCCTGTTTAAAGGTTTTATCGCCGTAGTCGCCTTAGGTTTGCGGGTTGGCTTTGGCATGAGTTTCACTATCGGTTTTGGTTTTTGTACCAGCGTTGGTTTTGGTTTCGGCGTTGGTTTTGGTTTTGCGACACCGCTTTTGCGGCCTTCGATAATGATCTGCCCATCTTGGGTATAAACATCAATACATGCCTTGCTCACGCAATTGGCTGCCTGTGCTGGTTGGGCGTGCAACAGCGATGAAATGAGCACGACAGAAGAGATCAGAATGATAGGAATAAGTCTTTTACGTAAAATAAGATGTGACATAGCGCGAGCGTAAAAGTTTCCTAGAAGCAGGTGGTCGCTTCCGTGCTCTGCTGTGGAAAGCGCCTCTCGGTAGCCCAGGGTGGTCTTATGGCTCATAGAGATGGCGATGGCTGGGTGCAGTGCCGCTGTGGCAACAAACACTGGGGCCTACATGGCGCCGCCGGCCTCTTGCTCGTCCGTGATGGCACCTTGCTTCTGCAGCATCGCTCACAATGGGTGCACAACGGTGACACCTGGGGCATTCCTGGCGGGGCACGCGATTCTCACGAAACGCCTATTGAGGCCGCAATTCGGGAAGCTATTGAAGAAACCGGGATTGAATCAGAGCACCTCAGGGTCCATATGACTCACACCGATGACCACATTGATTGGCGCTACGACACGATTGTTGCCACCGCCACCGCAGAACTCATCCCCCACCAAATGAATGCAGAATCACAAGAACTACGTTGGCTGGAATGGGACGCCGTTAACTCGATGTTATTGCATCCCAGTTTTGCTAAATCGTGGCCCGCAGTGAAATCAATCCTGATCGAACTGTTCTGACAGACGCCGCAGTGACTCTTTGACGACCTTTTCATCAGAGGTTCGCCACAGCGGCGGCATCGAATTCAGAAGGACTGAGCCATATCGCTTGGTAACAATGCGTGAATCCAATATCGCTACAACTCCGCGATCCTCCACTGCGCGAATCAGGCGCCCCGTACCCTGTGCCAATAACAGAGCCGCTCGTGGCAATGAAACTTGCATAAAGCCACTGCCGCCTTCGGCATCAATTTCAGCCGCGCGCGCTGACATCACCGGATCATCAGGGCGAGGAAATGGAATGCGATCTATCGCAACCAAAATACATGCAGCACCTGGGACATCAACGCCTTGCCACAGGCTCATTGTGCCAAGCAAGATCGAAGTTTCATCTTTCGCAAAACGTTCCACTAAAGGACCCACGGCATCTCCGCGCTTTTGCGTAATGATCTTGATCGGAAGTTCAGCCAAAACTTTACGTAAGTGCGCATCAGCGGCTTCAACTCCGCGCCAGGAAGAAAAAAGCGCAAGTGTGCGACCCCCTGCTGCGTCGATAAGTTCCCCAAGTTCGATCAACGCCTGCGCACTTGGACCATCGCGGCCTGGTTCGGGTAAATGTTTAGGTAGGTACAACATCCCTTGATTGGCAAAATCAAAGGGCGATCCAACATCGAGCATCTGCACGTTGGAAGGATCAACATCGCCATCTTCTACTTCCGTATCAACATCATCGCCCAGAACGAAACCAATATTCCGTGCCATGGCATCAAAGCCTTTGCCGACAGTCAAAGTTGCCGACGTTGCAATCACGGGCGATTTGGTAAGCAAGTTATTGCGCAATACCGATGAGACTGTCAGCGGTGCTAAATGGAGAGTTGAAAAAGTGGGCTCGTACCAGAGCACTTGTCCGCTGCCAAGTTTTAACAACTTGGCAGCAGTCGTGGAAACTTCGCTCACAGCGCCTTTAACCCGGGCGCGTTCGGCAATGGAATCCGAATCGATGATCTCTTCATCAG
>CAKKQM010000058.1 GCA_919902125.1 Actinomycetes bacterium | reverse complement strand
ATTGGTGAAACCCAGAAGGAATTTGCCAACTCTTGAGTGTAATTCCGTGGGCAACGCGGCTTGTGTGCCCCTCAATCATCCAGTACCGCTTTAAGTAATGTAGGTTTAAACGTTGAAACGGAACTCCACCACATCGCCATCGTGCATGACGTATTCCTTGCCTTCCATACGTACTTTGCCTTTTGCTTTCGCCTCGGCCATAGAACCGGTTGCGACTAAATCGTCGAAGGAGACAACTTCGGCTTTGATAAAACCTTTTTGAAAATCGGTGTGAATAACGCCAGCGGCTATGGGTGCGGTGTCGCCTACATGAATTGTCCATGCACGTGCTTCTTTAGGGCCGGCCGTTAAGTAAGTCTGCAATCCTAAAGTTTTGAATCCGACATGAGCCAAAGTTGCAAGACCAGGTTCGGTTAAGCCAATTGAGTTTAAAAGTTCGAGAGCATCTTCATCGCTGAGTTCGGCAAGTTCTGCCTCTGTCTTTGCATCCAGGAAGATTGAAGGAGCGGGAGCAACGAGTGCTTCGAGATTTGCACGTAACTCTTTATCATTCAACTCTGCTGCGTCAACATTGAAAACATAAATAAAAGGTTTTGTTGTCATGAGTTGCAACTCCGCGAGCGCCTCTAAATCCGCCTTGCTGCTCGATAACGGTTTGCCTTCATTGAGAATTGCCTCGGCTTGTTTTATCGCATCGACAACGACTTGGCGCTCCTTATTGGTTCGCGCCTCCTTTTCGACGCGGGGCAACGCTTTTTCTAAAGTTTGTAAGTCAGCGAGCGCGAGTTCAGTGTTGATGATCTCCATATCGCTAGCTGGATCAACCCGACCTTCAACATGTACGACATCATTATCGTTAAAAACGCGGATAACCTGGCAGATGGCGTCGGTTTCGCGGATATTGGCCAAGAACTTATTGCCCAGACCCGCACCCTCGGATGCACCCTTTACAATTCCGGCGATATCGACGAAGGAGACAACTGCCGGCAGGATTTTTTGCGAGCCGAAGATCTCGGCCAGCTTGGCTAGACGGGGATCGGGTACGCCTACCACGCCCACATTGGGCTCAATGGTGGCAAAGGGGTAATTAGCCGCCAGGACGTTGTTCTTGGTCAGGGCGTTAAAAAGGGTGGATTTGCCCACATTGGGCATTCCGACGATTCCGATAGAGAGGCTCACAAGGAGTAGAGCCTACGGGGCTTCGTCAGTGGTTCCTGCCACGATAGGGCAATGACCATGACTTTAGGCGTATCTCTAGGTTTTATTGGGCTCATCGCGGGTATCGCTATCGGCATTCTTCTGGCCCGGTTACGTACTGCGGGGGCTGAATCTGAACTCAAAGCAGCCAATGGATCAATTGCGGCCCTTGAAAAACAGATCGCGACAATGCAGGCCAATCAGACTGAAACCACTCGCCTGACAACTGAACTTGAAGCGATGAAAAAATCGGTTGAGACGCTTTCATCGCAAGCTCGCGAAGCTGACCGAAGTCGAATCGCAGCCGAGCAAGATATTCGCAAAGACCTTACACATATGGCGACAACCAACAAATCCTTACTAGAAGAGACAACAAAGATTGCCGGGGCTCTCTCCAGTTCCCAAACGCGCGGCAAATTTGGTGAGGCTCAACTTGAACAACTTCTCGAGAACGCAGGACTCATCGAAGACGAACATTTCACAAGACAGAAATCGGTGAGTAATGATGATGAGAAAATTGGAATTCCCGATGTCACGATCGCTTTGCCAGGATCGAGTGTTCTTTTTATTGATTCAAAATTTCCGTTTGAACGGATCCTTGATGCATTTGATACGCAGGATCCAAAAGAACGAGAAGTGCTTATTGAACAGCACACCAAAGATCTTCTTAAGCATGTAGATGCACTGGCCAAGCGCGGCTATGCGGAGAAAGGCGCCTCTCCTAACTTTGTTGTGCTCTTTGCTCCTTTTGAATCAATTTTGACCGAAGCACTGCGGGTTGATAGCCGCCTCCTGGATAAAGCATTTGCTAAAGGTGTAACTATCGCAACGCCTACGACCATGATGGCGCTCTTGCGTACCGTTGGCTATATATTTAGTAGAAATCGTCTGGCCGAAAGCGCCACCGAGATTCAAGAGTTAGCTGGGACATTCTTAAAGAATGTTGCTGCGTTGCACACCAAAATCATCACTGTTGGAGACCGATTGAAGAGCACATTGAAGGCCTATAACGACATGGTCCCAACCGCAGAAAGCACTGTATTGAGCCCGGCCAAAAAAATTATGAATCTTGGAGTTTCTGGTGATGCCAGTAAACTTAAGGCGTTTCCAGAAGTGTCAGAAAATGTGCGCCAATTGAAGAGTAATTTAGCGCTAGACGCTCCAGAAGACTTTATTGATGTAGAAGAAGTAGAAGAAGAGGAGAACTAATGGCTTCGGAAACAGCGCCGCGCCCGCCATTCCATATCTCTAGGAAGGGATTGACGAAAGCTGGCGTTGTTATTTTGCAGACTCTTTTTTTAAGTTTCTTCGCACTTATTGAATTGATATTCCGCCATGGCATCGGAATTTTCACTGGTCTTGCCATCTGTATCGCGGTATTTGGCGGCATTCGTTTTGGTCGCTACGGCACTACATATGTATCTGTGGTTAATCCACCGCTGGCCTTTGCGGGAATCGTTCTGATGGCAATTGTCCTGATTGACGGCCTGCATCCATCCCGCATCGGGTTGGATTTCGTCGCCGCATTGGCAAGCGCTGCACCATACTTATTGCTTAGTACTGCCTATGGCTGGTTTAGTTACTTCAGATCTCGAAAGTTGTAACCTTTTGATCCTACCTACGGTAAACCTCTCGGCGATGGGTAATTTCTCATAATCCTTTTCAGGAACCCGAAACAAAATAGAAGCAGTCGAGGGTATGGCTGAAAATTCATCAACTATCACAACGCTGGATGATGCAGTGGCCGCTGGGACAGCATGGAATTGGTGGCCTGCCACATGGCGAGGCGCTGCTGGGTATGTTCCTTAAGAAAGAGAAGATTGAGTCACATGTCAATGTTGCCCTGGACCACAGAACCATCTCTTCAAACTAGCCTTCGAGAAGTACTTCATCTGGAAGATGAAAGCTGGACGAGTAAACCTGCCGTAGAAACCGTTCTTTAAGGGTTGCCACTCAACAAAAAACTTGATGTCTTAGGACACACGGGTTTAGCGTTCCGACAGCAAGGGTTTAGTGGTTAAGCCTTAAAGGGTTCTAGTTTCTTTCTCTCCGAAAAACTAGGACCTTTTAACCACCAATCGGTGCCACGGGAGTCAGAACCAATTGGTTCTGACTCCCGTATCCGTCTCTAAGGGGTACCGCTCGTCGAGTTATGACCAGTTGAGCGTGACAACCAGCATGGTTTATTACATCTTTCTCTCGGTATAGCCTTACTTAGTGAGCGAAATCAATCCTCTGCCCGTTGTCATTCAAGGTGGGATGGGCGTTGCGGTCTCTTCGTGGCAATTAGCGCGGGCTGTTTCGCAGACTGGCCAACTAGGAGTTGTCTCTGGTACGGCCATAGACGCTGTAATCGCTCGCCGATTGCAAAATGGTGACGTAAATGGAGATATCCGGCGGGCTCTAGCCAACTTCCCTGTCCCAGCAATTGCCCAACGCGTGCTTGAGAGGTATTTCCGCGCAGAAGGACGAGAAGAAGGCCACCAATATATTGCTGTTCCAAAACTGAGTCTGCGACCTAGTCCTGAGGCCTTAGAACTCTTGGTTGTATCTAATTTCGTTGAAGTATGGCTAGCAAAGGAAGGCCACAACGGACTGGTCGGGATTAACTACCTCGAAAAGATTCAAATGGCGACACCGAGTTCAGCGTATGGAGCCATGCTCGCCGGAGTGGATTACGTGCTGATGGGCGCAGGGATCCCTGCCGAGATCCCGCAACTACTTAACCTGTTGGCGCAGCACAAACCAGCATCACTCAATGTCCAAGTCGATGGCGCAACAACAGCGTATAAGGCATCTTTCTTCCCAGAAACTTTGCTGAATATTGCACTACCTCCATTACATCGGCCAAAATTTTTAGCAATTATTTCCGCACACGTGTTAGCAACGTATTTAGCACGCGATGAGGTGACCAGACCCGATGGATTTGTTATTGAAGGATTCAACGCAGGTGGTCATAACGCTCCTCCACGCGGGCACATGATTTTAGATGATGATGGTCAACCGATCTTCGGACCTCGTGATGAAGCAGATATCGAAAAGGTCGCAAAGATCGGTCTGCCATTCTGGCTTGCGGGTGGCTACTCCACGGCAGAACAGGTGCGTTTGGCACAATCGCTAGGCGCAGTTGGAGTTCAAGTCGGAACACTCTTTTCTTTAGCAACGGAATCTGGACTTGAATCACACTTACGTCACGAGTTGCTTGCTCAACTGAGCGCGGGGAACCTAGTTGTCCGTACAGATCCTTTTGCATCGCCGACTGGATTCCCATTTAAAGTTGTCACTCTCCCCCACACTCTTTCGGAATCCGATATTTATGCCGAGCGGCCACGTTTATGCGACCTGAGTTACCTTCGGGTTCCTTACGAGCGCAGTCCGGGAGTAGTGGGTTACCGCTGCCCTGCTGAACCAATACATGTTTTTCTACGCAAAGGCGGCTCGGAGGAAGACGCACTCGGTCGCAAATGCTTATGTAACGGGCTTATGGCAAATGTGGGACTCGGGCAGACGCGTTCGACTGGATATACCGAACCCCCTCTGATCACGCTGGGCGCGGATCTCAGAGGGGTCATGGAGATGCTCAAGGAGTACCCAGCTGGGTGGGACGCCACAGAAGCCGTGCGTTATCTCTTGAAAGTAAGGGAAGAGAAGGGCACTATGCCTTTACCCCCTGCTCCTGTTGTGGAAACGGGGATAGAGAGACAGGCATAGAGACAGTGGAGGCGCGATGAAGATCAGTGCACTAATTGCAGGTAAGAGAGTTGAAATGATTTCACCTAGCGCAAGTGTGCATGACTTGGTCAATGCACTCAATGTTCATCACATAGGCGCCCTCGTGGTCTCTCCTGATGGCAAGAAGATTGAAGGTATTGTTTCCGAACGCGATGTTGTGCGTGCCATGCCAGGAAAACTTGACCAACTCATTGGCATGCATGTCCGCGACTTGATGACAGTTGATGTCGTTACCTGCACGGCAGATGCCACAGTGGCTGAACTAATGAAGACAATGACCGAACGACGTGTTCGACACATACCTGTCGTTGACGAGGATGGGAATGTGATTTCAATCGTGTCAATCGGAGACGTCGTGAAAGCCTACATTACCGACATAGATACAGAACGGAAGGCACTGCGCGACTACGTCAATTCTTGATTTACCCTGACGCTTTATTTCATGACTGCAAAGATCTCGTCAAAGAATTCGGCAAAAGCCAGCGACTCGGAAAGTGGCATCAGCCAACCTTCTTTCCCTCGCACTCTGCGCGAGAACGCATCAGCCATAAGTTGGTAAGGATCACAGGCTGCGAAGTTTTCAATTTTCTTCTCCCCCGCGATCGTTATCTCCAAAGTGCTTGGTTTATTATGTGAATTAAAAGCATCATTGCCGCCTGTTGCGACAGACCCTTTCTCTCCTTCAATTTCAAAGTAGAGAGTGTCAGGCATATTCATTGACGTGAGAGTTTCAGCCTGGGCTGAGCCGATTGTGAAAGTTGTGCGCACAGTTTCATCAGATCCCGCCGGATGCCATTTAACATCGGTTGCAATATCTTTATGTGGAGCAAAATCCATCAGCCACAATGGGGCAGCAACCGAGTATGGCCCAAGGTCATAGAGCCCGCCACCTCCTAATTCTGGAAATACGCGGATGTTCTCATCGGCAAGTCCGTCGTAAGTAAAGGCAGTGCGAATAGATTTCACATTACCAATAACTCCGGAATCCACTAATTCCTTGATCCGCAATGTACGAGGGTGCCAACGATTCCAACTAGCTTCCATGAAGAGAAGATCTGTCTTATCGTGAACTGCGATTGCGGTGCGAACTTCGGCTGCATTCATTGCCAGAGGTTTTTCACAAAGGACGTGCTTGCCTGCTTGCATTGCCTTTATCGACCATGGAATATGCAGTGAGTTTGGAAGAGAAATATAAATAGCTTCGACGTTTTCATCGTCAAGTAAATCCTGATAGTCGGTATAGATGCGACCTGATGGCGATAACTCTTTAGCCCGTTCGGTATCGCGAGAAGCGACAGCGTAAATTTCTCCCACTTCGGAGTTCATTAGCGCTGGATAGAGCGCTTTCTTGGCAATCATTCCAGCGCCGATAAAACCCCAACGAACTTTTTCCATTTCCAACCTCCGAGTTGATGCTGAATTGCTTCTCACAAGAAGCCTACTCAATATCCCATCGAATTATTTATCCCGCTACGAAGTGGTCACTTATTTACTTGCCACCGATGCGGGAGAGTGACTCCAGGTTTGGTAACCACCATCAAGGTTTAATGCATTAAATCCCATCTCTTTCAATAACAACGCTGCAGTATGGCCACGTTGTCCGACTTGGCAGTTGACCAATACATCATTAGTTGGAATCTCCTGAAATCGCTCACGCAATTCATCTACTGGAATATTGATCGACCCAGGAAGAGTCCCCCGAGAAAATTCCTGGACACTTCGCACATCCACCATGGAATATCCACGTCTGCGGTATGCCTCTACCTCGCTCCATTGCACAGTGCCGACTAAGTGCGATAAAAGATTCTCGGCAATGTATCCCAACATATTTACAGGGTCTTTGGCGGACCCAAATGGTGGGGCATATGCCAATTCCAAATCTGCCAATTGCGGTCCTGTTAGTCCACCGCGCATTGCCGTGGCAATAACATCGATTCTCTTATCTACACCTTCGGTGCCAATTCCCTGTGCACCTAATATTTCTCCGGAAATTGGATCGAGCAATAACTTCAATGACATTGGTTTTGCACCTGGGTAATAACCCGCATGGGACGCTGGATGGGTATGAATGGCTTGAAATGCTCGCTTCTGTGCAACCAATCGCTTCTCATTCCACCCTGTCGCAGCAATCATCAAGTCAAAGACTTTTACGATTGCGGTACCAATGGTTGGAACTGAACGAACTGCTCGACCACTGATGTGATCAGCAACTACTCGACCATGTCTATTCGCAATATTCGCTAGCGGTACCAGTGTTGCGCTGCCGTCCAAAGAGTCACGCTTCTCGGCAGCATCTCCGACTGCGTAAATGTTGGCATCGCTCGTTACGTTGTACTCATTAACTTCAACGCCACCACGTTCGCCAATCTTCAATCCTGCACTCTTTGCCAGAACTACGTCAGGGCGCACACCAATTGCCAGAATGACCAAGTCACTTGGCAGAACCTCGCCGCTGGCTAATCTCACCGAGTCCGCCGTAATCGATGCAACGCTATCGCCAAGAAATACTTGAACTCCATGACGGACTAATTCATCTGCAACAAAGGTCGCCATCTCTGGATCAAGTGGCGCTAATACTTGGGGCATCGCTTCGGCTACCGCAGTTGAAATTCCTTTATGGACTAAATTTTCGGCAATTTCAACGCCAATAAACCCGCCACCAATAACAACTGCATGACGAGGGCGCTGTTCCACTTGGGCCACGATTCGCTCAACATCTTCAACTGTTCTCAAAGTAAGAGCGCGCTCAACGCCAGGCAGTGGCGGTACAACTGGCGAGGCCCCTGGACTAAGAATCAATTTGTCGTATGTAATCTCAGAGACTTCCCCACTCAAGAGATGACGCACTTTCACGATTTTATTCGCAGCATCCACCTCGACAGCCTCAGTCAATACCCGCACATCTAATCTAAATCGTGCGTGCAAGGACTCTGGCGTCTGCAAAAACAACGATTCCTCTTCTTCAATTACCCCGCCCACGTAATAGGGCAGTCCACAATTGGCGTAAGAGACATGCCCGCTCTTTTCCAAGACAATGATCTCGGCAGCAATATTCAAACGGCGCAAGCGGGTTGCTGCCGACATCCCACCTGCTACTCCACCAACAATGACGACCTTCATTCAGCAAGCACCACCGGCATGCCTTGTGCGATCCAATCAGAAATACCATTTTGCAAGTTGGAAAGATGCGCAAAGCCCAACTTCTCCATCTGCCCGGTGGCAATTCCTGATCTGCGGCCACTCTGGCAATAAACCGCGTAAGTCTTCGACTTGTCCAACTTCGAAACTTCATTTTCAAAAGTATCGGTCTCGACATCAATATTGATCGCGCCTGCAATATGGCCCTGATTGAACTCACCACGAGTTCGAACATCCAAAATTACAACTCCTGCTTCTTGCGTCTTGGATGAGAATTCCTGTGCATTCATATCGGCAATGGCTCCCCCGCCTGACGAACATCCACTCAAAACTAAAACCCCTGCTGCAATTGCAGCAAGAGCTGCCAGAACTCTATTTTTCATTTTCACCCTTTATGCCAAACTTAAGAAAAGCTTCTTGAGTTTTTCGGTAGCTGCGGTGCTATCTTGTTTCTCGTCCTTCATACACTCCTTTAAATTTGCTGCAATCAAAGTAAATGCCGCTGTATTAATTGCCTTGCCAACCGCTGCCATCTGCGTAACGATTTCTTCGCAGGTACGCCCCTCATCCAGCATTCGCACTACTGCACCCATTTGGCCGTGCGCGCGCTTCAAACGCTTACTAATCGCATCTATCTGGTCTTGCTCTATGAGTATGTGCGATATCGCCTTCTTTGCCATGTTTTTCCCTCAATTCGACTTGGTTGGTTGTACTTTAGCATACCCCTAGGGGTATAGATCAAATAGAAACTATCATTCATTAAACGGGAGATGACTCCCTTACTACGCGGTTTCTTCCTTAAGTGTAGATCGCACTTCATCCATGTCCAACGCTTTTATCGACGCGATAAGTCCGTCCAAACTCGCGGCAGGCAACGCTCCAGGCTGATTAAATATCAAAATTCCATCCCTAAAAGCCATAAGGGTAGGAATTGATGAGATACCGGCGGAAGCAGAGAGTGTTTGCTCAGCTTCAGTATCGACTTTGGCGAAAATTATCTCAGGGTACTTTTCTGAAGCGTTTTCAAAGATTGGCCCGAACATTCGGCATGGGCCACACCACGCTGCCCAAAAATCAACCAGAACGATCCCGTCCTTCAATACTTCTTTTTCAAAAGTTTGGACAGTTAATGAAATAGTAGACATACCCCCTAGGGTATCATAAAATTACAAATCTTGGGAACCTGCCGGGCGAGCGAATTAAGCTACAGCCGAGATTTCCCCGTTCCAAAGATGGCACACCTTTATTTAAGTAGTCGTCACTGGCAGTCCTTGCCCGATCCAGTTGACTATCCCATTCTGTAAATGGAAAAGATGCTTAAACCCGACTTTCTTCATGTACAAAACTGCCAGGTCTGATCTACGGCCAAAATGACAATAGACCGCATAGCCTTTCGATCTGTCCAACTTCGAGACTTTATTTTTGAAAGTGTTCGAAATTTCATTTGCGAAAGTGTGAGTAAATGGCTTGTTGTCCAAACTGATATTGATCGCGCCAGGGATGTGAGCGTCGGCGAATTCATCTGGAGTTCGGATATCTAGAGTTACGACTCCCGGCTCGTGCACTTTGGTTGAAAATTCCTGTGGATTTAACTCTTTAACAGCCACCCCC
>CAKKQM010000057.1 GCA_919902125.1 Actinomycetes bacterium | reverse complement strand
CAGGGTTGGACGGTGGGCGACTTAATTGAGGTGGAGCGGCGAGGATTCAACATTCTGGACGATGATTTAGAAATCAAAGAGGATATGCAGTTAGCGACTGAGAAGATGATGAAGTCTCTTCGTACAGCAATTGCGCCTCAAATTGAGGGCTTCAAGAAGCTATCCAAAAGTCTTATGAAACCAATATTTCCAGATCTAGCCAGAATCTCTTCGCTTCACCCAGAAATCATGACTATGGAAATCACTTCCCCACAGGTTAAGCAACTTGCGGTGCAACAGGAAATGCTTGATGTGCAAATTGAATCCCTTTCAGTTTTGCAAAGGATAGGACTTTCTCAAAAGAAGACTTGGTTCGATTGGAGCCTTTGGATATTCGCTGGAATCGCTATGATTGCAAGTCTACTTTCGATAGTATGAACTTCTTTTTTGGATGCGTTGATATATTGCAATTAATCCTGGAACCCGTTTAACGTTCGAAAGTAGGTTCAGCAACTTCATTCTAAGGTTTATGTTAGAAGATCCTGCTGGAAGAAAATCGTAATTTAACCTGTGTTTCGAAGGCCTGCTGCGATGCCGTTGATTGTTAGCAATAAGGCTCTCCGCAATAGAGGATCAGTGGCTTCTTCGGAACTGCGTACACGTTCTAATAAGTTGACCTGCAGGAGATGCAATGGTGCTAGGTAGGCATCACGTACCTGCAATGTTCTAGCGAGGATGGGTTGGTCGCCCAACAGTTCGTTTTTACCTGTCAACTTTAAGATTTCTGATTTAGTTAATTCAAACTCATCGGTAATTGTTTTTAAGAAGTGATGGAGCGGTTGTGGCACAAGGCGGGATACATAACGCTGCGCAGTAACCAGATCCGTTTTTGCTAGAGTCATTTCGACATTGCTAATGAAGGTGCTGAAGAAATGCCACTCTTTGAGCATCTGTTGGAGTACATCGCTTTTGCTTGCTTCGCGTGCCGCTTTAAGACCACTGCCGACTCCGAACCAACCGGGAACAATCTGGCGAGATTGAGTCCAGCCGAAGACCCAGGGGATTGCCCGCAAACCTTCTAGGCCAATGCTGGCATCGGGTCGGCGGGAAGGTCGCGAACCAAGGAAGAGGTCGCCTAATTGTTCAACGGGAGTAGACGCGTAGAAATATGCGGGAAGGTCGGGATGATCCACGAGAGCGCGATATTGAGTGAATGAACCCGCGCTAACGAGATCCATGCACTCGTTCCATTTTGCTAAATCCTCTGGGCTCTGTCGTGGACCACGGTTGAGGACCGTTGCTTCCAACGCTGCAGCTAGCGAGAGTTCTATATTTTCACGGGCCAATGAGGGAAGAGAATATTTATCGCTAATGACTTCGCCTTGTTCAGTCATTTTGATCTGTCCATCAATGGAACCCCAAGGCAACGCAATGAGGGCGTCATAGGTTGGGCCACCGCCGCGGCCAACTGAACCGCCGCGGCCGTGGAAGAGTCGCAACTTAACGCCGTATTTCATTGCGGTGTCACGGAGCCTGCGCTGGGCGCGATGAATTTCCCACTGGCTAGTTGCAATGCCAGCATCTTTATTAGAATCGGAATAGCCCAACATAACTTCTTGCACATTCCCGCGGAGTGCAACGAGTTTTCGGTAGGAAGGCTGGCTTAAGAGTGAATCAAGAATCACATCGGCTGAACGCAACTCAGCAACTGTTTCCAGTAGAGGAGCAAAACCAATAATTGCTCTGCTTTCTGCGATGTTAACTAAGCCTGCTTCTTTGGCAATTACCACCGCTGCAAGAAGGTCATCAGCTCCTTTGGTCATTGAGACGATGTAGGTCTCAATTGCCTCTGGGCCAAAACGATCAATGAGATCTGCGATTGCAACGAAGGTATCGAAGGTTTTCTTGCCCATTTTATCCAGGACAGCCGGATCGCAATGATTCGGATTTTCAAGTTCTTCAGCCAGGCACTCGAAGCGCTGGCTGGCACTCATCGCTCCGTAATCTGCGACATTGAGTAGTTGCGCGAGTGCATGGTGATGGGCTTTTGCATGTTCGCGGATATCCATGGTGGCATGGGTTAGACCAAAGGTGGATACGGCGCGGATCGTTCGCTCGAGGAGTCCGGTCGCAATGAGTTCGCCGCGATATTGGAAAAGTGAATCGCGCATCAATGTGAGGTCGGCAAGGAGTTCATGCGTGTCTTGGTAATCGCGATGGGGAACATGCGCCGCGCCTTTTGCATGACGAGTGCGCGTGAGGTTGAGGCGATGGACGATAGCGGTGGCTTTTAGGCGATAAGGCTCTTCGACATTGAGGCGTAGGTAGCGCGCTTCAATTTCTGGTATCTGTTCAATATCTTTTTTAACGGATTCTTCTAATTCTTTTGAGGCTCCGGCAATGCGTGTTGAGATAGATAGGACTTGGCGAATTTCGTCCATGGCGGCAAGGGTTACGCGAATTGCGTGACCGACTTGAAGAACCATTGTTTCGCGTGTGACATCGGGTGTGACATGCGGATTGCCGTCACGGTCGCCACCGATCCACGTTCCAAATGAGAGTGGTCGTGCAGTAGGTGGCAGATCAACACCAACTCGTTTGAGTTCGCGGGCAAATTCATCCAGTACTTCGGGAACTGTTAAACGAAATAGATCATCAAGGTAGTACAGCGCGTTCATTGCTTCATCAAGTGGTTCTGGTTGGCCAAGGCGAAGTTCATCGGTCTGCCACAAGAGGTCGACAGTTTCGCCTAAACGACGCGTCTGCACCGACGAGGCGTCTTGATCAAGTAGATCTGCAACTCGTCCTAATTTTCCAAGAACGGAACGACGCGCGGCTTCGGTCGGATGAGCGGTGAAGACTGGACGGACCATGAAATCTTCCAGCCAATGCGCGACATCAGCTTGGGAAATTTCATGACCGGCTACAGGATGTTCCTGCGCAAAAATAATTTTGTCTACTGCTCGAGAAAGCCAAGAACCGCTTTCGAGCCGTTCTTGCGCCAAGATCCGCGAGCGGTGAACTTGCTCTGCAATATTGGCAAGATGGAAGTAGGTGCTGAAAGCGCGCACCAATTGCACTGCCTCTTCAACGCTCACATTGGCAAGAAGTTCTTCGCCGCCGCCTTCGCGAACAGCCTTGCGGACTGCCTCAACAAGATCGAGAAGTGCGGGACCCTCTTGTCGAACGAGGGTCTGACCAAGAAGGTCGCCAAGTTTGCGAACATCGCTACGGAGTTCTGCGTCATCATTTGTTGCAGCACTTTTGAGAGACATGGGCCAATCCTCTCAGGTGTTTCTGCTCTAGAATGACGTGCCCCCTCCCGGCTTTTGGGAGTTGGGGCATATTGGCATTTCTCATCAGGATGGGGGGCTTCAAATATGCGCGGGCTCCTTCCTGTTCTCTCTCAAGTCTCGGATATCACCGAGGCACTTGGTGGTTCTGGCACTCTGGTGGCACCTGCCGCTGTATATCCATTTCTTATCGCGCTACGTGCGCAAGAGCGCCCGCTCATTGTGGTGACTTCATCAAGTCGTGGCGCCGAAGATCTGGCCTCCGAATTGCGGACGCTGCACGAGAACGTCTTTGAATTTCCGGCTTGGGAGACTTTGCCCCACGAAAGGCTGAGTCCACGTAGCGATACCGTGGCTAAGCGGATACATGTCTTGTATCAATTAGAGAAACAGCGACGCGAGGGCTCAACCACTCATCCAGTTATCGTCACCCCTTCTCGCGGGTTGATTCATCGCTTTATTGCTGATCTTGCGATCTCGCCTCTTATGGAACTGGAACGCGGTCAAGAAATTGGACTAGAGAACCTTGTGGTCCATCTCTCTGCGCTGGCATATACACGTACTGATCTGGTTGAACGACGCGGAGAGTTTGCAGTTCGTGGAGGAATCGTTGACATATTTTTGCCGTTATCGAATCATCCAGTCCGAGTCGATTTCTTTGGTGATGAGATTGAAGAGTTGAGTTACTTTGAGGTTGCCGATCAGAGGACTTTTAAGCCAGTTGAAGGTGAACTGCCAATTTATCCTTGTCGGGAACTACTTCTTAGCGCCACGGTTAGAGCGCGTGCGGCCACACTGCCCGAGAAATATCCCGCGGCTAGGGAGATTTGTGAGCGCTTAGCTGAAGGCATCGTCACAGAAGGGATGGAGTCTTTGATCCCGCTTCTGGTTGATGGTCAAGAGAGCATTCTGCATCGGGCGCTGCCAAATACTGAGGTGATATTTATTGAAGAAGAGCGCATCCGCTCCCGCTCGGCAGATTTGCTTGCTACAAATCAAGAATTTCTGGCAGCCTCATGGTCAAACGCCGCATTCGGCGGGACTGCTCCACTCTTTGATGGGCAGGGTACATACCTCACATGGGATGAGGTTATGGATGAACTTCTTGATTTAGGTATCTCCTCGCAAAACTTCAACTCGTTCGGTAATGACATGGATGAGGAGACGGTCTTCCTTGATTGCGGCCCGATCGAGCCACTACGTGGAAATACGGAAAAAGCGGTAGCCATCACTACGGAGTCGCTACTACATAACCACGCTGTTGTTTTCTCTGCTCTCGGGTCTGGAATGGCTGAGCGTTTTGCTGACATCTTCCGCAATGCAGATCTGCCCGTGCGAATGGTCGCCGAATTACAGAGTCAGCCATTGCGTGGCACTGTCTATGTAACAACTTCCAATTTGAGTCACGGATTCCTCTCGCATGCCGCATCACTTCTTTTCATGACGGAGCGAGATCTTTCCGGACATAAGGGAAGCGGCAAAGATGGTGATGCGCTGCCTTCGCGTCGGAAAGCAACCATTGATCCGCTTGAATTGCGCGCTGGCGATTATGTTGTTCATGAACAGCACGGCATTGGTCGCTATGTAGAACTAGTTCATAGAACCGTCGGAACAATCACTCGCGAATATCTCGTCATTGAGTACGCATCTGCCAAGCGCGGGCAACCCGGGGATCGAATTTTCGTACCGACAGATTCTTTGGAGCAGGTCAGCAAATATGTAGGTGGGGAAGCACCAACAGTGCACCGCATTGGTAGTGGCGACTGGCAGAAAGCCAAGGGTCGCGCGCGTAAAGCAGTGCGCCAAATCGCAGGTGAACTCATCCGTCTTTACGCTGCGCGAACGAGCGCTCCAGGTTTCGCATTTTCACCCGATACTCCATGGCAGCGCGAATTGGAAGATACTTTTTCTTATGTGGAGACACCAGATCAACTTTCAACAATTGAGGAAGTTAAACGGGATATGGAACGCCCTTATCCCATGGATCGCATTATCTGTGGAGACGTGGGATACGGAAAGACGGAGATTGCTATTAGGGCCGCATTTAAAGCGGTTCAAGATGGAAAGCAGGTTGCGGTCCTTGTTCCAACAACTTTGCTAGTACAGCAGCACAGTGCAACCTTTACCGAGAGATACTCTGGATTTCCAGTCAAAGTTGCCGGACTTTCACGCTTCAATACTGCAAAAGAGAGCAAAGATATTTTGCGCGATCTTGCAGCAGGATCTATCGATGTGATTATCGGAACTCACCGATTGCTCTCGGCAGATGTTTCCTTCAAAGATCTTGGCCTTGTCATTGTGGATGAAGAACAGCGCTTTGGGGTTGAGCAGAAAGAGT
>CAKKQM010000056.1 GCA_919902125.1 Actinomycetes bacterium | reverse complement strand
GGTCAATTCGCAGAGCGCCACCGCTGCTTCGGTATGACCGCGACGTACCCTAAGCCCGCCATCCACTGCTCTCAAAGGAAATACATGACCAGGACGGACAAAATCGAATTCACTAGAGTTCGGATCAGCCAGAGCCCGCACCGTATTGGCTCGTTCTGCTGCTGATATTCCGGTCGTCAAGTGCGCCTTAGCGTCCACTGAGACTGTGAAGGCAGTCCGCTTCACATCTTCATTCCGCGTAACCATTGGCGGCAGATCAAGAATCCGAGCTCGATCATTCTCCATGGCAACGCAGACGACCCCTGAAGTATGGCGAATCATAAATGCCATCTGCTCAGAAGAGAGGTTGGTTGCAGCGATAATGAGATCGCCTTCATTTTCACGGAATGCATCGTCAGTAACAATCACAAATTGACCGTTGCGAAAAGCCTCTAGCGCGCGGTTCATCATGATTTGGCCTTACTTTCTAATAATCGCTCGACATATTTAGCAAGCACGTCCACTTCGACGTTTACTGAGTTGCCCACCGCAATTTCACCCAGATTGGTTTTTGCCAATGTCTCTGGAATCAACCAGAGAGTGATTGCGCAACTCTCATCATTGATAGAACCAACCGTGAGTGAAACTCCATCAATAGTGATTGATCCCTGCGCCACGATGTACTTCAAAAGTTCTTGAGGAACTCGCAGATCCAAGCGCTCCCAATTTTCGCCAGGTTGACGACTGATCACAGTGCCAACGCCATCAATATGGCCTTGCACGATATGTCCGCCCATACGATCGGTGGCATGTAACGCCAACTCCAGGTTGAGCGGATCGCCAATCTTGAGATCCTTAAGACTCGTTAACTCAAGCGTCTGCAGCATTACATCAACACTGACTTCTTCGTTAACGATTGTTCTGGCTGTGAGGCAAACTCCATTCACCGCCACCGAATCCCCAGCGAAAATCTGGGTTGCTAAATCACGAGCATTAAATGTTAAAACCATGGACTCGTGACCTTTGGTTAGTGCAATGACTTCCCCGCGTGCTTGAACCAGGCCCGTAAACACTATGCACCAAACATTTCATCTATCTGTGTTAAGACGACTTTGAGATCTCGGCCAAGGGTTTCAATCTGGGAGAAATGCCAACGGGGCGCCGCAGAGATCGTTGAAATTCCTAGGTCGCCGATCGCTCGGGTCCCGGAACCAATGATGGAAGGGGCTTGGTATAGAACGATTTCATCAATGAGACCTTCCTGCATAAGCGCTGTTCCAAGTACTGAGCCAGATTCAATAAGTACTTGATTGGCACCAAGATCATTTAAGTCATCTAACAACTGGGCGAAACTGTGCGAGGTTATTAATCTGGTTGTATATCCATCACTCAATAATTGTGATTGGCTAGGCAAAGTGCGCTTACCCATTACATAACGCACAGGTCTGCGATCATCATCAATAAGATGCGGCAAGAGTGATGGATTATCGGCTATTGCAGTACCAGTTCCAATAAGAATTGCATCAGATTGCGCCCGCAAAGAATGTCCATCTTGGCGCGCCTGAATTCCAGTTATCCATTGTGAGGTGCCATCTGCCGCAGCGGTAAAACCGTCGATAGTGCTGGCGATCTTCCAGATAAAGTAAGGGCGACCCTTGGAAATCTTATGGAGCCATGCTCGGTTGGCCCATGCAGATGCAGTTGCACACAGGTCGCTGATTACCTCAATGCCAGCATCACGTAAAACCTGCGCGCCGCCGATGGCAACCAGATTGGGATCGTTCATAGCAAATACCACGCGCCTTATCCCAGAGTCGATAATCGCTCTGGTGCACGGTGGCGTTTTACCATAATGATTGCAGGGTTCGAGGCTGACATAGAGTGTGCAATCTTCAAGTGGGACTTGTGTCGCCTCAAGTGCCAAAACTTCGGCATGCTCTTTACCAACATGAAAACCTTCACCGACAATCAACCCTGAACTATCCACTACAACAGCACCGACAATTGGATTAGGGCGCGTGCGACCAAGACCTAAAAGTGAGAGCGCAATAGCGCGGAGCATATAACGCTGATGATCCATGACGCCCTCCCCTTATAGATAAAACAGGGGGCGAACGCGAAGCAGGGGCAGAAAAGAGCCCAGTGCTTCTGTCCCTTTATCCAGACTTTAACTGTCGGTCTTGGAATTTCACCAAGTCAACCGACCACTGGATGTGGTCGGGTCGCGGACTTTACCGCCGGTTCGGATTTACACCGACCCCCGGAACAATGTGAGCCTAGTCTGCCACATTCTGAGCCAAAGCGCGCAATTTAAGGATCATCGCAGCCGGGTCTTCGGCGCGGAAAACAGCGCTTCCCGCCACAAAAGTATCCGCACCTGCCGCGGCAGCAATCTCAATGGTCTCTGGAGAGATTCCACCATCCACTTGCAGCCAAATCGGACGATCTCCAATAATTTTCTTAGTCTGTGAAATCTTAGGAACCATATTTTCCATAAATGATTGCCCGCCGAAACCTGGCTCAACCGTCATGATCAGAAACATATCCACCAGGTCAGCAAAATCTTCGTAATCTGTAATCTGGGTACCAGGCTTTACTGCTAGCCCAGCTCTAGCACCAGCATTTCGAATTGCTTTCAAGGTTGCAGCGATATCTCTGGTTGCCTCAACATGTAGCGTGACACTCGCGCAACCGATCTGTGCATACTGTGGTGCAATTGAGTCGGCATCTAGAACCATAAGATGCGCGTCAACTGGAAGAACACTCTGGCGGATAATTTTCGATGCCGCTTCAAAATCAAAAGTGAAATTTGGTACAAAGAGATCATCCATAACGTCCAGATGCACGAGGTCTGATACTTGCGCAATTCTACGGATCTCTCCGGCAAGATCTGCGAAATTCGCATTAAGGATACTTGGGGTTATGCGCACTTCGCGTGACATGTTCAGACTCTACCGTGACCTCACTATGAGAGGCGTTCAAAGAGGGCTAAAAACATCGCATCTGTACCGTGACGGTGGGTCCAGAGTTGCATGGCACCATTAACAAGCGCATCTGACAAGGTCGCAGGAAGATATTTCTCCACCGAAATCTGTCGAATTCCTCCATGGCGTTTGAGTGCATCACTTACTTGGACTCTAGTCTCTGCCAGATGCGGAGAACAGGTGACGTACGCAATCACTCCCCCAACTTCGGTCACGGAAACAGCACTGTCAAAAAGTTCACGTTGCAATTGTGTGAGCGGTGCCAAATCAGATGGTTTTCGCCGCCATCGAACTTCGGAACGACGGCGGAGTGCACCTATTCCAGTGCATGGAACATCAGCAATCACTGCGCCAAATAATTCTCGCCTCTGCGCCACATCACGACCATCACCAACCCACACCTGCGCACCCGCCACAACTTGTTCAACCAACTTAGCCCGAGCAGGTGAAATTTCATTGGCAACAAAACCAATCCCTGCCTGTGAAGCGATGCTTGAAAGGAGGGCCGCCTTGCCACCTGGACCCGCGCAGAGATCCAACCAATCAGATTTTTGGATAGCTGCTGCTGCAAACGTTGCTGCCACGATCTGCGAACCTTCATCTTGGACGCCAGCGCGACGAGAACGGATTAGATCTATATCTCCAGGTATTCCTACTGAAGTAGCGCCATAGGGCGAGTATTTGGTCGCCACGCCTCCCAACTCCAGCAAATCTGCCTGAGTGGAACGTCCGGGCCATGCGACCAGCGTCGGCGATGCTGGAACATTATTGGCACTCAAAGCCGCAATTACTTCACTCTTTTCGCGCAATAGATCAAAATAGGCAGAGACGATCCATTCCGGATGTGAGTATTGAATCGCGTACCGTGTGACGTCATCATCAATCATCTCTAAAGGTTGCAACCATTCTGATAATGAACGAGAACTCACTTTACGTAAGAGCGCGTTGACATAACTGGCGCGCGACTCCCCTAAAACTTTGCGAGCTAATTCAACTGTGGCAGCAACTGCCGCATGATCGGGTACCCGCATTTCGAAAAGTTGATGCACTCCAAGTCTTGCGACATCCACTATTGCCGGATCAACGCTCTCCCATGGTCGATCACTGACCTGCGAAAGGATCCAATCGTGCCGTCCCTGCATCCGCAGAGCGCCATAAACTAATTCCGTTGCAAAAGCCCTATCGCGAGTTTCCAGCGCGCTCTCCGATAGCGCTCGAGGCAGAATGAGATTTGCGTAAGCGCCTCGGCGATTTACTTCGGTAAAAACTTCAAACGCCAGCAATCTCGTGGCATCGGGTCTAGGCGAACGAAAACTCTTTACACCTGATCTGGCCCGCTTAGGCTCCATATTAGACAAAGAGTTCTCCAGCAAGAACGCGCGCGCCATTGAACCATTGCGTTGCCGCCATCTCTTTCTTGCCGGCTGGTCTCAATTTTTCGACCTGCAAGGCTTCCCCCGCTGCGCAACCTACAAAGAGCGATCCTGCTAACAGTAAAATTTCCCCCGCCTGCAAAGGTGCTTCCGGGATAACAGGAGAGGCCTTGGAAATTTGAAGTGGCTGCCCTCGCCAGAGGGTCCATGCACCTGGCTCTGGAGTAAAAGCACGGACCTGACGATCAAGCACGGTGGCACTCTTCGTCCAATCTATCCGCGCATCTTCTTTATGGATCTTAGTTGCATAACTCACTCCGTCAGCACTCTGCACTGTAGGAACTGATCCTTCCGCAATAAGTTCTAAGGCTTCTGCAACAACCTCCGGTCCAACCTCGGCCATACGTTGCAACAATTCACCAGCACTTTCCTGCGAGCCAATCGCTATCTCACGCGAAACAAATATGGGGCCGGTATCCATGCCGGCATCAAGTTTAAAAACACTAACTCCAGTAATCGCATCGCCGTTTAAAATTGCATGGGCAACAGGTGCAGCGCCTCTCCACGCAGGCAGATGCGAAAAATGAA
>CAKKQM010000055.1 GCA_919902125.1 Actinomycetes bacterium | reverse complement strand
CACAGACCACGGACATATAGACGAAGGCGGGCATGGCAATGACTCTGCGCAAGAACGAGCATCTTTTGTCATCTCTGTAGGTATTGGTCGAGAGAACCCAGATTGGCCAAACGAGTTTCCTCCCGAAAGCCTTACTCCGCTCCTACTTGACGAGCGGGCATAAGGAGCGAACCATCAGTTCAACGAACGAGAGGTAAACCTTTGCTCGCATTATTTAAACCAACTGGCGCGCCCGGGCTTGAACTAACCGAACGTCCGGAGCCACAGACCGGGGATCATGAAGTCAAGATTCGGGTACTCCGTACTGGCATCTGCGGCACCGACCTTCACATTGAGTCGTGGGATGCCTGGGCAGCAAGCACTATCAATCCTCCAATTATTCCGGGCCACGAATTTTACGGCGAGGTCGTTGAGGTTGGCTCCGAAGTGCGCGATGTTCATCTCGGAGCCCGCGTCTCCGGCGAAGGACACATCGTCTGCGGAAACTGTCGCAACTGTCGCGCCGGCCGTCGGCAGATGTGCATCCGTACCTCAAGTATCGGCGTTAATCGGGACGGTGCCTTCGCGCAATACATTGTGATTCCTGAATCCAATATCTGGGTCCATCAAAATGAGATCGACCCTGATCTTGGTGCCATCTTCGATCCATTCGGCAATGCCGTGCACACGGCGCTGAGTTTTCCCCTGGTTGGTGAAGATGTACTTATCACAGGAGCAGGGCCAATCGGACTTATGGCTGCTGCTGTAGCAAGACATATCGGCGCGCGTTTCATTGTTGTAACTGATATCTCCGAACCGCGACTTGCACTAGCCCAACGGATGGGGGCAGATCTCACAGTGAATGTTGCAGAAATGCGAATAAAAGATGCCCAGAAAACCCTAGGAATGCACGAAGGTTTTGACGTTGGGTTTGAAATGTCAGGGCACCCCAGTGCTCTGCCGGAGATGATTTCGAACCTTAATCACGGCGGTCGTGTCGCAATGCTAGGGTTGCCAACCGCTCCGATTGATGTGGATTGGGCCAAGGTCGTCACGCATATGATCACAATTAAAGGAATTTATGGGCGTGAAATGTATGAATCTTGGGTAGCTATGAGCGCCATGCTGCAGTCCAGTCAATGGTTACGAGATGCGCTTTCCTCTGTAATCACTGATCGCTTCCCAATCACACGTTGGCAGGAAGGTTTTGCCGCAGCGCGCGCAGGAACGGGCGGCAAAGTTGTTCTTAATTGGGAGGAGATTCATGTATGAGAGCATGAAGATCCAGTTGCAAGAAAGACTTGCTGAAATTCGTGCTGCCGGACTTTTTAAGAACGAACGGCAACTCGCTTCTGCGCAGTCATCACACATCCAGACTGGTGGCACCGACGTACTTAATTTCTGCGCAAATAATTATCTTGGCTTAGCCAATCACCCCGAGATTATTTCTGCTGCCAAACAAGCACTCGATAAATGGGGGTTTGGTTTAGCCAGCGTACGTTTTATCTGCGGCACGCAAGAATTGCATATCGAACTGGAGCGCCGAGTCTCTAACTTCCTCGGTACCGAAGACACCATACTTTTTTCGTCTTGCTTTGACGCCAACGGCGGCGTCTTTGAAGCTCTCTTCGGCGTCGAAGACGCAATAATCTCCGACGAACTCAACCACGCGTCCATCATTGATGGCATCCGTCTATGCAAAGCCCAGCGTTACCGCTACGCCAATCGGGACATGGCAGATCTTGAGGTTCAGTTAATCGCAGCAAAAAATGCTAGGCAGCGCGTTATCGTCACCGATGGCGTCTTCTCTATGGACGGTTATTTCGCCCCTTTGCAAGCAATCTGCGATCTCGCCGATCGTTACGGTGCTCTGGTAATGGTCGATGATTCCCATGCTGTCGGCTTCATCGGCGCACATGGGCGTGGCACAGCAGAGCTGACCGGGGTTGAAGGCCGGGTGGACTTCGTCACTGGGACTTTCGGTAAAGCACTCGGCGGGGCAGCGGGAGGTTACGTCAGTGGACGCGCAGAGATCATCGCTCTATTACGTCAGCGCGCTAGGCCTTACTTGTTTTCGAATTCTTTACCACCAGCAGTAGTAGCTGGCACTCTGGCGGCATTCGACCTCGTCGTCGCTGGAGGGAATCTGCGCGAGCGTTTACACGCCAACGCCGCTCTCTTTCGTCAACGCATGACGCAGGAGGGTTTCGACCTGCTTGAGGGCGAACACCCGATCGTTCCGGTGGTCTTTGGTGATGCAGCGCTGGCCACCCGAGTCGCCGATCGGATGCTCACCGAGGGCGTCTATGTGACGGCCTTTAGCTACCCTGTAGTTCCACATGGGAAGGCCCGTATCCGAGTTCAACTATCGGCAGCACATACCGAGGAAGATATTGAAGCGTGCGTTCGTGCTTTTGTTCGTGCGCGAGAGGGGATTTGAACCCCTACACCCTTGCGAGTACACGGACCTGAACCGTGCGCGTCTGCCATTCCGCCACTCACGCCTGTCGTGGGTGAGATTAGCACCATTAGGCTGACGTTTAAGAATTAGA
>CAKKQM010000054.1:3159-6739 GCA_919902125.1 Actinomycetes bacterium | reverse complement strand
CTCGATCTTCTCGGAGATCTAGTGGCAGATCACCTTGATACATCTGCCATCTGGCGGCTTATTGAAAATGGTCCGACTTGCGGACTTCCCTTCATCTCATCTGGAGCATTCGCATGATCGCACTTCTATCAACCGCCGATACCGACCTTCTTGCTGCTCAAGCCAGCGGTGAGGGCTGGTTCTTGGCCAACCCGTCCCGTCTTGACCCTCTGGAACTTCCTGAATTACTTGGCGATGCGAAGATCGTTGTTCTGCGTCTGCTTGGGGGCAAAGCGACGTGGCCGCAAGGTTTGAGTGCTGTTCTGGATTTGGGATTGCCAACCCTTGTCCTTGGTGGAGAAGCTGTTGCCGATCCAGAACTGATGGCATTTTCTACAGTTCCCGCCGGGATCGCGACGCAAGCACTCGCTTATTTGATAGCCGGAGGCGCAGAGAATTTTTCTTCGCTCGCAGCTTTTTTGCGGGACACGATTTTGCTTTCAGGTGAAACTTTCCCCGCGCCGAAACATTTTCCTGAATTCGGAACATATGCGCCCGAACGTCATACGATTTCAGGGGAGCGTCCAGTAGTTGCTGTTGTCTTCTATCGCGCGCATGCAGTGAGTGGGAATACTGAATTCGTTGACACGTTGTGCGAGGGAATTAGGGAGAAAGGCGGCGATCCTTTACCGATTTTCACAAGTTCGTTACGCGGCGCTGATGCAGGTGTCTTCGAACTGCTAGCAGCGGCTGACGCGGTGATTGTGACCGTGCTTGCCTCAGGAGGTACGCATGCCACGAATATATCGGCTGGAGGCGACGATGAGTCGTGGGATGTTGGCGCCCTCGCCACTCTTGATCTACCAATTATGCAAGCACTCTGCTTAACCATTGATCGAAAATCATGGCTTGCAAGTTCGGCTGCGCTTTCGCCGATGGATGCCGCAATGCAAGTTGCGATTCCAGAATTTGACGGACGGATCATCACAGTCCCATGTTCGTTTAAAGAACTTCACGATGGCATTGCAAGTTATGTTGGGGATCCAGAACGCTGCGCGCGGATCGCCGGCATCGCAGTGCGTTATGCGAACTTATCCCGTATTCCAAATGCTGAGAAACGTATAGCGATCATTCTTTCTAGTTACCCAACCAAGCACGCGCGTATTGGCAATGCGGTTGGTCTTGATACACCTGCATCCGCGGTTGAACTCTTGCGCTCTTTGAGGGCAGTTGGCTATCACGTCGGTGATTTCCCCGAGGATGGTGACACCCTCATTCATACCTTGATTGCGGCAGGCGGGCACGATGTTGAATGGCTGACGGAGGCGCAACTCTCCAGGGCCAAAGCTCGCGTTAGTTTGCCTGAATATCAAGAGTGGGTTGACGCATTGCCGAAGTCTCTATCGGAGCGCATTGTTAAACATTGGGGTGAAGCGCCAGGTTCGCTGTACATTGATGGTGAAGGCAAAGCGGCCGAAATCGTATTGGCGAGTTTGCAATTTGGAAATGTCATCGTGATGATTCAGCCGCCTCGTGGTTTCGGCGAAAATCCCATTGCGATCTATCACGATCCGGATCTGCCGCCCAGTCATCACTACCTAGCCGCATATCGGTGGATGGACCAGACTTTCGGCGCCGATGCGATGATTCATCTGGGCAAGCACGGAACTTTGGAATGGTTGCCAGGCAAAGGGCTTGGCCTTTCTGCAGAGTGCGCTCCTGATGCAGTTCTTGGGGATCTCCCGTTGATCTATCCGTTTATCGTCAACGATCCAGGTGAGGGAACTCAAGCAAAACGCCGCAGCCATGCGATCATCATTGACCATCTCATACCTCCGATGGCACGAGCTGAAACTTACGGGGATCTGGCAAAACTGGAGCAACTTCTCGATGAGTATGCAACTGTGGTGGCTCTGGATCCAGAGAAAGTGCCTACTGTTCGTGCTCAAATTTGGGAAGTGATTCAAACTGCACAACTTCACCATGACATGCACACCCCTGAGATGCCAGGTGATAGCGAGTTCGATGAGTTCGTGCTTCATTTGGACGGTTACTTATGCGAGATCAAAGACGTGCAGATCCGAGATGGATTGCACATTCTCGGACAGGCGCCAATTGGCGAAGCACGAATCAACTTGGTGCTAGCCATTCTTCGGGCCACGCAGATGTGGGGCGGCCAAAAAGATGCACTTCCCGGGCTTCGTGGCGCAATCGCAGACCATTTTGGTCTTGATGAAGTTGATCTGCTTGCCCGACCCGGTGCGTTTGTGGAGATCCCATCAACCTTGAAAGAACTAGTCGCCGGCCCTGCCAACTCGGCAGCAGATGCCGTCGATCTCATTGAGGGTTTGGCGCGGAATTTGGTCGTTGCAATGGAATCACATCTCTGGGATCTACAAGCGGTGTCACGAGTTGTGGCAGATATTTTGGGAGGTGACGTTTTCGAAATATCACAGGTACTGGAATTTGCCGCGACGCAAGTGGTTCCACGATTGGATCGCACGACTGACGAGTTTGGTAATTTATTGCATGCCCTCAATGGCGGTTATGTGCCGGCGGGACCTTCGGGTTCGCCAACTCGTGGTCTCGTAAATGTTCTTCCCACTGGCAGGAATTTTTACTCAGTTGATCCAAAGGCGATTCCATCGAAAAATGCATGGGACGTTGGAGTTGCTTTAGCGGATTCACTTTTAGCGCGTCACCTGGCTGATACAGGAGAGTATCCACGTTCGGTCGGTCTCACAGTGTGGGGTACCTCGGCGATGCGTACGCAGGGCGATGACATTGGTGAAATCTTGGCATTGCTCGGCTGCCGTCCCGTTTGGGATGATGCGTCACGTCGAGTCACAGGTTTTGAAATCGTCTCTCTTGATGAATTAGGACGACCGCGCATTGATGTGACTGTACGGATTTCCGGGTTCTTCCGTGATGCCTTCCCCCATGTTATTGCCCTTATTGATGAGGCAGTCCGTGCGGTTGCAGCCCTTGATGAGCCGGTGACAATGAATTTTGTTCGCGATCATGTGGTGCAAGATCTCGCCGCGCATAACGACATCCGGCGGGCGACGAGTCGCATTTTCGGGTCGAAGCCAGGTGCATATGGCGCAGGGATGCTGCCATTGATGGATGCCGGAAATTGGCGCAGTGATGCGGACTTGGCGGAGGTTTACGCGGTCTGGGGCGGCTATGCCTACGGTGAGGGACTTGATGGCCGCGCAGCGCGCAGCGATATGGAGGCGTCATTTCGTCGAATGTCGGTCGCGGTTAAAAATCAAGATACGCGTGAACATGACATTGTTGACTCTGACGATTATTTCCAGTACCACGGGGGAATGGTCGCGGCCGTACGTGCACTCACTGGGATTGCTCCGCTGGCTTATGTGGGCGATTCCGCGGTTCCCGATCAAGTGCGCACGCGTACTTTGGCAGAGGAGACAAAGCGCGTCTTTCGCGCTCGCGTTGTGAACCCTCGCTGGATGGCAGCCATGCAGCGTCATGGATATAAAGGTGCATTTGAGATGGCGGCAACCGTGGATTACATCTTCGGATATGACGCAACCGCAGGTGTGATTGATGACTGGATGTATCAACAGTTGGCGCA
>CAKKQM010000054.1:0-3059 GCA_919902125.1 Actinomycetes bacterium | reverse complement strand
GATATGACGCAACCGCAGGTGTGATTGATGACTGGATGTATCAACAGTTGGCGCAGTCGTATGTTTTTGACAAAGAAGTGAGCGAGTTCATGCGTAAGTCCAATTCATGGGCGCTGCAAGGAATCAGCAAGCGACTGCTTGAGGCGGCAGAAAGAGGGCTTTGGGCGGAGCCGTCACCAGCGACGCTGGATCAACTTCGCGCCGTCTTTTTAGAACTCGAAGGCGACCTTGAAGGCGCAACAGAAGGAGAGAGTGCATGAGCGGCTATCCATTTTCGGCGGTAGTTGGGTTGGATGATCTTCGACTTGCCCTCTTATTAAACGCAGTCGCACCAGGTATAGGTGGAGTGTTGGTACGAGGAGAGAAGGGAACTGCGAAATCAACTGTCGTGCGAGCCATGGCCGCTTTATTGCCAGAGGTTTGCGTTGTTGTCGGATGCCGTTTCGCATGTGATCCCGAATCTGCGGATCCGCAATGTCCTGATGGTCCACACCTTGGAGAGGTTGCTAAAAGTTCGCGCGCGGCACGACTCGTTGAACTTCCAGTTGGAGCTACCGAAGATCGCGTCATCGGTTCATTGGATCTCGAGCGCGCGCTCACGGCTGGTGTAAAAGCGTTCGAGCCGGGGTTGCTGGCAAGTGCTCATCGTGGAGTGCTTTATGTAGATGAAGTAAACCTCCTTCATGACCATTTAGTTGACCTTCTTCTTGATGCCGCCGCGATGGGACGGGCTCATGTTGAACGAGAAGGCATCTCGGTTTCTCATGCGGCACAGTTGCTTCTGGTTGGCACGATGAATCCTGAAGAAGGCGAGTTGCGCCCGCAACTGCTTGATCGATTTGGGCTCACCGTTGAAGTTTCCGCATCTCGCGATCCAAAAGTACGGGTAGAGGTCGTGCGCAGACGTCTGGAATTTGAGGCCGATCCGCAACTTTTTGCGAAGCGTTGGGCATCGAGTGAAGCCGATCTGGCGCGGCGAATTCGTGACGCGCGTGCGCGGATTGGTTCAGTGGTGATGCCAGATAAGGCGTTGGTGCAGATCGCCGAAATCTGTGCATCCTTTGATGTCGACGGCATGCGAGCTGATTTAGTCATGGCGCGTACTGCAATTGCGCATGCGGCATGGCATGGTCGCGAAGAGGTGAATAGCGAAGATGTTAGACAGAGTGCTCTGCTAGCACTGCCGCACCGGAAGCGCCGTAATCCATTTGATGCTCCAGGACTTAGCGAGGAAGCACTTGATGAAGTTTTGAATAACCATGCACCAAGCGATGACGATCCGGAACCACCCAGCGGAGGATCACCTAGCCCAGGTACTGATTCGCCTTCCTCCGAACCGGAATCTGATTCGAGCCAACCCGAATCATCACAGCCACAAAGTGGCCAGCAAGATCAGCCGCCTACTGCTGCAAATCAGGGAGGGCGACAAGAGCCAACTGTTGAGTCGCCTGATGCGCCATTTAAAACGCGTCTCCTCACAGTTCCAGGTTTGGGTACAGGTGCTGCTGGACGCCGATCGGCGGCAGTTACTTCCTCTGGTCGAGTAACTGGTGCGCGACGCCAAGGTGCCGCTTTAGGAAAACGACTCCACCTGCCAGCTACTTTGATGGCGGCCGCACCCCATCAGATCGTTCGCGGCCGCAATGGGAGTGGATTAATTATTAAGTTTGACGACGTCCGTCTTGCAGTAAGAGAAGGACGTGAAGGGAACTTGGTGCTCTTTGTCGTCGATGCCTCAGGATCAATGGCGGCCAGAGCGCGGATGCGAAATGTCAAAGCAGCGGTGCTCTCACTTCTTCTTGATGCATATCAACGTCGAGACAAAGTTAGCCTCATTACTTTTCGAGGCAGTAGTGCTGAAATCATTCTTCCGCCGACCTCCTCTGTTGAAGCGGGTGCAGCACGTTTGACAAGTCTGCCGACGGGCGGACGCACACCCATTGCTGCCGGACTCTTACTCGCTCACGATGTTCTGCGTCGAGAGCGACTAAAGGATCCGCAAAGGCGAGCCCTTCTCGTGATCGTTACGGACGGCAAGGCAACTGGTGGTGCGCAACCGTTGGTCGAGGCGTACAAAGCGGCCTCGCTTCTAGCCACCACTCAAGTCGCCAGCATTGTGATCGATTGTGAAGAAGGTGTCGTTCGGTTAGGTCTGGCAGATGCGCTGGCAACGACATTAGGTGCGACGACTCTTCAACTTGGCGAGCTTGGTGCTGAACAATTAGTTTCGATTGTGCACGCCTCACGGAATGGGAGAGCGGCCTGATGCCACAAGGACAGCCTGAGCAAATCCCCCTGGATGGTCTGACTACGCGCCAACGACGCAATAGACCACTTACGATCGTGCACACCGGGTCGATGAAGGGAAAGTCGACGGCCGCATTTGGTTTGGCGCTGCGCGGTTGGAATCAAGGTTGGTCGATCGGCGTCTTCCAATTTGTGAAGAGTGCGAAATGGAAAGTCGGTGAAGAGGCAGCCTTCCGCGCCCTAGGTCGCATTCATGATGAATCTGGAGAAGGTGGCGCCGTTGATTGGCAGAAGATGGGTGAGGGTTGGTCGTGGACCCGAAAGTCAGGAACGGAGGAAGATCACGCGGCCGCTGCTTTGGAAGGTTGGCGCGAGATTCAGCGTCGTCTTAAAGCAGAAGAGCATCAGTTGTATGTATTGGATGAGTTCACGTACCCAATGAAGTGGGGCTGGGTGGATGTTGATGAAGTCGTCGCAACTTTGAAAGAACGTCCTGGCTATCAGCATGTGATTATCACCGGGCGCAACGCAGACCCACGTCTTATTGAGGCGGCTGATCTGGTTGTTGAGATGACCAAAATCAAACATCCGATGGATGAAGGCCAGAAGGGTCAGCGAGGTATCGAATGGTGATGGGCGCAACCGCACCTGCACGCATCGTCGTTGCAGCTCCCGCTTCAGGCAATGGCAAGACTACGGTCGCAACTGGGATTATGGCGGCACTTGGTGTGCGGGGACTTTCAGTGAGTCCGCACAAAGTGGGTCCCGATTACATCGATCCTACCTATCATGCAATCGCAACTGGTCGCCCA
>CAKKQM010000053.1:37865-43915 GCA_919902125.1 Actinomycetes bacterium | reverse complement strand
CGATCTAGTTCGTAGGCAGTGACTTGGCGGCTGTAGTCATTCCATTCGGCTCGCTTATTTCGCAGGACATACTCAAAAACATGTTCGCCTAAGGTTTCGCGTACTAACTCACTACTCTCCATGGCAAGAATTGCTTCATTGAGATTGCTTGGCAGCGGCGTGGCTTCGGCGGAGTCAGGAAGGTCATACCCCTCGGCCACACCTTTCAAACCAGCAGAGAGCATCACGGCATATGCTAAATAAGGATTGCATGCTGAATCCGGCGAACGAAATTCAATGCGAGTGGAGTTTTCTTTCTTTGGTTTGTACATTGGAACACGGACAAGCGCGCTGCGATTGTTATGGCCCCAATTCACAAACGCTGGGGCTTCTCCCCCGCCATGTAAGCGTTTGTATGAGTTAACCCATTGATTAGTCACTGCGGTGATTTCGGTGGCATGGCGCAACAAACCAGCGATAAATGAACGTCCGACTTTTGACAGATTATATTCAGCTTTAGAGTCATAAAATGCGTTTATCTCGCCTTCAAAGAGCGAAACGTGGGTGTGCATGCCAGAACCTGGATGATCAGTGAATGGCTTAGGAATAAAAGAGGCGTGAAAACCTTGATCGAGTGCAACCTCTTTAACAACATGGCGAAAAGTCATGATGTTATCTGCCGTGCTTAACGCATCTGCGTATCGCAGATCAATTTCTTGTTGACCAGGCGCACCTTCATGATGGCTGAACTCAACGCTAATACCCATCGCTTCCAACATGGTGATCGCTTGACGGCGGAAATCGTGACCGATGACTGCAGGTGTGTGGTCGAAATAACCTCCCGCATCAACAGGGATTGGACTCTTACCCACTTCGGGACGATCTTTAAATAAGAAGAACTCAATCTCTGGATGGGTGTAGCAGGTATATCCCATCGTTGCCGCTTTATTGAGAGTGCGACGTAATACATGGCGTGGATCAGCATGGGATGCGCTGCCATCTGGCATCACGATGTCGCAGAACATGCGAGCAGTTCCTGGAGCCTCTGTGCGCCATGGCAAGATAGAGAAAGTACTTGGATCTGGTTTTGCCAACATATCGGATTCGCTAATACGAGCAAAACCTTCAATTGCCGAACCATCAAAACCAATACCTTCATCAAAAGCATTCTCTAATTCAGCGGGTGCAATCGCTACTGATTTCAGGAAACCGAGAACATCTGTAAACCACAGACGCACAAAACGGATATCCCGTTCTTCCAAGGTGCGAAGGACGAACTCCTGCTGTTTGCGAAACTGCGAATCTGTTGGCGTACTCATGCGGCTTATCCTGCCAAGATTGCGTTACGGCTATGTTAACGCAGGGTCCCCAAAGGCTAAATAGCGAATAATCCAGAAGTGTCGATCATCGCACGCTCAGGAACATCCTGGGTTACCACAGTATTTGCCCCGACGATGGCACCCTTGCCCACGGTGACATCTCCGAGCACCCGGGCGCCAGTTCCGATAATTGCCCCATCGCCAATAGTGGGATGCCGCTTACCTTTCTTATAGGAGCGCGCGCCCAATGTGACATCGTGATACATCATGACGTCATCACCAATGATGGTGGTTTCACCGATAACAACACCCATGCCATGATCGATAAAAAATCTGCGACCAATTCTGGCTCCGGGATGGATTTCGATTCCCGTAGCAGTACGAGTCCAATTGGAGTAGATTCGAGCAACTAATTTGACGTTGTGCTGCCAGAGCCAATGAGCAATGCGATGCGCCCAGACTGCGTGGACGCCAGGATATGCAAAGAAAACCTCCATACGATTTCGCGCTGCCGGATCACGAATCAGTGCATTATCCAAATCTTCTCTAATATGAAGACTCATCGATTACTCCACTAGATCCTTGTACAAGATGGTGGAGAGATAACGCTCACCGAAGGAAGGAATAATTACCACGATATTCTTTCCGGCGAACTCTGGACGTTTAGCAACTTGCGCTGCGGCCCAGAGTGCTGCACCTGATGAAATTCCGACAAGGATTCCTTCTTCGGCTCCGGCACGGCGTGCATATGCAATCGCATCATCCGCAGTGGCATCAAAGACTTCATCATAAATTGTCGTATCCAAAATATTAGGGATGAAGTTTGCGCCAATACCTTGGATGGGATGTCCGCTAGGCGACCCACCAGTTAATAACGGGGATGCCGCTGGCTCTACCGCGAAGATTTTGATGCCCGGATTGCGCGCTTTCAATACCTGGCCAACACCAGTGATGGTTCCGCCAGTGCCAACACCAGCAACAACTGCAGCAACCGTGCCATCGGTATCGCGCCAAATTTCCTCAGCCGTTGCCTTGCGGTGGATTTCAGGGTTGGCATCGTTTTCAAATTGGCGGACCAGGACAGCGCCTTCAGTTGCGCCAATTTCTTCGGCTTTAGTTATGGCTCCACGCATCCCTTCAGCTGCAGGAGTGAGAACGAGTTCGGCACCAAATGCACGAAGGAGCATGCGGCGTTCTTTCGACATCGAATCTGGCATTGTCAAAATAACTTTGTAACCACGGGCTGCTCCCACCATCCCAAGGGCAATTCCGGTATTGCCGGATGTCGCCTCAACGATTGTGCCGCCAGGTTTGAGTTCGCCAGACTTTTCAGCAGCGTCCACCATTGCGATACCGATGCGATCCTTGACCGAACTTGTTGGGTTATAGAACTCTAATTTTGCAAAAACATTCCCTGCCGCGCCATCGGTGATGCGATTAAGACGCACGAGCGGAGTGTTTCCGACTACTTCGGTAATGTTGTTATAAACCTTCATTATTTCTCCAATTATTTTGTCTACGGGTAAGTGTGGGCGTGCGAAAACTAAAGGGCTTTGGTGTGACAGCTTTTAGTTACAGCAAGCGCAGGTATTGGCGCGACCGAAATCAATCACGCGACGACGCGTGAATAACCAATGACTGATTTCAAGCATGATCGAACTTTATCAAGATAACGAGAAAACGCCACTTGCGAATACCTTGCACTTACTCAGGGCGCCTCGTCCCAACGCGATGTAATTGGAAGTCGGCGATCTTTACCAAACGCCCGTGCTGAAACCTTAGTTCCAGGAGGATACTGACGCCTCTTATACTCAGCCCGATCGACCATTCCGATCACTCGCCTGACTAGGGCTGGATCAAAACCTGCAGCAATCAGGGCTGCGCTGCCTTCATCTTCATCGACATAATGGACCAAAATCTTATCCAGGATTTTGTAATCTGGCAGTGAATCGGAGTCCTTCTGACCTAGTCGCAATTCAGCACTAGGTTCCTTTGTTATTGAACTTTGCGGAATCGGTGGAACTTCTCCACGCAATAGCGCTTGTTCGTTGCGCCAACGAGCCAGCGCCCAGACATCGGTCTTATAAATATCTTTAATAGGAGCAAATCCACCGACGGCATCACCATAGAGTGTTGAATAACCGACAGCCAATTCACTCTTATTGCCAGTAGCCAGAATGAGATGGCCTTCTTGATTGGATAGGCCCATCAGTGCGGTGCCACGAACGCGCGCCTGCAAGTTCTCCTCAGCCAGCCCTTCAAGATGAATGCGCGAAAGAAATGCACTGACCATCGGTGCGATTTCAATAACGCGATAGTGCAAGCCGGTATTTGCTGCCAAGGCTGCAGCATCATTGAGCGAGTGCACGGATGAATATTTACTTGGCAAGGCAACGCCATAAACATGATCCCCACCCAACGCATCAACGGCAATTGTTGCAACAAGGGCTGAATCAATCCCACCCGATACGCCAAGGGCCACCGTGGTGAACTGATTCTTTCTAACGTAATCACGTAGGCCGACAACTAAGGCTTGCCAGACTTCGGCAAGGTCATCGAGACGGGCTGCGATGGGCGAAGCCAGCGGTGTATACGGCGCAATCACTTCTTCGTGAATTACCAGATCTGGCTTTGCGGTGTGAACACGCAGATCAAGATCAACCAAGATCAAACCTTCTTCAAATTGCGGGGCGCGCGCGATAACTTTTCCTTGGGCATCAACAACAATTGTGTCGCCATCGAAAACCAGATCATCTTGTCCGCCAGTCATACTGACATAGGCAAGAGGGGCGCCAACTTCACGGGCGCGGCGCTGTACTAACGCCAACCGCGCATCATCTTTATGGCGCTCAAAAGGGCTGGCATTAGGTACCAAGAACAAGCCCAGATTGCGCTCTACTAATTCAGCAACCGGCCCTCCTTCTTGCCAAATATCTTCGCAGATGGCAACCCCCACATCAATGCCATGTATACGGAGAACGAGTGAAGAATCTCCTGGCACAAAATTACGGAACTCATCGAAGACGCCATAATTGGGAAGATGGTGCTTGACATAACGAGCTTTAATTTCGCCGCCATGAATAATCGCAATCGCATTCTGGGGTGCTCCCTCGGGCTGACCCAGTCGATCCGCGACACCTTTAGCTTCATCCAGATAACCAACGATGAGAACGAGATCTCCATGCCCTTGGGCCGCAGCCCGTTGCGCTACCTCTGTAATAACTTTACGACTAGCGGCGCGAAATGTAGGTCGTAGCGCTAGATCCTCAACGGGATATCCCGTCACAATCATTTCGGGAAAGACCAGAACATGAGCTCCCCCTGCATGAGCTTTGCCAATGTATCGAACAATTAGATCAGCGTTACCCAACAGGTCGCCCACTGTGGGGTTGATCTGCGCAAGCGCTAAGCGGAGTTGGGCTGACATGGATTAAGCCTAATGGTCAGGTAAGTCCGCCCGTATATGAACCGTGCGTTAGTAGAGATAAACTCAGCACGGTTATCCCAGGGACCTGATACGCAGGCCTTGAGGCTGGAGGGTTTTCATGTCTGATCAATCGCAAGCGCTTTATGGTGGCGCCACACATCGCCGCATCACAATCCGCGATCTTGCAGCGGCAAAAACTCGCGGCGAGAAATGGCCGATGCTTACTTCATACGAGCAGATGACGGCAGAAATCTTTGATGAAGCTGGCATCCCTGTTCTACTCGTGGGTGATAGTGCAGGAAATAATTTTCTTGGCGAAGAGAATACGATCCCCGTGACTGTTGACGAAATGATCCCGCTGGTTCGCGCAGTAGTACGGGGTTCATCGCGTGCCCTTGTTGTGGCTGACCTTCCCTTTGGTTCCTATGAAGCATCCGCCGAACAAGCTCTGGCAACATCTATTCGCTTCTTTAAAGAAGCTGGTGCCCATGCGGTAAAACTTGAGGGTGCTCATCTCGAGCAGGTGCGCAAATTAATCTCCGCTGGAATTCCCGTGATGGGTCATCTGGGTTTAACTCCGCAATCACTCCATCAGTTAGGTGGCTATCGAGTCCAAGGACGTGACGACGGTGATGCAATTCTCATGGCTGCGCAATCACTTCAAGAAACTGGCGTCTTCGCCATTGTTTTAGAACTCATACCAGCAGAGTTAGCGGGCCGTATTACCCAAGCCCTCACTATCCCAACCGTTGGCATTGGGGCTGGAAATAGTTGCGATGCCCAAGTTCTGGTCTGGACAGACCTTATGGGACTGACCAAGAATCCACCACGATTAGCAAAGGCGTATTGCAACTTACGCCAAGAAATGCTCGATGCCACCGCGCATTGGGCCAAAGATGTTGCATCTGGCGCTTTTCCTGGACCAGAACAGACCTTTCACTGATGGCTAGATTCATCATTGATGTATCGCTGCTGTGGAGATCAGTGAAAATAAAACTTCACTCCACTACATTTATGTATTCCAAAAATGTAGTAACAGCACAAAAATATTAAAAAGTATTTCGCGACACGCACTCAAATATTTATCACACAATGCTGGCATTGTTCATCAATTACTGACACCCTTGTCCTTGAACAGGTCCGGTGACGGATCGGACCATTCCGATAGGAGAAGTACGTGGCTGCAGCTAAGAAATCTGCTCCAAAGCGCAAGAAGGCAGTTGCCAAAAAGGCAGCTCCAAAGCGCAAGAAGGCCGCTGCTAAAAAAGCAGCTCCAAAGCGCAAGAAGGCAGTTGCCAAAAAGGCAGCTCCAAAGCGCAAGAAGG
>CAKKQM010000053.1:37675-37765 GCA_919902125.1 Actinomycetes bacterium | reverse complement strand
CTCCAAAGCGCAAGAAGGCCGCTGCTAAAAAAGCAGCTCCAAAGCGCAAGAAGGCCGCTGCCAAAAAGGCAGCTCCAAAGCGTCGCAAGA
>CAKKQM010000053.1:26267-37575 GCA_919902125.1 Actinomycetes bacterium | reverse complement strand
AGGCCGCTGCTAAAAAAGCAGCGCCAAAGCGTCGCAAGAAGGCCGCTGCTAAGAAAGCAGCGCCAAAGCGTCGCAAGAAGGCCGCTGCTAAAAAAGCAGCGCCAAAGCGTCGCAAGAAGGCCGCTGCTAAGAAGGTCGTCGCTGCTCCTGCAGCTGCGCCAAAGAAGCGTCGTCGTAAGAAGGCAGTTGTTGCCAAATAACGACATTAAAAAGACCCGCCACATTTGTGGCGGGTCTTTTTTTATCTAATAATTACTTCTTATTCTCATTAACACCTTCGCGTAACGCAGTTCCGACTTTTTCAAAAATCTTCGCGAGCGCCACTTGGTCAGCCTTGGTTAGATAGTCAATAAAACGGTGGCGCACACTTTCGACATGGTCGGGAGCTGCGGCAACAATTGCTTTCCATCCCTTGGGGGTCATAACCGCAAAATACCCACGCTTATCCGCTGGACAGGATTCGCGCTTTACCCATCCGGCTTTCTCCATCACCTTCATACGGTGCGAAAGGCGCGATCTCGAAAGCATCGCGATCTCGGCCAATTCGCTCATGCGCAATCTACGCTCGGGAGCATCGCTGAGTTGGGCCAAAATTTCATAATCAGACATAGATAAATCATGACCTTGCAGATCGGCATCAAGAGCCTCTAAAAGGCGCCGGCTGGCGACTATATATCTGCGCCATGCTTTCATCTCGCTGGGATTGAGCCACTTTGGTGCTGGTGAGGTAGCGTTTTGACGTGCCATAAGGTGAGTGTAGGCGATAAGTTGAAAGTTCAACTAGTTACTGCCACTATGAAAAACGTAACCTTTGAGAGAATGGATAAGAATGAAGAGCGGTATTGATACCACCCACATTGACCCCGCCATCCGTCCCCAAGATGATCTCTATCGCCACCTCAATGGTCGCTGGCTCAAAGAATTTCAGATCCCTGCCGACCGCGCCTCCGATGGCGTGGCCTACGCCCTCCACGATGAAGCAGAACGCCAAGTCCGAGCAATTATCGAGAGCGCCGATACCAGTGGTAGTGAAAGTGTAAAAATTGGGAATCTCTATCGCAGTTTTATGGATACTGATCGGATCGAAATGTTAGGTGCAACTCCCATTGCGCAAGACCTAGCCAAAGTTTCGCAAATCACCAACAGCGCCGACTTCCTGCGCACTCTTGGACAACTGGAAGTTCAGGGAATAGGAGGGCTCTTTAGCGCGGCTATCTATACAGACCATATGAAGTCGGATGAGAACATCATCTACCTAAGCCAGGCAGGTTTAAGTCTTCCCGATGAGGCTTACTACCGAGAAGATCAGCACCAATCAATCCGCGATGCCTTTCTAACTCATGTCGAAAAGATGTTTGCGTTAGCGGGAATCCCCGCTGGCAGCGCACATGCCGCGCGGATTCTTTCGCTAGAGACCCAGATCGCCGCCTACCACTGGGATCAGGTCCGCGACCGCGATGCCACCCTGACTTATAACAAGGTCACCCGCCAAGAATTAGAAGAACTCTCCCCTGGTTTTGATTGGACCGTCTGGCTCACCGCTGGCGAAGTTCCTGATCGCGCATTTGCTACCACCATTGTCCGCGAACCCGACTTCTTCACAGGCATTGGAAAGTTACTTACTGATTTTGATCGCGCTGCATGGCAATCATGGCTGAGTTGGCAGATCATTAGTGGCTCTTCGCCATATCTGCATGACGAGTTGGTGGCGCAGAATTTCTCTTTTTACGGCACCACCTTGTCGGGTACCCCACAGATCCGAGATCGTTGGAAGCGGGCCGTGTCATTAGTTGAAGACGCCATGGGCGAAGCGGTCGGACGCATTTATGTCGAACGCCATTTCCCGCCCCAGGCAAAAGCCGAGATGGAAACATTGGTTGCCAACCTCGTTGCGGCCTACCGCATCAGCATTACCAATCTGGATTGGATGAGCGAGACCACGAAAGCGAAGGCGTTGGAGAAGTTAAAGAAATTCACTCCCAAAATCGGCTACCCAGATAAGTGGCGCGACTATTCATCTCTTGAAATAGATACCAGTGACGTGATGGGCAATATGGCCCGCATCTCGCGTTTTAGCCGTGATTTTGAATTAGCCAAAATTGGCGCACCGGTTGATCGAAATGAGTGGTACATGACCCCTCAAACGGTCAATGCCTATTACAACCCCGGCATGAATGAAATTGTCTTCCCTGCTGCTATTTTGCAACCACCTTTCTTTGATATGGAGGCTGATGATGCGGTCAATTACGGCAGCATTGGAGCTGTTATTGGCCATGAAATTGGCCATGGTTTTGATGATCAAGGCTCCAAATATGATGGCAATGGGAATCTCAATGATTGGTGGACGAATACCGATCGCGAAGAATTCAAAAAGCGTGCCAACGCCCTAATCGCGCAATATGACGCCTTATCACCCGAGGAAGCCCCTGATATCACCGTCAACGGCGCCTTGACGGTCGGTGAGAACATTGGCGATCTGGGTGGCCTTAACATTGCATACCAGGCCTATATGCTCGCCTTAGCGGGCGCACCAGCCCCTGTTATTGATGATCTCACGGGAGAGCAACGATTTTTCTTAGCGTGGGCCCAGGCTTGGCGCGGAAAAGTACGACCAGAAGCAGTGCGACGCCAAATCGCAACTGACCCGCATTCGCCCTATGAATTCCGCTGCAACCAAGTGGTCCAAAATATGGATGAGTTCTATGCGGCATTCGATGTGCGCAAAAGTGACCAACTCTGGCTTGAAAAGGATTCGCGGGTCCGTATCTGGTAGTTAAGAATTACTCAGGAAAGTGGCAAGCCACTTGAGAATTGCCGACCTGTACTAGTTCTGGTGTCTGCGAACTGCAAATATCAGTTGCTTTCCAACAACGGGTATTAAATACGCAGCCACTGGGTGGATTCATCGGGCTGGGAAGATCACCTTGCAGAATAATCCGTTCACGGCTCTTTTCCGAGCGTGGATCGGGTTGTGGAACCGCGGATAATAGAGCCTTCGTGTAGGGATGGCGGGGCTCGGTGTAAAGATTTTCGGTCTTGGCGATCTCCATAATTTTTCCAAGATACATAACAGCTACGCGATCAGAAATATGTTGCACGACAGAAAGATCATGGGCGATAAAAATTACGCTGATGCCATCTTCTTTTTGCAGATCTTCCAGCAGGTTGATCACTTGAGCTTGAATCGATACATCCAATGCACTCACGGGCTCATCTGCAACCACGAAACGTGGTTTCAAGGCGATGGCACGAGCAATACCAATACGTTGACGTTGACCGCCCGAGAACTCGTGCGGATAACGATTGTAGTGCTCTGGGTTGAGGCCTACCCGCTCCATCAAGGATTGCACGGCCCGCTTCACGCCACCAGCGGGTTCGATAGATTGAATTTCAAACGGTGCTGCGATTATTTTGCCAATGGTCTGGCGTGGATTAAGCGCTGAATACGGATCTTGGAAGATGATCTGCATCTGAGCTCGAAGTGGCGTCATCCGACGTGGGCTAAGGCGCGTGATGTCTTGACCCTCAAAAATTATTTGGCCAGAGGTTGGCTCGAGTAATTTTAAGATGGCTCGACCAGCAGTGGTTTTGCCACAACCGGATTCCCCAACTAAGCCCAGAGTTTCACCTTCAGCGAGATCAAAAGAGATTCCATCTACTGCCTTGACTGCGCCCTTTGCGCGCCGACCAGATTTTGCAACCGGAAAATATTTAGTCAATCCCTTGACGCTAAGAAGCGGCTCTTTACTCATGAGCGCGCCTGGCTTAACTGGGTCGCGAAAAGTTTCTTCCGTTCACTCTCTGGTATATGACACCTAGATCTATGGCTTGACTCCAAACCAAGGAGTTCGGGCATGGACCCTTCGCAGCTTCCGTTTGGTGCTTGGGCGACAAATTCACAACGTGGTGCAAATGCGCAACCGATAGGTAGGTTGATAAGCGAGGGTGGTTGACCTGGAATTGCTTTAAGTCGGGCTGAACCTTTTTGGCCAATTCTAGGAACAGATTTTAAGAGACCTAAAGTGTAAGGAGCCATTGGGTTATAGAAAAGATCATCAACGGGTGCTTGTTCGACAATCTTGCCAGCATACATAACAGAAACTTTGTCAGCGACTTGGGCGACAACTCCCAGATCGTGGGTAATAAGCAAGATGCCCATATTCAGATCCTTCTGTAATCTGCGTAACAAGTTCAGGATTTGAGCTTGAACCGTCACATCCAGAGCGGTTGTGGGTTCATCGGCAATAAGCATTTTGGGGTTATTCATCAGCGCCATCGCGATCATTACGCGTTGGCGCATTCCGCCCGAGAATTGATGGGGGTATTCATTGGCACGCTGGGCTGGCTCAGAAATTCCCACCAGATCCAACATCTCAATTACTCTGGCTCGTGCACTCTTCTTCTTACCAGGGTTGTGAACCAAGTACGCCTCAGCAAGTTGACTGCCAATTCGATAGTAAGGATGTAGCGAAGACATCGGATCTTGGAAAATCATGGAAACAACTCGCCCGCGTAGATTCCTCACCTCTTCAGGCGATGCGGTAACAATATCTACAGTCTTATCGCCATCTTGAATCATGATCGAGCCAGAAATTTTTGTGGCGTTCGCTTTATGTAAGCCCATCACCGAAAGACTTGTGACCGTCTTTCCCGATCCAGATTCTCCAACAATGGCAACTGTCTCCCCCGGTGCCACAGTCAGGCTGACATCATCTACTGCACGGACCAAGCCGTCATCGGTTGGGAAGGCTACTTTGAGGTCTGTGATTTCCAGCAACTTAGCCATTAAATCCTCACTCGTGGATCGAGAACCGCATACAACATATCAACGATTAAATTCATAATAATCACAACTGTTGCTGCCAAAAGTGTCGTAGCTACAACAATTGGTAAATCAAATTCGAATACAGACCGCAGAGTAAGGCGTCCAAGCCCGGGTAAATTGAAAATAGTTTCAGTGATGATCGCCCCACCAAGGAGACCAGCAAAATCCAACCCAGCCATTGTCGTCAACGGTGCCAAAACTGCCCGAAGCGTGTGTTTAACAAGAACTACCCTCTCGCTTAAACCTTTTGCGCGAGCGGTACGGATGTAATCTTCGCCCAAAGTTTCAAGCATTATTGCCCGAGTAAATCGCGTGTACAACGCAGCAAATGCAATCGCCAACGTGATCCAAGGCAAGATGAAATATTTCATAAACCCAATTGGGTTGTTAAAGATAGAGATATAACCCATGAGGCTGATTGGGATGATCTTCCACTTAATTGAGACCCAGATGAGCAAGGCGAGTCCAGTTACAAAAGTTGGCAATGAAGTTCCCAATAAAACAAATACCGAACTAGCTGTATCTGGAAACTTCCCTTTAAATTTTGCAGCAACTATTCCTAGCCCGATACCAACTACGAGCCAGAGCAACATAGCGCCGATTGCCAGACTTAGCGTGACAGGTAAGGCTTCCTTAAGGAGATCAGTTACGCAGGCATTTTCGTTAAAAGAATAGCCAAAACTTGGTGCCGGGCAGGAAAATGCTGCACTGCCAGAGCCGTAGGTGCGGCCAAGAAAAATACCGCTGAGAAATAGCCAGTACTGGATCCAGATAGGTTTATCAAATCCAAGTTTAATGCGGTTAGCTGCAATGATCTGATCGCTACAACGCTGGCCACAGGTTAAGGCGGCAGGATCAAAGGGGAGAAACGAAAAAATCGCGTAAACCACAGCCGAAACGATCAGAATAGTGATGGCAGCAAAAAATATTCTTCGCGAGATAAACCTCAACATCACTATCCCCTTATTCTGCAGATCTACTACAAACAACCCATGAAATAACTCTTGGGGCGAGTCGTAACAACTCGCCCCAAGAGCGCGATCTCTTTTCTTATCTTACCTAGTTACAGAGGTCTTCCGAGTTTATTCCTTAACCCAGATCTTTCCGTAAGCAGGGTTGCCCTGTGGTACCCAGAAGAAGACATTGTGAAGGGCCGAGCCCCAGATTTCTTGAGCTTTACCAAAGGTTACTGGCAATACCCAGAAATTCTTCATGGCTTCTTTATCGAGAGCTTTCCACATTGCAGCCTGCTTAGTGCGATCCGTGGTCTTCATTGCAACAGCAACTTTGGCCTCGAATGCCTTATAGCCAGGATCTGCGGAGTTCTGCGAAATATTGAATCCGCCTGCAGTTGTAAAGAGCTCTGGGATGACAGTTGAAGCATTTGCCCAGTCAGCGCCCCAGCCAGTAGCTGAAAGATCGCTCTGCTTGGCTGGATTCATAACTGTTGGATAGTAACCAGCGCTGATGATGTTGTACTTCACCTTGATTCCGGCCCGAGCATAGGCAGCCTCGTTGATTGGAATTGTGTCAGTCAGAGTCGATGATTGACGGACATCAAAGACGATCCCATCTTCAGTTGCCTTCTTGTAATCAGCTGGGCACTTGGTCTTGGCGGCCTCCATGAGAGCCTTGGCCTTGGCCACATTCCCTGCTGGCATAAAGTCAGGGCTTCCTGGCCCCACAACCTTGGTCGGTGCATAGTCAGTTGCTAGCAAGGGGCTAATTACGCCGGTTGCATAGGAACCTGCATATTTTGGCCCGCCTGCATAGTCAAGAAGTGCCTTGGCATCGCGTGAGTAATACATAGCTGCACGCACTTCATAGCATGGCATCTTCGCAACGTTAAATGCGAAGTAGATAGCATATGGGTCCGAGTTATTCATCCGACGATTCGCAAATTTAGGATCGTTGAAGAACTTATCGCGGTTGGTAGGAAGTGGGCCATCGAAGTTGATGGCGTTTGGAATGCTATCTTCCAACATAATCTGATCGATAATTTCTTCATCCAGACCAAAGGTAAGGACTACCTCATCTGGATAAGGGGTGCGAACAGGATCCGACGCCTTGGACCAGTACTTGTTGCGGACCATACGAAGTTGGGTCTTGCTGTTTTCGACGATCTTGTAAGGACCAGTTGCCTGCGGCTTTAGGTCGTACTTCTCCCCAGAGTCTTTCTTCGCTTGAATTGGCGAAATGACACCATAAGTAGCGAGATAGTTGAAGTCAGCAATGGATTTGTTCAAGGTAAAGGTGATGGTGCGGTTGTCTTTTGAACATGAAACAGCTTTCTTGTAAGCCGCTACGCCCGCAGGGGTGTTCTTGTATGGACCAGTATAGATGGAGTTGCCATCGGCATCCTTGGGAATATTCAACCAACTCTGCAAGTAGGCCGGACCACCAGTGATGACATCGGTTGCAAAAACGCGTGATGTTCCGTACTGAATATGCGCACAGGTAATGGGAGTTCCGTCGTCAAACTTGGTTCCAGGACGGAGTGTGAACTTCCATACCTTTGCAGCCTTGCTTGGAACACCAGTGTTGGTAGCCAAGTCAGCTACCAGGTTGGCGCCTGCGGCACCTCGAACTGGGTTGTAGGAAACCAAAGTTCTCGTAACAAATGAATTCATAAATTCAAGATCGCGACCAGTATAAATACGGCTTGGATCAAGGTTGTCCAGACGTGGTTGGTGTCCTAGCAGGTTAAGGACTCCACCAGTTTTTGGTTTTGCTGCTGCATTTGCAGTAGCAGATACTCCAACCAAGACAGTGGAGATCGCCAAAGTGCTGGCAGCAGTCACAACAACAGCACGACGAAGAGCTAAAAAGCGGCTCATTCAGTACTCCTTTCAGTTATGGGGCAATGAACTGCGCCCGCAGTAGTAGTCAATCACGAGATGTCCATATTGTGAAGTTTTCTCTAGTACGGAATTTGAACTTTTATCGGTCTGCCCGAGGATCTAGGGCATCTCTCAGGGCATCCCCAACTAAGTTAAATGCCAGAACAACCATGACCAATGACCCGGCTGTGATCAAAAAGAAACTGGGCATCACGGTCACGAATCGGGTGGCGTTGGAAAGAAGAATGCCCCAGGTTGATGCCGGGGGTTGAAGACCAAGACCCAAGTAGGAGAAGACTGCTTCGGCGGCAAGATACCCCGGAAGGGCGAGTGAGGCCACGACGATGACGGGTGCCCAAAGGTTGGGTAGTAACTCTTTAAAAATTATCCGCCTCCGTTTTGCGCCCATCGCCTGTGCGGCAGTAACAAATTCTCGCTCACGCAGACTTAAGACCTGAGAGCGGATCAGTCGCGAAAACCCAGGCCATCCAAAGAAGGAGAGAAAGAAAATAAGGAAGAGCATGCGAGCACTATTTCCCTGCGCAATTCCCGTGCTTTCGATCCGCTTGACCACTGGCTCACTTAAAGCCACAATCATAAAGAATGCAGGGAAGGCTAGAAGAAAATCGGTGAAACGACCCAGATAATTATCAATCCGGCCGCGAAAATATCCACCAATAATTCCCACCATGAGGCCGATAAATAAACTGGTGACAGTAGTCAGGATTGCAACCAAAAATGAAATTCGTGACCCGTAAAGCAACTGAGCCAGAAGGTCGCGACCAGTACCAGGGATAAGGCCTAGCGGATGACTAAGACTGATTCCACCATGAGGTAATTTCGGAATTCCGCTGTTGTCGAGGATATCTAAATTAAGGGTATTAGGATCTATTCTTAAAATACGACAGACGATGGGTGCAAAAAATGAGAGCGTCAAAATTGTGATACTCAGTATTGCGGCACCCATGCCAACTTTGTTTCGCTTAAATCGTATCCAAGCAATCTGACGGGGACTGCGGCCCTTAATGGCCTCTTTCGAACTCGTCGTTTCTGCTACTACTGCAGACATACGCCCCCCTGATGATCTAAAGTCGAATCACGACTCAATCTAGAATTCCAAGTCCGCTTGCGCAAGTAGACTATACTGGCGCATTACGTAAACGAACATACTGGGAGGCAAGCCGTGACTAAGGTCATCAATAAGAAATTTCTGGTGACAGCGAGTTCAATCGCATTGGCGCTTATCTTGGCTGGCTGCGGTGGCGGTTCAAAGGATTCCGCTACAACTGCTGCGGCAGAGGAAAGTCTCGTTGACACGCAAGAAGAGGTGGCTCAGGTAACTGGTGGATTTGATAGTCCGGTAGTTGCCCCAGATGGCGTCTCTTACACCCTCTCTGCTCCTTCGCAATTCACCCCTGGAAAATTCGCCTCGGGCCAGGTTCCTGGACAGCGCTTTGAGAAATTCTCCGTGAGTGTCTCTAATGGTTCAAGCGCTGACCTAGATCTAGCTACCTTGATGGTTAAGGGCAGCAGTGCTAGCGGAGAATGCGTTGACATCTTTGATGGCGACAGTGGAATTAATGGCGCTCCGCAGGAACCACTTGCAGCAGGCGGTTCGATCACATTCGGTTGGGCGCTCTCATGCGCTGGTGCAGTCGGAGACGAACTCAAGGTGGGACTCTCCAACAACCAGGTCAATATTGTTGAAGTTACCGGAAAGCTCTCCTAACCCCACGCCTACCACCTCGTTTATAGCCCGATAAAAATGAGGGGCCGGAATACGGAAATCAACGTTTGCTTACGTCCTTGCCGACGATATTCCATCCACTAGGTACTAATTCAAGCGCCTCATCTGGTCCCCAACTATGAGCAAAGTATGGGTGCAATTTGGTTGGTGATTTCAAGATGGGATCTAGCACTTGCCAAGATTGAAGTACGGCATCAATGCGAGTAAATCTAAAGTGATCGCCTTCCAATGCAGCATCCAGTAGACGTTCGTAGGCTTCTTTGCGCTCACCTAGGGCGGCGGCAAACTCAACGGTGAGATCAACCGGATAGGTAACAAGGGCTGAACCTGGTGCCTTGGCTTGCAAAGAAATATCTACGCCGTCGCGAACACCTAGGCGGAAACGAACAATGTTGGGCAAGGGCTTAGTAGCGCCGGCAATAGTGAAGAGCAATCGCGGTGGCTGCTTAAATTCAATTACTGCCTCCATTGTTGTTTCTGCCATCTTCTTGCCGGTACGTAAGTAAAAGGGAACGCCTTCCCAACGCCAGTTATCGATGAACAACCTCATCGCAACAAAAGTTTCGGTATCAGAGTGTTCAGCAACGCCATCCTCTTCAAGATACCCAACATATTGTCCACGGATCACATCTGCAGGTTGTAAATCACGCACTGCCGATAGCACTTTGATCTTTTCATCCTGCATCGACTGAGATGAAAGATCAATAGGCGGTTCCATCGCTAGCATGGAGAGGATCTGCATTAGATGGTTCTGAAGGACATCACGGGTCGCACCAACGCCATCGTAGAACTTGCCACGTCCCTCAATGCCAAAACTTTCAGACATCGTTATTTGAACGCTAGCGATATAATTGCGATTCCACACCGGTTCGAAAAGAGTATTGGCGAAACGAAAAACTAGAAGATCCTCGACAGATTCTTTGCCGAGATAGTGATCAATACGATATATCTGGTCTTCGGGCAAGATTTTCTTCAACGAATCATCAAGGGCGATGGCGCTGGGTAAATCGCGGCCAAATGGCTTTTCAACAACGACGCGAGCGCTCTTGGTAATGCCAACATCGGCGAGGCCTTGAGTGACCGTTGAAAACATATCGGGGGCAATTGCAAGATATATCACAGGTAAGGTGAATGCCGCCAAAGCATCGCGCAATTGCACGAAAGTTTCAGGACTGCGGTAGTCCCCAACAATCAAGTGCAACTCATCCAGTAAATTCTTCAACACGGTCTCATCGACATTTTTGATTCGTTCGCGGATGGCGCGTTCGGCAATGGCACGGAATTCACTCTGAGTCCATTTTGATGAAGCAATACCAAAGACAGAGATCTCTAACTCCCCTGCTTCTTCCATTTCATAGAGAGCAGGGAAAAGCTTCTTCCGTGCCAAGTCCCCAGTGGCACCGAAGAGAACTAACGCATCAGCGCGCATAATCAGCCTTGCTTTGGCGTTTCATTATGTCCCCCAAATTTGTAGCGCATCGCACTAAGAATTCGGTTGGCAAAATCATCGTTACCCCGTGAAGCGAATCGAGAGTAGAGCGATGCACTCAGGACGGGTGCAGGGACACCAGATTCAATTGCGGCTTGCACCGTCCAACGGCCTTCGCCGCTATCACTTACTTGCGTGGAGTAACCAGACAATGTTGGATTTTCTTGAAGTGCTTGCGCAGTCAAGTCAAGCAGCCATGAAGCCACAACGCTACCTCGGCGCCACACTTCAGTGATCTCGGGAATATCCAAATTGTAAGCTGGAATTGCATCTTTTGCTGCCTCAAAGATTGCTAGACCTTCAGCAACTGCCGCCATCATTCCGTATTCAATTCCGTTGTGGATCATCTTCACATAATGTCCTGCTCCAACGGGGCCGCAGTGAAGATAGCCATTCTCACTGGTGGT
>CAKKQM010000053.1:14669-26167 GCA_919902125.1 Actinomycetes bacterium | reverse complement strand
GAAAATGTAACGCGCGCAGTTGGAGGTTTTGGCGAATCATGTACGGCAACAACATCAGTTGTTTCACTTCTACTCCAATGACCAAGGAAAAGTGATGCAACATGCCCATCGGGCCCCACTCCCAAAAGAGATAAATCCATAGCAATACCGGCGATCTCGGCGCGATATTCTCTCGTGGCAGTATCAAGATCAATTGCCATATCGGAAGAGAGGGCTTCGTGAATATGAATTGCACCGCCCGATTGCAAATGTTGCACTACTGGATGCGCATTGCGATCTTCGCTCATTTCCGGAAGAAAACGTTCATCTCCCCACCAAATATGTAAACCGGTAAATTCGGATGGATTTCGATTCCAAATAGCAACCAATTGCTCTGAGATGAGAGTCCCGATTTCTCCACCAGTGAGGGCTAGATGGAAAACCCCCCGAGACTCAAGGCCATCACGGATCCGTTTGATTGCTAAGTCAGTCACTGCCGCACAGAGCTCATCACGGTCGCGATAGATTCTTATTTCTGGTGCAGTCTCATGAGCCATGGCCTTAATCCCCCTTTATTGCGCGAGAATTTGGTTTTAAATTCTCGCGCAGGCCAACCCAACGGATAAACCACTGAGTACGCTAGCAACGACCAAGCCCAATCCTGGGGTCGAGTTGGGCGGGCAGACTCTGACAGCAGGTGTATACAGTAATGGAACCTTTGGAATCACTACAACGCTCACACTTGATGGTGGAGGCGACCCCAATGCAATCTTCGTTTTTCAGTCAGCTGCTACTCTGATAACTGCGGATGGTGGAGCTAGCAAGGTGCTGCTCACCAATCAAGCCCAAGCATGTAACGTCTATTGGACGGTTGGAAGTGCAGCGACACTGGGTACTAGTTCCATATTCGCGGGCCACGTTCTCGGTATTGCAACAATTACCGCAAAAACCGGAGCCAACATCGAAGGGCAATTGCTCTCACGCGATGCCGCCGTCACTCTGGATACCAACACGATCACAAACAACAATTGCGCGGCGGCAGTGGTGCCAGCGCCAGCCATTACGTACAGAGTTACCTATGATGGAAACACTTCAAATGGGGGGGTTGTTCCCATAGATTGGGCGAACCCATATTACAAATTTCAGAACGCCATAGTTCTAGGTAACCTGGGATCCTTGACAAAAACTGGTAATACTTTTGGTAATTGGAATACAGCCGCCAATGGCACCGGAACTTCTTACGCCCCGGGATAGACACTTACGGTCCTAGCGGACACCATTCTTTATGCGCAGTGGTCTCCCACTCCAGTCGCCACGCCTACCCCAACTCCAACGCCTACCCCAACTCCAACGCCTACCCCAACTCCAACTCCAACTCCTTCAGCGACTTTGCATGTTGTTAAAACGGTAATAAACGATGACGGTGGAACAGCCCTACCCTCTGACTTCCTCTTACATGTGACCCTTCATGGCGTCGATGTTGCAGGCAGCCCGGCTGTCGGTATCGGCGATGTTGGACGAACCTACATTTTGGCCGCTGGAAGTTATGTAGTTAGTGAGAACTCAGTTGCTGGGTATGCGGGAAGTTTTTCGGGCCCTGACGTCACCTACGGATTTGTTACCTTGGCAGCAGGTTCAGATGTGACCATCACCCGAACCAATAACGACATTGCCAAAGAGGTCGTGGTGGTTCCTACACCTAAACCAGTTGTCACTGTTACTGGCGGAAAACTTCCAAAAACAGGTTCACCTTGGTACAACCTTCTTGCAGTCAGTGCAGGATTGACTCTCCTTGGTGGAATTAGTTGGACACTAAGAAGGCGTCGCGCATAATGCCCCGCCAGTCCTAGCAAGCGGATTCAGGTTCATATTTCCTTACTTTTCGGGATGTGGGATACCCTCGGGCTCCTGCTCTTGAATTGAGGAATGTGCCTATGAAGTTGCGTGTTGTCGTGGCTGTCACCTCAACAACCGCTCTGCTGGACGTCAATAAGACACCAAGTTTGATTCGCGCTATTCACGGACTTCAAGAGTATTGGCCGACGCTGCCAATTACTGTTGCGGTATCGCCAGTTGATGAGTCTGCTGTTTATCTTCTACTAAAGAAAAATAAAATTCCCCATGAACTCATCATTTGCGACCCCAACCAACCGCGTGCCCTGGCCAAAGTCCTAGCGCCCATGATTAGAGATTGTGAAACACTCTTAGTGCACGATGCCAGTCGACCTCTGACCAGTGCAGAGCAATTCACTCGACTTACCAATGCTCTTACACCTAGCGTTGATGCCGTAAGACCCGCGATCGCGTTCACCGAAACACTCAAGATCGTAGGGCCTAATTCGGTAATTCAAAAAACTCTCGATCGAACTCAAGTAAAAAGAATTGCCACTCCAGAGTTGATCCGTACCTCAGTGATTGACTCCAAAGGCAAAGATCAAGGTTGGTTCTTGCCGCTCAAAAAGGGTGCACGCATTGAACATATTGAAGGAAGCCCTGAAGCGTTACGAATCAATACAATTGCGGACCGAGATCTCTTAGAGTCGTTCCTCCATTGGAGACAGACCAGCGTCTAAGTCTTACTTGAAAAGAGTCTTAATTTCATTCCACAACTTACCTGGCTGCTCCATAATTTTCTTCGGCAGTGTCCACACTGAAATAATTGGAGCCCTCCAAAACCTCGTCCACAGCCTTCGTGGTTTAGTAACAATTCGGTGCTCCAGATCCTTAATATAATGAACACGTAAATCTCCCGGCTCATGTTTAACCTGCATCTGGCATACCTGGCAGGTGCTAGAAACTAATAGCCGCCCCACGTACACCAAATCGTGCAGAGTCTCTTGATTGCAGTGAGCGCAGTGCAATTCCGCTGTGATTACTTCATTATTCATTCTTTGTACCCCCGCATTTCAAGTACGTGTTCTGCAATTACCAGATCTTGAGGATAAGTAATTTTTACATTTTGAACTTCGCCAGCAACCGCAATGCTGCAAACATTAGGGAAATATCTCTCCATGCATGCTGCAGTATCGGTACCGATAAAATTGTCAGTGTGGGCTTGTTGGTAGGCAGAGAGTAACTCTTCGGCTCGAAAAGCTTGCGGCGTTTGAACTCTCACGATCTGATTATCGGTGATGGTGTCCATTTCGCGTGGATCCACAACGATCGCGGGCAACGCACCTCCGTGATGATGTGCAGTCGTAGCAATGTCGTGAAATAACATACTAGTTGCAAGTGGGCGAGCGCCATCGTGGATGAGTACCAGATTAATACTTCCGTCTTCAATAGCCGGCGCAAGGTGCATCAATGCGTTGTATTCAGATTCATGGCGAGAATCCCCGCCATTGACCAACTCAACGTCTATATGTGGCGCCTCGCGGCGTAAGACTTGATTGGCTAATGCAGTATCGGCTGAGTTTATTACCAGCACGCTTCGACACCCAGGAAAACTCTTGACTGCATTAGAGAGCGAACGAGAGATGATGCGACGACCACTTAATGGCAACCAAACTTTATTGGTGGCATTGCCAAAGCGAGAGCCGCTACCGGCAGCAAGCACTACAACCGCTATCCGCATCTGGCCGTCCATACCCTTATTCTGTCACTAGGCAGGAACCTTGGTCTGTTGCAGACTTAAAATATGAGAGAAATCAAGCATAAGTAAGTCCCAAGTTATCTTGTAGTCGGCGCAATTGAACGATCAAGCTAGATTCATCAAGTTGAACATGGTCATAAGTAATCAAGTCGCCCGTCTTTATTTCCTTCGTCACAATTGCGTTCTGCATCAAACCGATAGGTACCAAGTTGTCGCGTTTGGCATCCTTGGCATTATCAGCGTAACCGCGGATGGTGTAACCACCAATGCCGTCAATTTTATCGCCAGGGTCCATCTCTTTCTTTGCCATGGAAACAACTTCAGCTTGAAGATGAGGTGCAAAGAGAGATGATTCGCGATCTAGAATTGCACGAGCAACCGAGAGCGGTGCTTCAATAGAAGCTAAATGGAAGGGGCGATAGAGAGCGAAGTAAGGACCAGGTCCCATCCTGAGATAACTCATCTCGTGGTTGATGTAAGGCGCATCGGTACGAACAATCACGAAGACACCGGGGGCTACATCGCCAGTGCAGTAATCAACTACGCCTGGCCGATCAAGAACGCCACCATCTTCTTGCAGCGCAAATACATTCTGCAGCGTTTTCACAGTCGCAGCCGGGCCATACATGCCACGCTTAGACAATTCAAGGCCGGTAGCGTTGGCGAGCGCGACCATTTCAATCATCGTCTTAGAGCCATCGGTGAATGAACAGAGCATCTTGGGGTTCATCCGCTGGGCAATGGCACGATCTTTAACTGTATCGGGGGTGCTCAAAGGCTCAAAAGGATTGTTCTTACCCTTACCAGCGGCCACAACTTCAAATTGCAGATCGCGGGCAAAATCAACGAGGACTTTGGCCTCAATCGGCTCATCACCATGACAGACGGTATAAACCGCACCACCTAATTGCGCTGTTCTGTGCAGTAGTGGTCCAATAGTGACATCCATTTCAACATTAAGAACGGCCACATCTTTCTTGGCCAGTAAACATGAGTAAGCAACGCGGGCACCGACATCTGGAATACCGGTTGCTTCGACAACAATGTCAAATGGTAGTTTGGCAATGAAATCAGTGGTCGTAGTACCCGCAAGCTTGCCAGTAAGAAGTGCCTCGGATAATACTTTTGGATCAGTACTAATGACTACATCTTTCACGCCAATGTCGTTGAAAAGGCTTTGAATGCGAGCGGGATCAATATCAACAACTAAGGAGAGTTTTAGTCCCGGCATACGGTCAACCTGGCAACCAAAACCATGACCCATCTGTCCGGCTCCGACAAGAGCCACTCGAACATCGCGTCCTAAAGTTTTTGCGTGATCTTGTAACCGCTGTGTGTATGCCATCGTATCGACACTCTTTTCATTTAATTTTGGTTAGTAATTCGCGATTATTTGAAGTCTATCGCCGACAATTATCATCGGCAATTCACGTGCCGACCCGTCCGATACCTTCAACTAAATCCGCTCCGCGCTAAGGTGCTTTCACAGATGTTGCAAGTTTGAGAACCTCTCTTGCGCATGCAACATCAGTAACAAGTGTGTCGATCAAGCCTGCGCGGGCAGCACCCAGAACTCCTTGAGCTTTTTCATTGCCAGCAGCGACCCCGATGACATGCGGGATGTTCGCAAGTTCTTCAAGTGTTAAACCCACGACTCGGTTATCCATCTCGTTACTAACCGAGCGCCCATTAGCGTCATAAAACCTGGCGGAGATATCTCCAGCGTAGGTACTGGCAGCCATCTCATGCTCTGACTTGTTGAGTCTGAATTGTTTAAGAACTTCCTCACTTGAAGCAGATCCGTGAGAGCCGACACCCACCAAGGCAATATCTGCCCGACGCGATACCTCCAGTACCTGCGAAATGGAATCTTCCTTCAAAAGAGTGTTACGAGTACGCGAATTACTAACTACCGCTGGGGCTAAAAGGGGGATGAATTGGGCATGGAGATTTTGCGCCAACGTGCGCCCTAACTCTTCTGCGCTGACAGAGGTAGCAATGGAGGATAGCCCGCCCATAAGTTGGGTCACTTTCAGGCCGACCAGAGTTTCGCTCTGCACTTCAACAACGGTGGCCTCGACGCCGCGACCCCAGGAAATTGCAATGATGCTGTTTGGTTTCAACGCATGCATGAGCGCTGTAGCAGCTGCGCGCCCAACCGATCTCATCGTAGTTTCGGAACGGTCTGTCCCAATGACCTGTACATCTTGAATACCCAAAACTTCATGGAGTTGACTTGAAAGCGTGTCGTGACGAGTTATAGGAGCCACAATTTTAATTTGAACGAAACCCAGACGTTTTGCGTCAGAAAGCATTCGCGAAACATTGGAACGTGATGTTCCCAAAACTCGGGCAACCTGATCTTGAGACCGGCCTTTTTCGTAATACATGTGAGCGACGCGGAGGATTAACTCCGTATCCCGCTTTTTCACTATCGTCACATCCGTTCAGTCATTGAATATTTAGGTTAGTGTGCTACCCGCGCGCCTTTTAATCAAGCATTAACAAGTTTCTTATAAACCCAGAGTCGAGAGTTTGTGCAGATGCCCGCGAGCAAAGGTCTTGGCATCCTTGGCATTGCCTGCACGCAGTGCAGCATTGGCCGCTTCGCGCATCTCTAAATGAGAAAGCGAAGTTATCGCCTGGGCAACATCTTCCAGAGTGCTGATATTGCACGAAAGGCTTGTGACACCAAGCCCAATAAGTACAGCAGCTAAGGCAGGATCTGATGCAGCCTCGCCGCACACGCCAACCGAACAATTATGCGCACTTCCCGAAGTTGCAACGCGATGGATGGCATGTAATAACGCTGGTTGCCATGGATCATTGAACATTGCTAACTGAGCAGATTCTCGATCGGCTGCATGAAGGTACTGACCTAGATCATTGGTTCCGATAGAAACAAAGTTACTCACTCGGGTAATGTCATCTGCCAGTAATACCGCCGATGGAACTTCCACCATCACGCCAACTGTTTTAATTCCATAACTTTTAGCAAGGGCAACAAACTTTTGCGCTTCCTCTGGCAATGTAATCATCGGTGCCATTACCCAAACATCAGCACCAGAAGCAGACGTTGCATCTGCGATTGCCTTAAGTTGGGTATTGAGCAATTGCTCATTAATTACAATCGTTCGATACCCACGTACTCCGAGTGCCGGGTTGGGTTCGTGAGCAAAATTAATAAATGCCATTGGCTTATCAGCGCCTGCATCAAGCGTGCGGATAATGACTTTCCGACCTTTAAAAGGCGTGAACATCTTTCTGTAAATATCGCACTGTTCCTCAAGTGTAGGTGGCGTCTGACGATCCAGATATAAAAGTTCGGTACGTAGTAAACCAATTCCATCAGCGCCTGCATTCACTGCAGCCTGAACATCATCCAATCTTCCGACGTTGGCATAGATTGGAACGGTGATGCCATCAGTTGTTGTATAGCCATCGGAAGGGCGTTTTGGCTTGTGGGCCCGTCTAATTTCAATTGTTGCCGTAAGGGCTGCTAATTCGTTTTCTAACTCTGCACTGGGATCAAATGTGACAGCACCACCACGAGCATCAACCCCAACTTTCCCGCTCAAGTCGCTCTTTGCCGCTGCAACGACGCCCTTACAAGCAACGACTGCAGGAATACCCAGAGTGCGCGCAATGATTGCGGTGTGACTTGTCGGCCCACCTTCTTCTGTAACAATCGCGAGTACCTGCCCAGGCTGAAGATCAGTGGTGTCAGCTGGCGAAAGGTCGCGCGCAATAAGGACAAAAGGATGATCCAGATGAGGAATTTCTGGATAACCAACGCTTGAAAGAACGCACGTAATGCGGTCGCGGATATTGGCGACATCGCTAGCTCGCTCGACGAGATAGCCACCTGATTGCGTAAGTAGTGCAGAGAAAACTTCCGCAGCTTCCCAAATTGCATAAGCAGCGCTGTGTCCTTTATCAATCAATGCCTCCGCTTCAGAAAGAAGCGCGCTATCTTGCGCGATCTCACTTGAGGCAAGAAGGATCTCTTGCGCTTCACCGGAAGTCCTTAAGGAACGATCTCTTAATTCATCTGCGATTGCTTTAGCAGCTCGCGTAAGATTCTCTCTTTCCTGCTGCGAAGTTAAAGCGGTCTTTATAGAGGATGGTTTAGGCAACGCAGTTGCCATGACATGAAATGGGCCGAGTGCCGCACCAGTGCTAGCTGAGACGCCCTGAAGTGTGTTCATGCCATCTCCTCTTTAACTTCTCTTTACGTTACAGCGCGTCAATGAGTTGGTCGAGCAACTGCGCAGCTTCAAGCGCATCACAGTAACGCAAGTCAACCGTAAGGCAGATTTCTGATTCAGCAAAGGCAGCCTGCGGTGCTCCGACAGAGAGCGCAGTAGTGTGTGAGGGTAATAGCAAGGGAATTGCAGAAGAGATTTTGGTGTGAGAGAGATCAAAAATTGATGTAGTTGCACCGCTCAACATCTCCACTGGAACTTTGCCGTGCAGAGCTTGCGCCCGAGTCAATTGAATCCACGCCAAAAGATCGGTACCCGCGGAAAGGTCCGGGTCCTTAAAAACAGGAATTGCAAGACCGTATTTAGATTCCATGATTAATGCGATTCCAACGTGAGGATGCGCCTTTTCATCAAGTGTTGAGATGTTGAAATGCGCATTGCGACGTAAGATGCGCGCCCAGGTAGAAACAAGATGAGCACTCCCCTGTTCGAGTGATGCAGTTGTGTGCGTACTAAATCGAGAGAGTGTTATCTGTGGTATTCCGCGAGTCTTTTCAATGGTTTCCGCAACCATTTTCCGGTTGGAAGCTTTGCGAGCGTCATTGGCACCAAAAACTTGCGAGTTGGTGACATCTTCATAGGTAATAGTTCCAAAAGGCCCAGTCGCTGCAATAGTCTGTAAATTAATGCCGCGGTTTTGCGCGATAACGCGCGCTTTAGGCACAGCCCTCACAACAACTGGTTCTGTAAATGGCACCACAATCGGAACTTCTATGCCCGGAGTTGGAACAACAGGCACTATCGCCTCAATAGGTAGTGAATTAAAATCAAAACTCATGACCTGGGTATCGGTGAGAAGCATTAAGACTGGTGCCCCCACAGGCATCGTAGATCCAACCTGGCCAATAATTTCTTTGACTACTCCGTCAGATGGAGATTCAACTTCCATATCAATCTTGTCAGTTGCAACATCAAAAAGTACATCGCCAGATTTCACAACATCGCCAACTTTTACGCGAATTCCAAGAAGTTCACCCTCTTCCATTGTCATGCTCATCTTGGGCATGATGACCGCGTAATCGAATTTGCTCATCGCCAGTTCGCAACTACATTGCGCGCGGCTTTCACAATGTCAGGCACTTGCGGCACTGCGGCTTTTTCAAGTTGTGGCGCATATGGGATCGGGATGTTCATCCCCGCTAACCGCACAACTGGCGCAATCAATGATCCAAGAGAGGGACCAGTTGCAACCTTGGCAATAACTTCGTTGAGGAACCCACCGTGTTCTGGAGCTTCTTGCACCACCATCAATCGCCCAGTTTTCTCCACTGACTCATAGACTGGATCCATATCCAACGGCGAAATAGTGCGTGGGTCAATGACCGTAAGGGCTACGCCCTCTTTCTCTAACTCTTGCGCCGCTGCAATTGCTTTGAAAACCATGATTCCAGTGGCAACAACAGTTAAATCTTTTCCTTCGCGTAGGACTCTCGAAACTCCGAGTGGGATTCGATACCCACCCTCCGGTACTTCCTCGCGCCCAGGAATTTTGTAGAGAAGTTTATGTTCCATAAAAATAACTGGATTGGGATCATCGATGGCTGAAAGTAAAAGACCCTTTGCTTCATATGGAGATGAAGGGATAACAACTTTCAAACCAGGAACATTTGCGAACCAACCTTCAAGGCTCTGAGAATGTTGCGCCGCAGCCCCGGTGCCCGATCCGCTAGCCGCGCGCAATACCAATGGCACATTGAGTCCACCACCGACCATAAAGTGAATCTTGGCTGCTTGGTTAACAATTTGGTCCATCGCTTGTGCAGTGAAATCAGAGAATTGAATTTCAACGATCGGACGCATACCCGAAAGTGCAGCACCGACAGCAGCACCGACAATTCCGAGTTCTGAAATGGGGGTATCGCGAACTCGCTCTTTCCCGTATCGGTGATAGAGATCTCCAGTAACGCCAAAAGCTCCACCATAAATACCAATATCTTCACCGAGGATAAATACTTCAGGGCGTTCATCCATCGCAATCGACATCGCTTCGCGAAGCGCCTGCGCCATCGTCAGCATGCGATCGCTCATGCGCTCACCTTCTTAAATACTGCATCAAGCAATCCTGCTGGATCAGCGGGGGCTGCTTTCATCGCCTCGTTCACTGCAGCAATAACCTGATCGGTTGCAAGTTTGTGTATCTCTGCAATCTCGGCATCAGTCAGCAGCGCCTTTTCACGCACGACATGTTCAAAATAGAGAATGGGGTCTTTCTTCTTCCACTCATCAATCTCTTCTTTAGTGCGATAAAGATTCTTATCGGAGCGTGAATGACCCTTCCAGCGGTAGGTCACAAATTCAAGAAGCGTTGGACCTTCGCCTGCTCGGGCCCGTTTCACGGCAACTTCGGTCGCTTCATACACAGCCGAAACATCGTTACCGTCAAGTGTCACACCTGGGATGCCGTAAGCAAGACCACGTTCGGAAAGGTGATCGATAGCAAAGGCAAGTTCGATAGAAGAACTCATGCCATATTTATTGTTCTCGCACGCAAGAATGACGGGAAGTTTCCAAATTGCCGCGAGGTTGGCTGCTTCATGAAATGCACCTTCATTCATCGCGCCATCGCCAAAGAATGAAACGGCGACCGTGCCCTTATTCATCATCTGCGAAGCCAGTGCCGCACCTACAGCAATGGGGATTCCGCCGGCGACAATCCCATTAGCACCAAGATTTCCAGTCTCAACATCGGCGATATGCATCGAACCACCGCGCCCGCCACCATAACCGATCTCTTTTCCTAGCAGTTCGGCGACCATGCGAGTTAGGTCGGCGCCTTTTGCGATGCAATGCCCATGACCGCGGTGCGTAGAGGTAATTTGATCGGTGATATTCAACGCCATACATACTCCAGTTGGAGATGCTTCCTGCCCAATAGATAAGTGCATCGTGCCATGCACCATTCCTCGACCGAAGAGGTCTTCAACTGCTTCTTCAAATTTACGGATACGCGACATCGTTAAGAGTGCGTACCGTGCGTTCGCCTTTGATCCGAGCGGATGTCCGGTTATTAAAGCCGAAGTCATCATTCTCCAACCTTCACATTTGTGAAAATGTCTGGATAGATGTGTTTATTAAACACCACTATGCCTCCATATACGCTACGAGTCGAGAAGAATCTATGAGGGTGCACTGATGCAAGAATTTCGAACTGCTGTTGCTTCACCCGTTGGGCTTCACGCTAGACCTGCCTCGCTCTTTTCGCGCAGTGCCAAGGAATCCGGCTGCACGGTCCGGCTTGCCAAGGTCAGCGACGGGCAACTTTCGGAGTTCGTAGACGGAGCCAGCATCTTGCGCGTCATGACGCTGGGTGTTAAATGTGGCGATGAGATTGTCGTTCAAGTCGAAGGTGAGAACGAAATACAGGCTGCGCAGACGCTCCGCACCCTTGCCGAAAGTACAGATCATTAAAGAAATGAAGAGAATTGACAGGGAATTGAGAGAATTCGCAGAGTTGACTGGGTAGGTGTGTGATCACCAATGGGTCTATCTCTCTAAGAGAGAAACATCGAGCCTCGATGGTGAACAATTGCATACACAAAAGAATCGAATGACTATGAGAAAGATAAATAAAGTAAGGCTTTTTTTCCGCAATTGGCGTTCTGCCACTATTGACCATTTTCCTCTATCCGGCAACAACTTCGGCAGCCGGGCCAACAATTCGT
>CAKKQM010000053.1:0-14569 GCA_919902125.1 Actinomycetes bacterium | reverse complement strand
ACAATTCGTGCAACACCAGAACTCGCATCGCAAATCGTGACACCTGGTACGTACGCCACCACCGAGGGAACTTTTGCCAACTCAGGAAGTCTCACTCTTGATGCTCAAGGAGATGCAAGTGCGGTCTTCATTTTTCAAGCCGCATCAACCTTGATCACCTCGGCAGGTAGCACTATGACTCTCCTTAATGGCGCTCAAGCATGTAACGTCTATTGGAAAGTGGGAAGTTCGGCAACGCTGGGTACTAATTCCACATTTATCGGTCGTATATATGCTTTAACCACAATTACTGCCGAATCTGGCGCATCAATACAGGGGCAGTTGCTGGCACGTACTGGGGCTGTCAATCTCAATGCCAACGTAATCACTAATGCGAGTTGCACTACACCAACCCCAACACCTACTCCAACGGCCACAGCAACACCAACCCCAACTCCGGTTGTCACTGTTAAAGGCGGAAAACTTCCTAAGACAAGTTCACCTTGGTACAACCTTCTGGCCCTTGGTGCAGGGTTGATCCTTTTGGGAACTGCTGGATTCGCATCGAGAAAAGTACTTCGGTAACGATTCTTTGATGAGAAAAAACCCGATCCTCACTGCCGTCTCGATAATTCTCATAACAACGGGAATCGCGAGTGTCGGGTTTGCCGTAACACAGATACAAGAGATGAGGGTGAGCTCTAGCAGCCAAGTACTGCCAGAGCTCACCGCTCTTCCCATTTCATCCAACTCGCCTGCAAACTCGGTTGCTTTTATTCCAGCGCGAGGCGATTACATCGGCTCCATTTCAATGCCCGCCCTTAAGAAAACTCTTCCGATATTTCAAGGAACCGAAGATGGCCAGTTAAAAAAGGGTGTAGGGCATTATGAAGGAAGCGTTCTGCCAGGTGTGCGTGATAACTCAGTATTGGCTGGTCATCGAGATTCTGTCTTTTCGCAATTAGGTAAGTTGAAATTGGGAGACCTTTTAATTGTTAACACTGCTACTGGAAATTACACTTACAAAGTCGCTCGCTTTAGGATTGTCCAAGCCGACGATCGGACAGTTATAGTTCCCACAAAAAACGCCGTATTAACTTTAAGTACCTGTTATCCATTCCGCTACTTCGGCAATGCTCCCAAGCGTTTCATCGTTTCGGCTAATCTCATTGAAACTCCAGAAGTGGTTTTGGCGCTGGGTTCCTAAAGTCAATCGCTCTGCGTGAAAATTGCAGAGCAGGTACATACTGTGCCAAACTCCTCGTAATGATTGCCACACAGAGCCTTGAATTACGGGCAGGGGCTCGTCTTCTCGTCTCTGGCGTCACTATCCGGATTAACCACGGCGACCGCATTGGTTTTGTAGGTCGCAACGGTGCTGGAAAAAGCACGCTAGCAAAGGTTCTAGCTGGCGAAGCGATGCCGGCAGGAGGCCAAGTTCTACGAAGTGGCGCAATCGGCTATCTCCCCCAAGATCCACGCACGGGCGATGAAGCAGGCACAGTCGTTGAAAGAATTCTCTCGGTACGCGGTCTGGATCAAATTGTTGACCGCATGCGCCAGGCCGAACATGCAATGTCCACCGCACAGGGCGATGAACTTGAAGCGGTCATGAATCGTTACAGCAGAGCCGAGAGCGAATTCAGTGCCGCCGGCGGTTACAGTGCGACATCTGAAGCAGAGGCGATCGCAACAAGTTTGGGCTTGCCTGAAAGACTTTTTGAAGAACCGTTAAATGCACTCAGTGGTGGCCAACGGCGTCGCGTTGAATTGGCGCGGATTCTCTTTAGTGGCGCACAGACACTTCTCCTTGATGAGCCAACCAACCACCTTGATGCTGATTCGGTCAGCTGGCTGCGGGACTATCTATCAAAGTACCCGGGCGGACTCGTTGTCATTAGCCACGATGTCAATCTCATTGAAACAGTGGTAAATAAAGTCTTCTATCTTGATGCAAATCGCAATGTAATCGATGTCTACAACATGGGCTGGAAGAAATATCTCCAACAGCGTGAGCAAGATGAGCACCGCAGGAAAATCGATCGAGCAAATGCTGAAAAGAAGGCCGCTATTCTTGAAAAGCAGGCCGAGAAATTGCGCGCAAAGGCCACCAAGGCCAAAGCAGCACAGGGGATGTTCCGTCGTGCAGAGAAGTTACTTTCTGGATTGGAAGAAGTCCGTAAGAGCGACCGGGTTGCTAAGTTGCGCTTCCCTACGCCTGCACCGTGCGGCAAGACGCCACTTACTGCTACGGGCTTAAGTAAATCTTACGGATCCTTGGAAGTATTTACCGATGTCGATCTAGCCATTGATAAAGGATCGCGTGTAGTCATTCTTGGCCTTAATGGTGCTGGCAAAACAACTTTGCTACGAATGTTGGCTGGAGAATTGGAGCCTGATACCGGTGAAGTCGTTGCAGGCCATGGTCTGCGCATTGGCTATTACGCCCAGGAACACGAATCGTTAGATTATGAACGTACGGTCTTAGAGAACATGCAGAGCTCTTCCCCAGATCTGCGCGAACCAGAAGCCCGCAATGTGTTGGGATCATTCCTCTTTTCTGGCGATGATGTCCATAAGCCGGTCAAAGTCCTTAGCGGTGGCGAACGCACTCGTTTGGCATTGGCAGTGCTAGTTGTCAGCGCTGCAAATGTGCTGCTGCTTGATGAACCCACCAACAACCTAGATCCTGCCTCTCGCGATGAGATTTTAGGAGCGCTAGGTGAATACCAAGGGGCAGTAATTCTAGTTTCACACGATGAGGGCGCAGTGCAAGCCCTTAAACCAGACAGAGTTCTGTTACTACCTGACGGGGATGAAGATCTCTGGAATGAAAATTACTTAGACCTGATCGACATCGAGTAATTAAGCAACTTCCTTAGTGGGTCGAGTTGGTAACTTCAATCGCAATGCGAAAAATGCAACCGTTAATAGCCCTCCACATAACAGAATAATCCAGAGCGCCCACTGCCCCGACCCCAAGAACACCCCGGCACTGGCTGGTCCCATGATCATTCCAACTTGCCATGTGTTGGTGGCAGCGGAGTTGTAACGTCCTCGCAAATGGTCTGGTGCCAATTGATTGACAATCGCTGGCATAATTGGAGACCAAACCATCTCCCCTAATGCGAAAATAAATTGACAGAGAATGATTGCCGGGACTGCGAACTCTTTGGCTATTCCCGCTATTGCCAGAACTGCCCAGGCTAGAGCCCAGAAACCAGCGGCAATTGCTAATCCCTTAGCCCTCGGTAATTTCTCTAATTTCTTAATGACCCAGAGTTGGAATATTGCAATCACCGCCGTATTTACGGCATATGCCCATGCCAAGCGAGAAGGTCGGACTCCCGCAACCGTTGTAGCAAATGACGTAAACCCAACTTCGAGTTGGCTGTAACTGAGAAAAATTGCAAAAAGCGCAACTAACCACACTTTAAAGAAAGTACGGTCTCGGATTACGTCAATCCAACCGCCCTCTAACTTGGCATGAATTTCACGTTGCTCTTTAGTTCGTCTACCAGTGTCTCGTAATGAAAGAACTACAGCTAGATAAACCAAAAATGAAAGTCCATCGCCAATATAGAGAGTTTCGAAAGTTTGAGGTTTCTCTAGCGACACAATGAGCGACGCGAACATTCCGCCTAAGCCAAGACCCAAGTTCAATAAGGCAAACTGCGAACCGTATATTCGTTCACGAAGGTGATCTGGCGTTAGTTCTGTATTGAGTGCCACCTGACTCGGCCACATTGCAGATTGACCAATGGCACAAATCGTCATGATTAAAAATGCTTGCGGGACTGTCTTAATTAAAGAGAATGATGAGTACCCGATTGCGGAAACAACTAATGAAACCATCAAAATCGGCTTCGGTCCCCATCTATCAATCAAGGTTCCAACCATTGGAGCAACCAGCAAGGAAATAACTGCCCCGTAGCTAAAGATCAAACCAGCCATTGACGTGGAGATATGTCGGATTGAATGGAGATAGACAAAGGCGAAAGGAAGAACCAACCCATTGCCAAGGGCGCTGAGAGTAATACCCAGCAACATTCTCCGAACAGGAGGCGGCAATCGGTCGGAGTTCATTGATTTCGCAGACATCTCGCAATCCTAGGTGATCTGTCTGACAGAACGCTTGACAATATCTAAAGAAAGTAAAACGATAGTTATCAGAACACGGAGAGCGCTGAAAATAGCCCTGTTCTTACCATTTATCGCTGCAATAACAAGCCTTAGAATGAGTTCATGACGGGATGATCTACCCTGGAAACTATCACTACAGTAGAGTTCGTAAGAGGGTGTTTCGATAGAAAATAGAAAGAAGTGAAGATGGAGCATCAAGTTTGGACTGCAACCGGTCTTTCCTGTAGTCATTGCATAAATTCAATTTCAACCAACTTGCTAAAGATCGACGGTCTAGATAATGTTGAAATCGATCTTAAGCCGAACGAAAAAAGTTTCATCCGAACTTCTGGATCGCGAGAGATCTCCGCTGAGGAGATCTCAAATGCCCTACGCCAAGCAGGGAAATATCTCCTTTCTGAATGAGGCGGTTGTTAAATGAGCACACCAAACGAAGAAGAGAAATCAGCACTGGAACAGTATGGGATTGATTTAACTGAACGTGCACGCGATGGAAAGTTAGACCCAGTCATTGGGCGTGACAATGAAGTTCGTCGCGTCATTCAAGTTCTATCTCGGCGTACGAAAAACAATCCCGTACTGATTGGAGAACCAGGCACCGGGAAGACTGCAATTGTCGAAGGCCTTGCACTAAGAATTGCTGCGGGGGACGTTCCGCTCGGACTTAAAGATAAGAAGGTGGTCTCTCTTGATATGGGAGCACTGATTGCTGGTGCAAAGTTTCGGGGAGAATTTGAAGAGAGATTAAAGGCTGTACTTGATGAGATTGTTGCCAGTAGCGGCGAGATTATTACTTTCATTGATGAATTACATACCGTCGTAGGAATGGGCGGTATGGCTGGGAGCATGGATGCAGGCAATATGCTAAAGCCACTACTTGCTCGTGGTGAGTTGCATATGATTGGAGCAACCACTCTTGACGAGTATCGCAAATACATCGAGAAGGACGCCGCACTAGAGAGACGTTTCCAACAAGTCTTAGTTGGTGAACCCAGCGTTGAGGAAGCAATTGCGATCCTCCGTGGATTGCGCGAAAAATATGAAGCCCACCACAAGGTAACAATTAGCGATAGCGCTCTAGTGGCTGCGGCAACCCTCTCCAATCGCTACATCACTCATAGATTCTTACCGGATAAAGCAATTGATCTAGTCGATGAAGCTGCCTCAAGACTACGGATGGAGATTGATTCTTCTCCAGAAGAGATAGACCAATTACAGCGTGCGGTCGATCGCTTACGAATGGAAGAGTTTGGACTCTCAAAAGAGAAGGATGCTGCCTCCAAGGAGCGGCTTGCGAATTTACAGATTGAGTTGAAGGAACTAGATACAGAGTTAAAAACTCTCTCAGCTCGTTGGAACGAAGAGAAAAACTTATTGGATCAAATTGGCGCCTTGACTGAAGAGATGGACCAAGTACGCAGTGAGGCGGAGCGTGCTCAACGAGCGGGCGACCTCGAGAAAGCTGCTCGCTTAATGTATGGACGTATGCGGGAAATTGAAACCGCGTTGGGTGAGGCACGAGCAGAAGCAAACAAACACACAGCTATGGTCAAAGAGGAAGTTAGCGCTGATGACATTGCAGAAGTCATCGCAGTTTGGACCAAGATTCCCGTGGGCCGTCTGCTTCAGGCCGACAGTGAACGATTATTGGCGCTCGATGACGAACTCTCGAAGAGAGTAATCGGTCAGAGAAGTGCCATAGCGGCAGTTGCCAGTGCAATCCGGAGATCACGTTCGGGAATCTCTGATCCCAATCGCCCTACGGGAACTTTCCTATTCTTAGGGCCAACTGGCGTTGGCAAAACGGAATTGGCTAAGGCTCTTGCCAATTTCCTGTTCGATGACGAGCACGCCATGGTGAGAATCGACATGAGCGAATACGGCGAGAAATTCTCAGTCTCTCGCTTGGTAGGAGCCCCACCCGGATATGTTGGATACGAAGAGGGCGGGCAATTAACCGAAGCAGTACGTCGCCGCCCTTACTCAGTAATTCTCTTCGATGAGGTCGAGAAGGCACATCCAGAAGTCTTTGATCTACTGCTACAAGTCTTCGATGATGGTCGCCTCACTGATGGTCAAGGACGGACAGTTGACTTTAGAAATACCATCATTGTGATGACCTCTAATTTAGGTTCACAATTCCTAATGGATAGTTCTCTTGATGAAGATGAGCGCCGTGACGCGATTATGAAATCTGTTCGAGCTGCATTTAAACCAGAGTTCTTAAATCGCATTGACGATATCCTCATCTTTAATCCCTTAGGCATGACGGAAATCTCATCCATCGCAAAACTATTAATTAAAGATCTACAGAGTCGGTTAGATGATCGTCGTATTACTTTAGAACTAGCTGATAGCGCTATCTCTTGGCTATCAACTCATGGCTACGACCCGGCTTTTGGAGCAAGACCGCTACGTAGATTAATTCAGAAAGCCATTGGTGATCCACTATCAACTAAGTTATTAAGTGGCGAAATTCGAGATGGCGCGAAAGTCAAAATCTCTGCCACCTCGGATGAGGCAGAAGAATTACTTCTGTTGATCGAGTAAAATTTCTAATTAAATCCGTGGTGCTTGTCATACCACTCTCTAGCCAGAGCAAGAATCTCAGGTTCGGTTAGGGATGTTACATCTACCTCAATATTTCCTACTACTTTCTTGGCAAGGTCAGGATGCATTTTCTCGAAATACTTAACTAGCTTCAAAAAAGAATTAGATTTGCCCTCTCCATGACTGATCCCCAAAATTTCTCCCGCACCTGCTAGCACATGAGTTATCGATTCGAAATATTCCCTATCCCATTCATCAACATGATGACCTCCATGGAGTGGGGGTTTACGAATATGGCGATGGCTATTCTCTCCACCTGGCGCATATATCTTTTCCGGCTTCTTCCCCCGTTCAACGCCAGTTGCCCAAATTCGGCATTCATCTTGGGCGACAACCGCAACAACAAATTGATTCGCAATATCAGGCATATTAATCCTCCAAGGCCATCTTTAGACTCGATCCTAGTTGCAAAATAGGAAGTCACCAAGCCTCTTTAGAATTACCGTGATCTGAAAGACAAACCCCTGTGCCTATAACTCATTCAAAGGTAGCGTGATCAGAAATCGCTGGAGGGATCAGATGCATTTTTGGGCATGGCTGGCACTCGCCGGTGGGTTTGCAGTGGCAGAAATTCTCACAATGAGCCTCGTCTTTGTCTCACTTGCAATCGCGGCGATCGCAGGAGCGCTAGCCGCAGCCATCTGGAGCAATTCCCTTGTGCAATGGATCAGTTTCGCGATTGCGGCAGTACTGACGCTCGGCATCTTACGTCCATTCGTTCGCCGATATCTTTCTAGAAAGACGGTCGGAGGAGAAACAGGAATTGATGCACTTATCTTAAGTCCAGCCAGAGCGCTCTCGGAGATAACTTCCAGCGGTGGAACTATCCGCCTCCAAAATGAAACATGGACGGCCCGTTGTGAATCTGAGACGATCCCAGCAGGTGCAGAAGTGACTGTGACACGCATTGATGGAGCAGTCGCCATCGTAATTCCAAATCTTTCGACTCTTAACACTCAAGGAGAACTGAGATGACCGCCAATATTGTCCTCGTGGTATTTCTTGCACTTGCAGTAATTATTGTTATGGGTGCGATCAAGATCATCCCCCAAGCAAGCGCAGGCATCATCGAAAGACTCGGTAAATACCACCGCACTTTAGGCCCCGGCCTTAATTTGATTCTGCCTGGCATCGACCGCCTCCGACCCCTCGTAGACCTAAGAGAGAAAGTTGTCTCTTTTCCCCCTCAACCTGTAATCACCGAGGACAACCTGGTAGTCAGCATTGACACGGTTATTTACTTCCAAGTAACCAATGCCAAGTCCGCAACTTACGAAATTGAGAACTACATACAAGGTATTGAACAGTTGGTAATTACCACGCTGCGCAACTCTGTCGGCAGCCTGGATCTTGAGAAAGCACTCACTTCGCGAGACCACATCAACGCAATACTCCGAGGCGTGCTTGATGATGCCACGAGCAAATGGGGCGTGCGGGTAAACCGCGTGGAAATTAAGGCTATCGAGCCGCCTCCAAGCGTTCAGGAATCCATGGAGAAACAAATGCGCGCAGATCGCGATAAGCGTGCTGCAATTCTCACCGCAGAAGGAGAGAAGCAGAGCCAAATTTTAAATGCCGAGGGTGCCCGACAGGCCGCTATTTTACGGGCCGAGGGCGAAGCGCAAGCCATGGTTATCCGAGCCGAGGGCGAAGCTACCGCCATCGCGAAAGTATTTAAAGCGGTTCATGATGGCAACGCTGATGAAAAAGTACTTGCCTATAAATACTTGGAACAGTTACCTGCAATCGCTAACGGAAGCGCGAGCAAAGTCTGGGTTATCCCGGCAGAATTGTCGGCAACTGCCAACACGATCGTTCGTGCATTCAAAAACTCTGGCAATTAAGATCAAAATAATGCAGTGTTTGAGGTTAATGGTAAAGGTATGGTTATGAGAGAAGTACGCGCTCAAGCGCCACTACTTGATTCCTACCTTTCGTACTTAGAGCAAACTCACCAACCCTTCACGACTCCTGGTCATAAACAACGTGCGTCTCTCCTTGACGCAGATCTCGGAAAAGTGGTCGATTTAGATGTACCCCTATATGGCGGCCTTGATGAGATCAAACTTACGAGAGGCATTCTGCAAGAAGCCGAGAGATTAGCCGCCAAATTTTGGATGGCAGATTGGGCAAGATTTTCTACTGGAGGTTCCACTCACGCAAATCAATCGATCATATTTGCCCTTGGAAAGCCTGGAGACAAAGTAGCAATTAGTAGAACAGCACATCGTTCGGTACTAACTGCTCTTGTGCTAGCAGGGCTTGAACCATTATGGCTCTGTCCTGAAATTGATTTGGCAACGGGAGTTCCGATCGGAATATCTCTCCAAGAATTTGAGCGAGTCTTGCCAGAGAATCCCATTGCACTGCTCTTAACGGAGCCTGGCTACCTTGGAACAATTTCAGACTTGCCCCCATTGATTGAAGCTGCTCATGGGAGAAAAATCCCCGTAATCATTGATGCTGCTTGGGGCGGACACTTCGGATTTCACCCAGCACTACCCCGACACCCTATGCAGATGGGTGCAGACGCATTTGTTACAAGTATCCACAAAGCACTTCCAGGTTACAGTGCATCAGCTATTGCAGTTGCTCGCATCGGTCTGTTAGATCGCGCAAGATTAGAACAAGGATTTGAATCAACTCATACAACTTCACCTGCTGGTGCGCCTCTTGCATCAATTGATGGGGTAAGGGCGCTGCTACAAATTCGAGGCGAGGAATTGCTGGAGCGATTACTGTCAAACGTCAGTGATTTCCGCAATCATTTAACCAGTGAATTCGGAAGCGAAATATTGCTCAAACCCACGGACTTCGCCGTAAACAGGTTTGATCCCACCAAGTTAGTCCTCCGCGCCAATATTCTCGGTGCGGATGGAATTGAGATTGAAAAAGAGCTCATCGCTGAGGGAGTTCGAGTGGAGATGGCAGATCGAGATACTGTCGTCTTTCTCGCAACTCTTGCCGATGATGCGGATACATTTGCCCAACTAGCCACAACCCTTATTCCAATATTGCATAAGAACTCAGGACCCGTCAGAAAAAGTGGTGCCGCCATTAGTTGGTCAATAACTCCACAAATTGGAGTCTCAATGCGCGAAGCATATTTTGCGCATAGCGAGCTAGTCGACGCAAGAGGTGCAATAGGCCGAATTAGTTCTGATCTCGTTGCCCCATACCCACCCGGAGTTGCTGTTCTTGCTCCTGGAGAAGTGATTACTCGAGAGATTTTGGAAGGCTTATTGGCAGCAAAAGCGAATGGGGTCCGAATCGCTTACGCAACAGATTCATCGCTCGAGAATTTCCGTGTCTTATCAAGGTAACCTGCAATTGCTCGAATAATATGACAGCCCTTCACCAATCCGGGTCTTTGCGATTACTGAGGCAACAGCTCCCGTGCATCAAGATCTGACTTCTTAAACACCCCGATGGCGCCTCTGAGTCCTAGAGTCATCACAATGTTGAAGAGGAAGACTCCCAATGCAATCAGCAACAACGAGCCACTTAATGCGGCTAACCACATATAGCCCTCGTACTCGCCGTTGTAATAAATCGTACGGCGGAGCATTCCGTGCAGACCGGCCATACCCATGAAACCACCCATGCCGATTCCACCAAGGAGGTGAAGCCAGAAATGAAGGTTGGCCAACTTTTGACTCCAGAGTTCTGCGCCATTCGTGAGAATTGGGAGCAAGAAGTAGACCACCGAGTAGAGTGTCATTGTCAGACCTACGAGAATTGCGACATGAACGTGCGGTCCGATAATCCATTGAGTGTTGTGAAGGATTCGGTTAAGTCCCACATCTGCTTGCATAATGCCAGCAGGAATTGCGAGTGCAAATCCGAGCAAACCACCGATAAGGAACTTGAGTGGATTTGTCATCTTCAACGGCCGAGCCGACCATAGAGTCGCCAGCGTAATAAAGAATGCAAGACCAGTAGTAATCAACTCAAAAGCAGTAACCATTTCACCCGAAACGACCTTCAAAATTGCGGGTTGCGATTGGTCGCTCAACAGATGGTGCGACCAGACGGTCCACGACACCACCATCTCAAGAGCAAGTGCAGCACGAGCCCACTTCTGCATGAAGAGTTTCTTGCCAGTGATTAGCATCGCCAGCAAGTACCAAACTCCTGCGACGTAAATCAGCACTAGGCCATCGGCAATGAGATCCAGACCCCACCAGAACCAGTTCTTGTAAAGCAAGGCATCGATCGCACTAGTGCGAAGACTGTGCCCCATAAGCTCGGCGATCATATAGATGAGAATTAGAACTCCGGTTCCAGTGATGATGAGCGCATTGAAAAGCGTGTCTACCGTGCCGCGTGCAATTGCAACGATTGGAAGTGGAGTCAGATAATCTTCTTCTTGATTACGACGACGACCCCGAAAGAGATTGAACAATCCAGTAAAGCCGAGTGAATCGAGCAACATCAACTTCCCGTTAACCGGCGCAGCACCATCTGGCGTGTAGGTGATTGTCTTAAAGATATTGAGAACAAAGAGCAGCGTTCCCACCATAATGAGAGCAATGCCGGTAATGAAGATCGCACCGCTAAGCGGATGGAAGACGTTAAAATCTGCAGGTAGCGGCCAGTAAAGCGTGTAAAGCGGGGCGTAATGAGAAATAAATCCATCTAACCAGAAAGTAAACGTACCGACCGTAATCAAACCCCATGTCCAATTTGCCAACTTGAAACTCCAAAGTGGCTTCTTCAGCAACATTGGCACAAGGAAGAGAAATGCGCCGAAGACCAGCATGTATGTCGATCCGAAGATTCCAACCAGAGGATGTGCGGTCAAAATCCCGAAGTACTGCTTCGGAGGAATGAAACTAATTGGTTTGACTTGATAGATACGCATAATCATGCCTTCGATTGCGGCGAAGGCGTAGTAGACCAATCCCACTACGACATAGCGCAGAGTCAACTTCTGCATTGGAGTAAGTGACTCTGGCTTGAATGAACCTTTGTTACCACCTATTAGTGTTTGAACAAAACTCATGATGTCTCACTCATCCTTACTTCGTACATCCGGTGACGTGTACGGCGTCCTTGACAATCATCTGCGAGCCTTCAGGTCCTGAGTACTCAGTTGACCGAATAGAAAGAACTTCGTTCTTAAGGAAATTCCACTTAATAATGTTGTCGTGACCTGGAATTACCTGCATTTGAAAAACCATGCTGTTATCAGAGCGGAACAATCCAAAGCCATATGTGAGATCTTTAGAAATCACATTGAACTCCACCAATTTTCCGCACTGTACATCGAGCCGTTCCGATGGAAGCTGAAACTTGTGATCTGCAACGGTAATTTCGAACTGCTGTGCAGTTGGAGTGTTCTTTCCATGGAGATCAACTTTCGTCCACGGAATTGTATTGTAGGTGATGATATGTAACGAGACGCCAGTAGTCACCAAGAATGCAACGAAAGCGTAAAACACTGCCGGTTTAATTTTGGATGGCCCTGTACGAACGATGTTGTAGGCGAACCAAGCCATCAGAGCCATAATCGCTAGGACATACGCTGTGTAAATAATCGTTTGTCCCCAAAGGACGGTATTAGAGTCAACCGCGGATTTCATGGATTCAACCTCCCGATTTCTCACGTTCTGTTATTAACTATCTTAATTAATAGTTAATACAGTGCCCAGAGTTTCGGAAGAAAATGTTTAGTTTGTCACTGTGAATCCAATCACGTTAAATAGCAGAGATACTCGCCAAGGACTTTCGCAAAGAAGCTCGGGCGCCAGACCAAGTGACGTGCATCATGCACGGTGAGTCGACTCCACACGTCCGACTCGAAACTACGCATGAACTCCCCTCAATGGGGCCTTCTATTGCCTCAACAACTTGCATGACACTTAACTTCTTCAATCTCGGCGCCAACGCATAGCCGCCATCAGGGCCCACTCGCGAAGTCAACCAACCTCCTTTAACCAATGGGCTAAGTGATTGACTCAAATAAACCAGGCTGACATCGAGAACATCGGCAAGGGATTGACCAGAGTGAACTCCTCGGTCTTGGCTGAGTATGCGCAGCGCCTGAAGCGCTACATCACTCTTCTTCGAAACACTCAAACGCATATGGCAAGTGTACCGATGTTTCCAAATTGAAATTGGAAAAAGTTTGAACTCCTGCAGGTTTTGTATTATTCGGCGTTTCAGTAGGCAGAAGCAGGCGAGGACTCTGTAAGCCGGACCCACTAAAAAATTCGCGCTGAGTTACGTATTTATCTACTTGCCCGCCCTTTCGCCCGTCAATCACTAAGATTATTACGTGGAACTTCAGAAAGTTATTCTCTATTACGGCTTTACGCCTATTGCTGACCCCGAAGCCATCCGCCTATGGCAACAAACGCTCTGCGAATCGCTTGGCCTAAAAGGGCGAATTTTGATTTCCCCACATGGCATCAACGGCACTCTCGGCGGCGATATGTCGGCGTTGAAGAAGTATGTACGAGCGACAAGGGCCTATCAGGGATTCAAGAGAATCGATTTCAAATGGTCCGAAAGTAAGGGAAATGACTTTCCTCGTTTAAAGATCCGCGTCCGTGATGAGCTCGTGGCCTTTGGCAATCCAAGTGAATTGATTGTTGATGAAAACGGTGTGGTCGGTGGTGGAGTTCATCTAAGACCTGAGCAAGTGGACAAACTTGTGGCAGAGCGCGGTGAAGAAGTCGTTTTCTTCGATGGGCGAAACGCCTTTGAGGCAAAAATCGGTAAATTCCAGAATGCAATCGTTCCTGATGTTTCGACCACTCGGGATTTTGTGGGTGAGATCGAGAGCGGAAAGTACGACCACCTAAAGGAGAAGCCAATCATCACTTACTGCACTGGCGGGATTCGTTGCGAAGTGCTCTCATCCGTAATGAAGAATCGCGGTTTCAAAGAGGTGTATCAGATCAAGGGTGGCATTGTTCGCTACGGAAAGGAACTTGGAGATAGCGGACTCTGGGAAGGATCGCTTTACACCTTTGATGCTCGCATGGCGCTTGACTTCACCGAAAATGCCAAGGTAATCGGGCAGTGTGAAAAATGTTCGAGCCCAACGAAACAGTTCTACAACTGCGCGACTATCACCTGCCACGAATTAGTTCTGCTCTGCCAATCCTGCGCCGCAGATGATGTCAATAAAACTTGTACGCGCGATCAAAGCCTGCGCCACAATGCAGAGATGATTGGGTAGTGGCTGGTTACTGTATTTCATCAAAAGTATCGGCTGGCATCGGTTCCCAACCTAAAATTTCAAAAATCTCTTTATCGGACATAACGCCATCATCCAACATTTTGAAAACAGGATCACTTTCATCTCGCGCGACTAATTCTTCTTCCGTTGGAATCGTTCTGGATTTTCTGACCACGGCTAATTATCTCCTAACTATTGGAATTTGTGAAGTGAACTGAGCGGTTCTCAAAGAGAACGCAGAGTAATCAGCATCGACTTCATCTACAAAGGCTCTAAGGTATCTGCCGTGTGAAAGTTGCACGTAAATCAGAATGCGTGTGCCATGTCCTTTGCTGTCTATGAATCTACCCCTTACTGCCTTATTGCAAACCAGGAGTCTCATCAACTGGTCAGAATCAACATTGTGTTTCAATTGAACCTTCTGTGCGATTGCATCGGAAATATATAGCGTCGCTATCCAGATAGGTTTCCAGCGTTCCATTGCGCAAGATTGGAACGAACTCGTGTAGCCAGGCCTGGCAAAAGAAACTGCTGTGGATAAAACAGAAAAGTCTCGAGGAACTTCTCGAGACTTTTCCTGTCGACGACCCCAAGGCAGAGCGCTTCTTTGCGTAGATACGCCTTTATCCGCGCTTCACCGTTTCATTG
>CAKKQM010000052.1 GCA_919902125.1 Actinomycetes bacterium | reverse complement strand
CGAACATCACTGAATTTGGACTAACCCCACTTTTTACAGTGGAAGAGCTACGCAGCGCCGATGTTTCCTTGGCTCTCTATCCCTTATCTGCCTTCCGAGCCATGAACAAGGCAGCAGAGCGGGTCTTTGAAACTATCCGACGTGACGGCACTCAAAAGACAGTTGTGGCCGATATGCAGACTCGCGAAGAACTATATGAGCGGATTAATTATTATGAGTATGAGCGAGCATTAGATCAATATTCGGGTAACGGCGAATAAACCAAACATCATGGAATTCAAGCCCAAGAAGTCAGTGGCCCTATCGGGAGTTGTTGCGGGCAATACCGCGCTCTGCTCCGTAGGTAAAACCGGCGATGACCTGCATTACCGCGGCTACGACATTATTGACCTAGCAGGAGAGTGCGAGTTTGAAGAAGTTGCTCATTTACTAATTCACGACACACTTCCAACTTGCGAGGAATTAAGCCGGTATAAAGAAAAGTTAAGGGCATTACGTGGATTGTCGGAGTCTGTTAAGGCGATACTTGAAGTGTTGCCAGCGGCTGCTCATCCGATGGACGTATTGCGGACTGGCGTCTCTGCGCTAGGTTGCATTTTACCTGAGGGAGAATCGCATAGCGATGCAGAGACCCGGAACATTGCCGATCGCCTCTTGGCATGCACGGGCTCGATGCTGTTGTACTGGTATCACTTTAGCCACCATGGAAAGCAGATAGAGGTTGATACCGATGACGACTCTATAGGCGGACACTTTTTACATTTATTGCATGGAGTTAAGCCGAATCCTTTATGGGAAAAGGCGATGCATGCATCACTAATTTTGTATGCAGAACATGAGTTCAATGCCTCCACATTCACGAGCCGAGTAATCGCTGGAACTGGATCTGATCTTTATTCAGCAATCACGGGAGCTATTGGGGCACTGCGCGGGCCCAAACACGGTGGGGCAAATGAAGTGGCTCTGGAAATTCAACAGCGGTATACGAGCCCAGAGGAGGCAGAAGCGGATATTCGCGAAAGAATCTCTCGTAAAGAAGTGATCATTGGGTTTGGTCATCCCGTTTACACCATTTCTGATCCGCGCAATCAAATCATTAAGGCAATCGCTCGAGATTTATCCGCACAGGCCTCCTCCATGGAACTTTTTGAGATCGCTGATCGAATAGAGGAAGTGATGTGGGATGCCAAGAATATGTTCCCGAATCTTGATTGGTATTCTGCGGTGGCCTATCACATGATGAAAATCCCCACCTCACTTTTCACGCCGCTTTTTGTGATGGCAAGAACCTCTGGTTGGGCCGCTCATGTCATTGAACAGCGAAACGATAATAAAATCATCCGCCCCAGTGCCAATTACACAGGCCCGGAGGATCGGGTCTTCCAGCCAATAGGCAGGCGGTAGGTGAACAATCCGTGTCAGTAAATTCTGTTAGAGGAAACCTGGGATTCGATAAAGAAATTGTAGACATTGTCGATTATGTCGAGAACTACGAAATAAAATCGGATTTGGCATATGAAACAGCATGGAGCTGCCTCCTAGACACGATTG
>CAKKQM010000051.1 GCA_919902125.1 Actinomycetes bacterium | reverse complement strand
AGTCGCGTTACGTTGAGCAAATTCTTATAAGCCCCGGTGCAATCTAGAATCGGTATTCCCCTGGCAGCAATCTCTGCCACTGGCAGGCCTGGTTGCGCCGTAGCCACCACCGCCACATCGCAATCCCAAGCCGCATCGACCGGCTCCAAACCGTCCCACTCGGCGACCAGCGGGTCGATCCAGCCAACTTCACAGCCATTGGCAATCAGGTCATCGCGGAGTGCCGTTGCGGGGGTCTCGCGAACATCCTTAACTCCAGGCTTATAAGCCACACCTAAAATCAAAACCCGCTTCACTACTTTCTCTGAAATTAAAGCTCGAACTCGTCCGGAAACATAGGCCGGCATTCCCAGATTTATTTCATCCGACCTATCAATGAGTGAGGCTCTGCCGCCATTTTTCTGCGCCCACCACGACAGATAGATCGGATCAACTGGAATGCAATGTCCGCCAACACCAACGCTTGGAGTAAAGCGCATAAAACCATAGGGCTTGGTGGCAGCAGCATCAATGACTTCATGGACATTGATCTCTTGGTCAGAACACAACTGCGTAAGTTGATTGACCAGTGCGATATTCACCAACCGAAATGTATTTTCTAAAAGCTTGGCCGTCTCAGCAACCTCTGGCGCAGATACTTCCACTACTTGATCACAGATTGAGCTATAGAAATCCACGGCCCGCCGAGTAGATCTCTCATCTATCCCACCGACCAGCCTTGGCGTGTTCTTCTGATGCCAGAGTTCATCGCCAGGGTTAACGCGTTCCGGTGCCACTGCTAAATCAATATTTACATCAACATTTGATTTATGTTTGGTAATCAGGGGAGCGATAAAATCACGTAAGGTCCCAGGAAAAGAAGTTGATTCGTTAATCACCAGAGTCTCAGAGGCTAAATGCGGAGCAATCCCAACTATTGCCGCCTCCAAAATACTCAGGTCTGGTTCGCGATCACCGTTCAAAGGAGTTGGTACACAGATAGCGACAATCGATGCGTGCCCGACATCAGATACATCGTTGGAAATTCGATACATGCCTGATTCCAAGCCATCCTGGACATTTCTTGAAGCAACATCCTCTACTGGGCTAATACCAGCAGAAATGCCCTCAAACCTGGAGCGTGAATTCTCAACGCCAATCACGATCCAGCCCGCGGCCAACGCGGCCATCGCCAATGGCAGCCCTACATAACCCTGGCCAATAATTGCAATGGTCTTATCACGCACAAACATACGGGCAACCCTACCCATTGAGCAGCGCTGTGGCTGCCTTTGCATCATCCCCGTCGGGTCGCAATGCAGAAATTCTTGCCACAATCGCGCGGGCCTTATCCAATTCCTTCACCTGCAGGTAATCCTTCACCAGGCCAAGCATGTTCACAGTGTCCCATGGACCCAATTCAACTAACCGAACCCGATATGGGATCGCCTGAATATACTGTTTTCTGAGTTCATGGGCCGTTGCACTGAGGTAATTGCCATAATAGGAACGCGGATCCTTTTCATTAATACTTTTTGTATAACCCAAAGCTAAGTCAACCTGAGAAATACGCAGCGCCATATCGCTCAAAACAATAAGAGTCTGCACATTATTTGGTTGGATCTTTGCTACTTGTTTTATCTTCTCAACAAACTGAGGCTGTGTAAGCCCGCCCGTATTTCGTTGAAGATCCATCACCATAGCCGAACTCCTCCACGCCGGAACCATTATGACCAGCGCAACAATGGTGACCACCAATGAAGCAATCGGCGCGACAAGGCTGGCATTATTTGAAGTAACCCGCTTAGCCGATTTACCTGATTTCTGCTTCCCAATCGGCTTATGCTCGTCCTTCCGCAAACTCTGGTGGGCAACTCCGTAAAGCACGCCGCCTGAAATCCAGAACCAGACCGCCACCCCAAGATTGTCGATAGAAACGGATGAGACCAGAAGGAGTGCAAACCAGATAGAGAAGATCGCAACAATATCTATCTGTGCTTCGCCCTTTGATGCCTTTATCCCTCGCAGCCCCGTCCAGAGTATGACGCCCAATAAAAACAAGTAAGGGAGTACTACAACTAAGCCACCAGTTGCCAGTAATTGTAGAAAAACATTGTGCACATTATCCGTTGTCTGTGCTTGCACCACCTGAACTTGAGGTACGTACTGCCTGTAATTTTCACCTAAGCGATCCAACCCAACCCCAGTAAAAGGGTGGGCTTTAAACATATTGATAGCAGCGCGCCAATAGTCAAGACGGTTCATTAGAGTCGTCTGGTAAATCTCGCCAGCAAGTGGACCTTTATTAAGTAGCCCCATTAACACTGGAATTGAACCAAGACCTGCGAAGAAGAGCGAAATTACTCCTACTCGTTTATTTATGTGCCACAACTTCACAATCGCCAAAAAAGTGAAGCCCACACCAAATGCGGCAAACCCTTGAATTGATCCGGTCCGCTTGATTATGAAAAGTTCAAGCAAAAGTAAGATGATTCCTGCGCCTCGGAACCACACCTTCTCTTTGGCAATAATCACCCAGAGAGTTGCGATGGATGAGGCGCCAAGCAGCCCAGAGAGAAAGTTTGGATTCCCCAGCGTTCCAATCATCGGACCATAAACTAAAACCCAGTTAAACGGATCGTTGCCTATGCTCTGTAAGAAGCCGTAGCCGGTGAGCACAGAACCGACGACCAGAAGCACTGTTCTTACTTGTTTTACATCTGTCGGCCCAAAACTCATCATCGCGGCTATGCAGAGCGTGGCTAAAGCAAGATAAGAGAGCGCCCCATCATTGCGTTGTAATGCTCCAAAAAAGGCGGTGTATTTAACATCTGTTAAGAGAGCGGCTACTAATAGTCCTAAAGCAAAAACAAAAACAGCCCAGAGCCCCACTGGCAGATTGGTGCCTCTGCCATAAATCAAAGCCGACGCAACCAGACCCAGTACCCAAGCAGAAAGAATTGTCAGCACAAACATCTTTGGCAGATTGATGGGGTCAGCAAGGGAGGTCCAGACAATCAACGTGGTTGCAATTGCCGTAAAGAGAACTAACCCTCTCACTTGCGATCTTTGCTCAGCAGATAAATAACTCAATCACTAAACCTCATTTCCTAGTAACTTCACGCCTGATCCTAACAAGCCCAACTTTGCAACAATCCGCAGTCTAAAGCGTTAACCCGCATAAAAGACAGTAAAAAGCCGGGACCCGACCCCTGCCGAAGCAGGAACCGGGTCCCGGTTGTAGTGCCTAAGAACTAAGTCGAGGTGAAACCTCTACTTAATCTTAAGTTTCTTCGATATCTTCTCGATGATGTTGGTCAATGAGCGGATCTGGGCACGAAGTGCGGTGACCAACTTAGTGACGCTTAGACCAAGAGCAACAACTGCTGCGGTTGCAGCATCTGCGGACTCTTGAGCTGCTACAGCAGCAGCGGTTGCTTCTTCAGCAGCTGTTGTTGCAGCATCAGCAGCATCAGCAGCATAGTTCGCTGCATCAGTTGCTTCGTTTGCTGCATCAGTTGCGGCATCAGATGATGGGTTCAAAACGTCGAAGCTCACAGTGACAGTTCCCTTTGTGGTGCTGTCAGTTGCGGTGCCTTCAGTTCCGGTCAACGTTATGGTGCCAGCAGTAGCTGGCGCGTAGATGACATAGGTAGCAACTCCACCTGCGAAGGTGACTGATGTCGCAGGTAGTGTTCCTTGAACTGCGATGTTGCTGGTTACACCTGTTGCAGAGAATGCAGCAAGAGCGCCATCTCCAACAGCAGTTCCGTCAGAACCCTTTGCAGAAACGGTCAGGGTGACCTTCTCGCCAGCAGCATATGAGGTCTTGTCGGTTGACATCGAGAGTGTGCCAATGGTGGCCTTACCAACAGTGACCGTGAAGGTCTTGGTGATTGTTGGTGCGGTTGCGGCATTAGCAATTGTGATAACTGATGTTCCAGCTGCGACACCATTTACAGTAACTGTGGCACCAGAAATTGAAACAGTTGCGACCGAGGTGGTTGCGCTTGTTGCATAGTAGGTACCAAGTACAGCGGTAATTCCTGCAGCATCTTTACCTGCGATAGTGTAGGCATCGGTTGATCCAACAGCAATAACTGTCTTAACACCGGTTGCAGTGTATGAAGCTAGTGAGTCAGAGAAGTTGACAGTTGCCGTAGCAAGAACAGCTCCGCCTGGCTCAGTGATGGTAATTGTTGATACACCGGCAGTACCGTCATTAAATACACCGAAGGTGTAATCGCCAATAGCTGCCGAGGTAATCGCACGACCGGATGAGGTTGTGGTCGTTGAGTTTGAAGTACCAACACCAAGTGTTCCTGGACCAGTGATGGTTGCGGACAACTTAATTGCAGTGCTAAGAACAACTCCGCCAGCTTTCAATGGCACGACACGAATCGTCGCAACCTGAGCAGCAGGAAGGGTCTTTGCTGCTGTGATAGCAGTCTTAGTACCCTGAACAGGAGTTGCGATACCAGCAATCATGCCCCATGTTGAATCAGCAGCAGTTGCAGCACCTTCTGCAGCAACTGTGAAGGTCCATGTAACAGCAACAGCCTGAAGTGTTCCGCCGCCGCCAGTTATTGCTGGGGTGAACTTCACAACGTAAGTACCAGCGACAGTGGGTGTAAATGTCGCCGTAGTGAACCCAGTTGTGTAACCGGAAGCAGAAGACGCCGTACCTGATGTGTACCCAGCGATGGAAACACCAGTGGTATTAGCGTTCGTGCCACCAGCTCCGGTAAGTACTAGAGGGAAAAGGCTTCCCGCCGGAGCACTAACCAAAGAAGCTGTGGCCGTCAATGAGTCATTAGCAGCCGAAGCGATAAATGATTGGTTGAGAACCGCAGTTGCAGTCCCACCAATTGTTGCCGTTGATGAATATGAGACAATGGTCAAAGTATCTGCCTGAGAAACTGCCGAAGATGGCACTACAGATAAAAGACCAAAGCCCAACGCAGCAACAGCAACAAGCGATACTCGCTTGAGAGTTGTCTTTGTAGACATTGTTGTCCTTTCGATTGTCGCATTCGAGACGTTCTCGAGTGCGGCTTTTCGATGCATCGCACGTGCTGATGCATCAAATTCTCCACCGTGTATCCGGACTCGGTGAAGAAAGTTATTTGTTATGGAGCGCTTCATGTGGTGGCTCCTTTGTTTGAATCAGAGACTGAAATGGCTTGGGCAAGGATCTGTGTCTTGCCGGAGGTAAGAAGTAGGCGGGCGGTGATCGCCTTGGGTGCCGCTGTTAGATCATACCCGTTGCCACTTGTGGCCATCTGGACGTCCGTTTTCTCGGCTGAATCCACGATCATCGTCACAGTCATGAGGTACTGGCCATTAGCTAGGCGTTCAATATTGGTGACAGTTGAGGCCAGCTTGAGCGAGACCCAACCGCCGTTGATACCAGCAGCAGCGGTGGCGGAGTAACTAGTACCTGAGCCATCAACTGTGATGGTCTGGTTGATAAGAAGATTTGGGGCATCACTTGTGGTCATCGCCAAGGTCTTCAAAACGATCCCGGAGTCAGTAAGGGTTGGGGCGTCTTTACCAACGTAGAGTTTGCCGACTTTATTGGCGGAATCTGTAATAGTAAAACCAGTTGGGATTCCCTCTTTATCCAGACCAGCAAAAGTAATGCGAGCGCTCTTGATTGCAAAGCCACTGACCAAGCCATTGACCTTCTTGGTTGGAGTTGATGCAACAGCCGAAGGAGTTGGGCTGGCCACTGGCTTTTTGGTGGCATCACTGGTGTCGGTGGTGCCAGCAACTGGTGCAGATGGCGCAGGTAATGCGATCTCAGTCTGCGTAGTTGGGACAACACCGATCTCGTTACCGGTTATGGAATTGAAACCAAGGAAAGCGGTAACAACAAGCAGGAGCGAGAGTGCGACTTTGGAAGATTTCTTCGCAAGCTCTGCTGCCTTCTTGTAAGAAGTGGAGAGAAGGTCAAGGGCGGTAAGGCCGCGCTCTTCGTCGATGATGAGTTCGGAAAGTACCCGGCGTAATGAAGCGCGCGCGCGGGAAACTGTGTGGCGCACGGCGGAGGTTTTGATACCAAGTTCGGCAGCGATCTCTTCGGTCGAGCGGCCTTCAACTTCCCACATGACAAGGGCGGCGCGTTCGGCGGGTGACAACATCGCTAATGCTTGGCGAATAATCGCGGCATCTTCGGCGGCGCTAAGTGCTGCAGAGTGATCGCCGTTGTCCTGCCAAGAAGCTTCGATTTCAGCAGTGGCATCGTCGAGAAGCACGAGGTTAGGGCGGCGACCTTCGAGGCGGAAGAAGTCGATGCAGAGGTTTTCGATGGTGCGGTGTAAATAAGAGAGTGCGTGATCTGTGGACTCAAGCTCGGGGGCAGCGAGCATAAATTTGATCAAGGCATCTTGAGTGATTTCCTCAGCCTTGGCGGAGTCTTTGAGAACGCGGTTTGCGTGGGTAAGAAGCTCTGAACGGTGCTCTGCGTAGAAAACACCAAACTCGGCAACGGTCCAGACTTTCGGACCTGCCGCAGTTGCAGATTTCCTAAGTGCCACTTTAGTAAAACTCCTAATTTTGGTGTTCACCAAGTCTTGCAGAGTCGACCGTCGCCGTCTCTACCTGCTTCTACGAATCTGATGTGACTTTGTAGCGAAGGACGGACAAAACGGACATTTCGCCAAGTTCTTAATGAACTCACACGTTCTAGAAACGGCTTTGCCGATCCTTGTACTGAAGTTGAGTTGTAACGGTCAATAATGCACTATGGCGCAGATT
>CAKKQM010000050.1 GCA_919902125.1 Actinomycetes bacterium | reverse complement strand
AATGACGGTCTGACCAATACGAGTGGGCTTAAGACTGGGACCGGAAGCCGCCGCCGCGATCGGCACGCCAGTTTGGAGAAGGAAGACGGCAGCGATAGCCAGAAAGTCTTTGCGATTCATAATTGGCACTGTAAAAGAATAGAAGTTGGCTCTGATACATACAAGATCCACGAGTAATGCAAGAGTGTGAGCGTCGACTCATTTGATCAGCCCAAAAGGGTGGGCGAGAACCCTTACTTAGCGCGGTCAATTGATTTATGCTGATTAGCATGAAGCGGAAAACCACTCTCTTCATTCTCTGCGCAAGCATCCTTGCGCTCTCGCTTCAACCAATCGTCGCCCATGCTGCGATGGATCCAATAGTTCGCGCCTGGCAATACCAGGGCGGCGAGATCAACGTGACCGAAGAGAATGGAACATTTACCGGTGTTGTAACTAAGGCCATCGCTTTTTCAAAATGTGTTCACTCGGCTGGCGAGATGATTTGGGCGGTCACAAAGAAGTCAGGTACTGCCAATCGATACTTCGGAAGTTTTGTCGGATTCTTTGAAGATTGCACGAAGGCACCTGAAATTATTTCAATGGTTATCAACTCAACAAGTGACGCAGCAACCCTCGAACTCTGCACTCAAGAGGCGAAGGGATGTGTGACTTTGACCGGCGGCCCAGCGGCTCCTGCAGATAAGGGAGCACCCGTCATCGTGATCAAAGACCCTCCATCTCCGTTGCGGCTTGGGCAGAGCCTGGTGATGGAGTATTCCGTCAATGATGAGGCCAAAGAGGCGTATGTGACAACTCGTTTTTACTCTGATGGCGTACTTCTCTTTCAAGGGGCAAATGTCGATCAAGTCGAGGCGGTGGGCAATATTATTAGGGCTGAATCTGGTCCCTACGGAGGTCCCGGTATTCCTGCGAAAACCAAAGGCCCTTACTACTTCTGTGTCTTTGCAGAAGATGCTGATGGAAATAAGAGCGGTGAGTTTAATAACTGTAAATGGCTATCAATTGAGGTTCCTATTGCTTATGCCTCAAATGGATGCGGAGGAGCTGCCACCAAGTTTGAGAAGGTAAATACCGCTGTTCTCTTCGCTTTCAATCTCTTGCTCAATAAGCGCATCTATGTAGATAAGAACACCAAGGGAAAGTACACGGTTGACGTCTCGCCGGCTTGCAATAACCATGATGCTGGTTATTCAGGTGTAACGATCAAGGATCAGATCAGCGGAAAAGTTACCGACTTCCGTACTTTTACCCGTATGCAAGTTGATAATAAGTTTAAGAGTGATATTGCCAAACTTTGTTCTTTCGCTATTCCTAAATCAGCTTCCAATGCCTTACGCCAATGCCAAGTCGGCTCCACTGTTCCCAAGACCTCTGTACTCATTAAAGAGTTGATGACTCTTGCCTGGAATATGGATTCCTTTGCAATTGGAATGAGAGAGGTTTACAAGCGTTTGAATCGATACGCCTGGGGTGCAAATATCTATTGGCAGTTTGTCCACGACTTCGGTAAGACCTTGTACGACGCTGACTCAACGGTTCCCGGCGAACAGCCATCGATCCCTAGCATTACCAAGCCAGATGGCGGGGCACGAGATAATCGCTAGGGGTTTCCGATTGCCGTCTTTGTTTGTTTACAAAATGAGTTATGGTCGCAACAGCGGGAATTTCGATGGCGCTGCACCTCGAGTAGGCTTACCAAGGTGGACTCCCTAATTGCTCCGGTGCTCAACGCTCTGGTGGAACATCATCCCTCCGCAAGGGTTGATGGTATTCAGCGCGCTTTTGTGGTGGCTGAGCGTGCGCATAAAGGTCAGTTACGTAAGTCGGGTGATCCATATATTACCCACCCTTTAGCGGTGGCCAGAATATTGGCTGAACTTGGTCTTAATTCCGAAACAATTATTGCCGCCCTTCTCCATGACACAGTCGAAGATACGGAGTACTCGCTTGCTCAGTTGAAAGTTGATTTTGGAGATGAGATTGCCAACCTCGTTGATGGAGTGACAAAGCTCGACAGATTAACTTACGGGCCAACTGCACAAGCTGAAACTGTACGGAAAATGGTTGTGGCAATGTCCCGCGATATCCGTGTTCTACTTATCAAACTAGCTGATCGATTACATAATGCTCGTACATGGAAGTATGTGACTGTCGAGAGTGCTGAGCGCAAGGCTCGCGAAACGCTCGATATTTACGCACCTTTGGCACATCGTCTGGGAATGAATGCCATCAAATGGGAACTTGAGGATCTTTCATTTCAGGTGTTGGAGCCCAAGAAATTTGAGGAGATTGCACGATTAGTTGCCGAGCGTTCTCCATCGCGAGAGGCACTAAGTTCTGATGTCATTTCGTTGGTGAAACAGGATCTTCAGCAAGATGGAATTGAAGCCACTGTTACGGGCAGACAGAAACATTTTTATAGTGTTTATCAAAAGATGGTAGTACGCGGGCGTGAGTTCAATGACATCTACGATCTGGTAGGAATTCGCGTGCTTGTCAACGATGTACGTGATTGCTACGCCGTCTTGGGTTCAATTCATGCTCGTTGGAGTCCGGTTCCGGGGCGTTTTAAAGACTATATCGCCATGCCAAAATTCAATCTTTATCAATCTCTTCACACGACAGTGATCGGGCCGAGTGGTAAAGCGATCGAGATTCAGATCAGAACCTTTGATATGCATGCGCGTGCCGAATTTGGTATTGCTGCACACTGGAAATACAAAGAAGGCGCTGACAGTAAGAATTCGCCAGAGATGTTGTGGCTACGTCAATTGCATGAATTGCAGAAGGAGACGGAAGATCCAAGTGAATTTTTGGAGGCTTTACGGTTTGACCTCGGCAGTCCAGAAGTTTTTGTATTCACACCGAAAGGGAATGTTATTGCATTGCCTGGGGGATCAACTCCGGTTGACTTCGCTTACGCAGTGCATACTGAGGTTGGGAACCGTTGTGTCGGCGCGAAGGTCAATGGCCGTTTGATTCCCCTTGAGTCGCCGCTTAGTAATGGCGATGTCATAGAAATAGTAACGAACAAGAGCGATGCAGCTAGTCCTAGTCGGGATTGGCTCAATTTTGTTAAAAGCCCACGTGCGCGATCCAAGATCAAATCCTGGTTTAGCAAGGAACGTCGGGAAGAAGCTATTGATGCAGGCCGCGAATCTATTGCTAGGCAGATGCGCAAGGCAGGCCTACCTCTTCAGAAAATTTTTGCAGGGCATTCACTTTTGGAGTTAGCGCACGAACTTCGATATCCCGACATTTCTGCTTTATATGCAGCAGTCGGAGATGGTCATGTATCGGCTGCATCCTTAGTCGAGAAATTGGTCTCCTCCATGGCGACGGAAGATTCACACCCGCAACCACCGATGGAGCCGATCGCTACTGGCGTAGGTATTCCCACTTCGCGTCGTTCTAGCAGCGCAATTGAAGTTGAAGGCATTGATGATGTCTTGGTGAAATTGGCACGTTGCTGTACTCCCGTACCCGGTGATGAGATTATGGGCTTCATTACTCGTGGCAGTGGCGTTTCGGTACACCGCGCAGATTGCGTGAATGCGGGCGATCTCAGACTTCATCAGGGCGATCGCATTGTTGGTGTTTCCTGGTTGGCAGGAGCGGCAAGTATTTTCCTCGTCAATATTCAAGTCGAAGCGCTGGATCGTTCGCGCTTGCTTTCTGATGTTACGCGCACACTCGCTGATCAACACGTCAACATTCTCAGTGCTGCAGTTAGCACGAGTAAAGACCGCACTGCTATTTCACGCTTTACTTTTGAGATGGCAGATGCAACCCACTTGGATGCGGTCTTATCTGCGGTACGCCAGATCCAAGGCGTATACGATGTTCATCGAACGACCAACAATTAATTACCTAAGTTAGTTAGCGAACTCCGCTAGGCCCTTTTCTGCTTCAGCTAGCCAGACGCGACGAGCAGCAGCAGACTCTCGAGCCTCGGTGGCCTTCTTTGCATTGCCCGCAGCTTCAGCTTTGGTAACTTGTTTGTCGTAGTTTGCAACAGCTTCAGAGAGTTGGCGTACGAGATCATTAGCACGCGCTTTGGCAGCGGGGTCGCTTTTACGCCAACGATCTTCTTCGGCGCTTTTTAACTGCGATTCAACGGCGGCAAATCGTTTATCAAAAGCGGCACGCTTATCGCGTTGTGTCATTCCGATACGTTCCCATTGGCGGGCGAGTTCGCGGAAGTTCTTTTTTGCTACCTCGAGATTTGATACTGGTATGAGCGCCTCGATCTCTACGATCAGTGCTTCGCGTTTGGCTAGGTTTGTGCTCATGAGTTCATCGCGTTTGGCTAGATCTGCGTTCTTGGCAGTAAAGAATTGATCTTGCGCGGCCTTGAAGCGGCTCCAGAGTTTGGCATCGTCGCCTTTCTTTCCACGACCAGATGCTTTCCATAAATCCATCAAAGCTTTGAAGCGTCGTGCGGTGGCTACCCAATCAGTTGAGGTGGCAAGTTTTTCAGCTTCTGCGACTAGTTCATTCTTTGCCTCAGCTACTTTGCTCTGCTGCGCATCCAGTGCCGCGAAATGGGTGCGACGACGTTTATCAAATTTATTACGGGAAGCCGAGAAGCGCTTCCAAAGATCCGCATCGGCTTTTTTGTCTAGGCGCGGTGCGATTTTCCATTCATCCAATAGAATTTTAAGACGGTCGCCAGTTGTTTTCCAACTCTCAGATAGTGTGAGCGATTCGGCTTCGGCAACAATTTTTTCTTTTTCAGCGAGAATCTGTTCGCGACGGGCGGCTTTTGCTGCATCCTCTGCAGCTTTTTTCGCTTCGTATGCTCCGCGGTGGTCTTCAATGATAGGCAGAATCTGTTCGACTGATGCAGCTAAAGCGACGAGATCACCAACGCCGTTGAGTTCTTTAACATGTTGGCGCAAACGGTTAACTGCAACATTGGCATCGGATGGGACCATTGCGCCGCTACGGACGCGCGCGGCCAAGAGCGCGACTTCAGATGCTAGGGCTTCAAATTTACGTACAAAGTAAGCGAGCGCTTCTTCAGCTGTTTTGCCAGGATATGATCCGACTGCTTTTTCCCCTTCGGGAGTTATGACGTAAACCGTGCCATCTTCGGCTACTCGACCAAATTGAGCAGGATCTCCAATAAGTGCTAATGCTGCCGATGGAGTTGGAGTTGTTTCGGTCATCTCATATTCCTTTCAGCGCGGTAGGTCTTGTACGACCGTCGCTATCGAAGTGCGTTGGCTGAGCATTGGGCTCAACCGTGAATGGAGGGGAAAGAATCATTCGTCCGTGGGTAAAAGGTACCCTGTGTACCTACGCCAACGAAATCGGGGGAGATTGATGCTGATTGCATCCTTTGCCGCACCAGCTTTTGCCACTAATTGCTGGATTATTGCTCCTGGCCCAGGCCAGGAGTGCATCATTATTGATCCTGGCATGCCCGATGTGACCCTTGCGGTCGAGGAAATCCTTCACCAATATGATCTCAAGCCAGTGGCCACCCTCGTTACTCATGGCCACCTAGATCACACCTTTTCGGTTCTGCCTCTCTGCCAGGGGTATGGAATTCCGGCTTACATTCATAGTGAAGACCGTATTCTCTTGACGCATCCAGAACAGGCGTTGAGTGCCGTATTTGCCGCGACATTGGGCGAAACTAACTTTTATGAACCCTCTGATGTAAGAGAATTGCGCAATGGCGAAGAGTTGGAGTTTCTAGGAATGACGCTCCGTGCGATCCATGCGCCGGGCCACACCCGTGGCTCTCTCATTTTTACAATTGCAGACGAAGTTGTCATTACCGGAGATGTTCTCTTTGCTGGCTCTATCGGTCGAACAGATCAGCCCACTGGTTCACCAAAAGATATGGAGAATACGTTGCGGAAAAAAATCTGGCCTCTACCTGATCAGATGCGCGTACTTCCAGGTCATGGACCAGAGACAACCATTGGTCATGAGCGCCGTACCAATCCTTATCTTAGGAATCTTAAAAATATTGGGCGCAGCGCATGAAGTATCAAGCACCTAAAGGTGTGAGCGAATATTTCCCGCCGCGTTCGCGCGCTTTCGAGTGGGTTCGCGACACGTTGATTACTCAGATCAAACGGTCAGGTTATCAATTGCTCGAACTGCCGATCTTTGAAGATACTGAACTATTCACTCGTGGCGTTGGTGCATCAACCGATGTTGTTAGCAAAGAGATGTATACCTTTGCAGATCGAGGTGGACGGTCCATCACGCTTCGCCCGGAAGGCACCGTTGGCGCGCTCCGTTGCGTTATCGAACATGGTTTGGACCGTGGTTCTCTGCCAGCCAAAGTTTGGTACTCCGGTCCTTTCTTCCGCGCTGAACGTCCGCAAGCAGGGCGTTATCGCCAGTTCTATTCTGTGGGGGTGGAGGCAGTTGGGTCGGATGATCCGGCTCTTGATGCGGAAGTAATCGCAATTGCCCATGCAGGTTTTCGTGCTCTAGGGTTGAAAGAATTTCGTCTGGAGATAACTTCTTTAGGGGACAGCCAAACTCGCGCGGCCCATCGATTTGATCTGATGGAATATATCGATGGCTTGCAACTTGATGGGGCCACCACTGCACGTGCTCAACTAAATCCGCTCCGCCTTTTTGATGACAAGCGAGAAGAGATCCGAGCGCTTATGGCCAAAGCCCCATTAATTCTGGATTATCTTTCAGATTCATCTCGCGAACATTTCGCAGCAGTACAGGGCTATCTACGGAACCTCGGTATCGAATTTACAATAAATCCCCGCATGGTCCGTGGTCTGGACTACTACACCGGCACCACATTTGAATTTATCCATGACTCACTTGGCGCACAATCGGGAATCGGCGGCGGCGGCCGTTACGACGGGCTCTTGGAGCAGATTGGAGGCCAGCCTCTATCTGGAATTGGTTTTGGGCTTGGCGTTGATCGTGCCCTCTTGGCCGTTGAAGCAGAGGGAGTCCTTGACGAGTCAGCGTTCTGCCCAGATCTCTTTCTTATCCCTTTGGGCGCCCCAGCTAAAGCCAGGGCTCTTATGGTTTCGCACAAACTTCGCGAACATAATTTCACCGTAGAAATTGCCTTTGGTGATCGTCAACTCAAGGCGGCCATGAAAGCGGCCGATAAGAGTGGTGCACGCTATGTCGTCATTATTGGAGATTCAGAATTATCTAGCGGACGCGTTGAGTTGAAAGAGATGCGCACGGGAGCAACTACCTCAGTTACTCTGGCCTCTTTAGTTGAGGCGCTTTCAACGGCGCTTTCGAATCAGTAGTTGCCGATTGGTCGGAATATGGAGTGAAGAATGTTAAGAACTCATGGCGCCGGTACGTTACGCAAGTCAGATGTTGGCAAAACGGTTGAATTAGCTGGCTGGGTAGCTCGCCGACGCGATCACGGTGGTGTTGCTTTCATCGATCTGCGCGATGCCACTGGCTGGGTACAAGTTGTCATCCGTGATGAAGTGATTGCCGGTGCCTTACGCGCCGAATGGTGCCTGAAGATAGTTGGCGAAGTTCTGGAGCGCCCATTTGGCAATGAGAATGATTCGATAGCCACAGGTGAGATTGAAGTAATGGGTGATCGCGTTATCGTACTGAGCGAAGCGTCAGCTCTGCCATTTCCAGTAGATAGCGGCGACGATGCCGAGATCAACGAGGAAGTGCGTCTGCGCTATCGCTATCTTGATTTGCGACGTGAGAAACCTGCGCGGAATTTACGCACCCGTTCAAAGGTGACTTCAGTAATACGGAGCGTGATGGATGAACATGAGTTTCTAGATATTGAAACACCCTATCTCACCCGTTCAACGCCTGAGGGAGCACGCGACTTCTTAGTGCCTGTGCGACTACAACCTGGCAGTTGGTATGCGCTGCCTCAATCTCCGCAACTCTTTAAGCAATTACTGATGGTTGCCGGTGTGGAGAAGTACTACCAGATAGCGCGCTGTTTTAGAGATGAGGATTTCCGAGCCGATCGTCAACCTGAATTCACCCAACTCGATATAGAAATGTCGTTTATCGATCAAGAGGACATCCTCTCTCTGGCAGAGAAGATTTTGGTTAAAGTCTGGAAGGAAGTTATGGATTTTGATATTCCACTTCCCATCCGACGGATGACGTATGCAGATGCCATCGCTAACTACGGTTCAGATAAACCAGATCTACGTTTTGGCAATGAACTGCGCGAACTCACTTCCTTCTTTAGCGCCACAGAGTTCCGGGTTTTCCAAGCACCTTACGTGGGCGCAGTTGTGATGCCTGGCGGTGCAAGTTCTCCACGTCGCGAACTTGATGCCTGGCAAGAGTGGGCAAAGACGCGTGGAGCAAAGGGGTTGGCCTATGTCTTGGTCAATGCCGATGGAACACTCGGGGGACCGGTTGCTAAAAATCTTTCAGAAGAAGAATTAGCCAACATTGCACAGGCAGCAGGAGCAGATGCAGGGGATGCGATTTTCTTTGCCGCTGGAGAACGGACCGCGGCGCAGAATCTTCTCGGTGCTGTGCGTTTAGAGATAGGCAAACGTTGCAATCTGATTCCCGAAGGGCGCTGGGAGTTCCTCTGGGTTGTAGATGCGCCCATGTTTGAACCTACTGATAACGGCGGTTGGACTGCAGTACATCATCCTTTTACTGGCCCAAAGCCAGAGTTTGCCGATACTTTTGCTGACAACCCCGGCGCAGCCCTTGCTTATGCTTATGACATTGTTCTCAACGGCAATGAACTTGGTGGTGGGTCCATCCGTATTCACGATCGCGAAATGCAGAGACGTGTTTTCGAGGTAATCGGTCTTACTGACGAAGAAGCCAATAGCAAGTTTGGATTTCTCCTGGAAGCTTTCAATTATGGTCCGCCTCCACATGGCGGAATCGCACTGGGTCTGGATCGGGTCTGCGCACTTTTGACGAATTCAGATTCCATCCGCGAGGTAATTGCCTTTCCAAAAACGGCCAGTGGCGGCGATCCTTTGACTGGTGCCCCCACTCCCATCACACCCGCGCAACGCCGCGAAAGTGGGATCGATACACCGCTCGAAAAATTGGCGGAGTAATCGGCCGGAGCGACCACACTCCCGATCTTCCGATACCGCTGATAGAGTAAATACGTGAGTCAACAGAGTGCGGGTGATCGATTTCGAAGGGCACTAAAGGAAGAATCTCCGTTACAAGTTGTTGGTACCATTAACGCCAATCATGCCTTGCTTGCAAAACGCGCTGGGTTCAAGGCTATTTATCTCTCTGGTGGTGGAGTCGCAGCAGGATCATTGGGAGTTCCAGATCTTGGCATAACTTCGCTTGAAGATGTTTTGATTGAGGTGCGACGCATAACCGATGTCTGCGATCTCCCACTTCTGGTCGATGCCGACACTGGATTCGGCGCTTTGGCATTTAATATTGGTCGCACAGTGAAATCCCTCATTAAGGCTGGGGCCGCCGCGATGCACATTGAGGATCAAGTTGGCGCCAAGCGATGTGGGCATCGGCCAAATAAGGAATTGGTAAGCACAGCAGAGATGGTGGATCGCATTAAGGCTGCCGTTGATGCACGTACTGACACTAGTTTCACCATTATGGCCAGAACGGATGCTCTCGCTGGCGAAGGGCTAGGTGCCGCACTGGATCGAGCCGTTTCCTATGTTGAGGCTGGCGCAGAGATGATCTTTCCAGAAGCGGTAACCGATCTTGATGTATACAGAAAATTTGCAGAGACAACAAGAATGCCTATTTTGGCGAACATCACTGAATTTGG
>CAKKQM010000049.1 GCA_919902125.1 Actinomycetes bacterium | reverse complement strand
CGACATATTGTGGGCCGCTTTTCTCATTATCTGGAAGTTAATGATTGCGTTATAAAGAAATCGCTTTTTCTGAATGCTATGCTTAGCCTTTAAGTAGTTGCGAACTTAAGGAGCAAGGACATAAAAATTTCAAAGACCTGGAAGATCGCAGTTGCCGCAGTTACCGTGGCTCTTCTTGTGACCCTTTACGTAGTTCTACTAAGAACAAGTACCGTTAATGTATCATCGGGTAGTTTTAAGTTGACTGGTGCTGGGTCAACATTCGCAATCCCATTGCTGGATTCCTGCAAGGCTGGTTATGCAACTGAAAGCGGCAATACCTTCACCTACGCAGGCGGGGGCTCTGGGGCAGGTCGTTCGGCATCCGATCAGGGGATTGGTGATTTCAACTTTTCAGATACACCACATACTGCAGCAACTCGTCTTGCCAGTGTCATCCATATACCAATTATTGCTGCGCCAATTGCGGTCATGTACAACCTTGGTATTAAACAGGTTTTGAATCTTTCCCCAGCAACCGTGGCTGGAATCTTCGGAGGAACAATCACCAAGTGGAACGACCCAGCAATTGTTGCTGACAATACAGACTTCATCTTGCCAGCAAAAAAGATTCAAGTTATCTATCGTTCAGATTCATCAGGCACCTCAGGAAACTTCACTAACTTCTTGCACGGGATGGCACCGACGCTTTGGCCTAAGTCGGGCAGTAATGACTTCAAGGCAAGTTTTCCTGGCGACATTAATGCTATAGCAAACATTGGTCGCATCGTTGCTGTGGCAGGATCCGCTGAAGTATCTGCTCTTGCTGGCAAGACCAAGTACTCAATTACCTACGCAGAGAAAAATTACGCAAAAGCTGTGGGACTTGGTATTGCCAACATCAAGAACGCGGCAGGTAACTATCAAGCCCCGGATGCTAGTGGAACTTCTGCATTTCTAGGCGCTTCAACTTTCGATCCCAATGGTTTTTTGACCTTTGATTACAACACAACCGAAGCTAACGCATATCCATTAGGTATCGTTTCTTACGCTCTAGTTGATACCAAGACAAAGAATGCTGATGAGGTTAAGGGGTTTCTTAACTACATCTTGAATCCAAAGTGTGCAAATGCCAATCCATCTTTGGGGTATAGCGCCATTACAGGCGCTTTGCATGATCTTGATGTCAAGCAGATCGCCAAGATCGGTTAAATAGTCTTACGATCCGCGATGGGGAGCGGCCGACATAATGTCGGCCGTTTTTCTCATTATTTGGAAGTTAACGGTTGCGTTATAAAAAATTGATTTTTGCTGAAAAAACGAGGTGCGCCTGGCAGGAATCGAACCTGCGACAACCCGCTTAGAAGGCGGGTGCTCTATCCGACTGAGCTACAGGCGCTGGGGCTAACTTTCGATTCTAAGTCTAGCGACCCCAGCCACTAAGGTTTACTTTCATGGCCGAGTTTATTTATACGATGAAGAAGGCGCGTAAAGCCCACGGCGAGAAAGTAATTCTTGATGATGTCACCCTTGCTTTTTATCCTGGCGCGAAGATCGGTGTAGTTGGCCCTAACGGTGCAGGTAAATCCACGGTTTTACAAATTATGGCCGGCTTGCAACAGCCATCTAATGGTGAGGCATTTCTTTCACCCGGCTACACGGTTGGAATACTTTTGCAAGAGCCGCCGCTTAATGATGAAAAAAATGTTTTGGAGAATGTGCAAGAGGGCGTTGCCGAAACAATGGCTTTGATGGCCCGCTTCAATCAGATCAGCGAAGAGATGGCCAATCCCGATGCGGATTACGACAAGTTGTTAACCGAGATGGGTAACCTTCAAGAGCAATTAGATCATCGCAATGCATGGGATCTTGATTCGCAGTTGGAACAAGCGATGGATGCGTTGCGTTGTCCTCCACCAGATGCCGATGTAAAAGTTCTCTCGGGTGGCGAACGCCGCCGTGTTGCGCTCTGTAAATTGTTATTACAACAACCTGATTTGTTATTACTAGATGAGCCGACCAACCACTTAGACGCAGAATCCGTGCAATGGCTTGAACAACATTTAAGTAAGTACCCTGGCACTGTCGTCGCAATTACTCACGATCGTTACTTCCTCGACAACGTTGCGCAATGGATTCTCGAACTCGACCGCGGTCGTGCTTACCCATATGAGGGCAACTACTCCACATATCTTGAAACTAAAGCCACCCGTCTGAAAATTGAAGGACAGAAGGACGCCAAGCGGGTAAAACGCTTAACAGAGGAACTTGAATGGGTGCGGCAGAACTCCAAAGGTCGCCAAGTTAAATCGAAAGCCCGTCTGGCACGTTATGAAGAGATGGCTGCTGAAGCAGATAAAATGCGCAAACTTGATTTTGATGAGATTCAAATTCCACCAGGACCGCGCCTTGGAAATATCGTTATTGAAGTTGAACACCTCTCCAAAGGTTTCGGAGAGCGCTTACTTGTTGATGATCTTTCATTCACATTGCCGCGCAACGGCATTATCGGCATTATCGGACCAAACGGTGCAGGCAAGACCACGCTCTTTAAGATGTTGATGGGCATTGAGCAACCAGATTCTGGCAAGGTCAAGGTGGGCGAGACGGTAAAGATTTCCCACGTCGATCAGTCCCGAGCTGGCATCGACCCAAAGAAAACTCTCTGGGAAGTCGTCTCGGATGGTTTGGATTACATCAAAGTAG
>CAKKQM010000048.1 GCA_919902125.1 Actinomycetes bacterium | reverse complement strand
ACTCCAGCAGCTAGCAAGCCAATCGCTGCTCCTATAGATCCACCAAGTGTCCCCGCCACAAACTCACCAATGCCAAATGTTGTTGCCACAACTGCGCCAATCAGAAGCGGCCACGATGGCAGGCGCATATATAACAAACTAACCACTGCAACCATTATCGCTGAAAGAAGATATGAAAGTGGACGATAATTTTCACCGAAAGCCAGTTGGGTTGAAAAAAATAAGATTCCCATACCTAAGGTAAATCCCAAAAATTGCTCTAACTTACCAAGATAGGAAAGATACAGCCAAATAAGGCCGAGTAAAGCAAAAAAGATTGTTTGAAGTAAATCTTTGCTATATCCGGATTCAATATAGCCTTGAAAAAACATTACACTCGTCATGCAAAAAAATAAAAACATAACTAAATGCCCAACAAGGCTCCGTATCCTAAGGTAACCAATGGCTGTTACCGCTAACCCAGCAAGAAATGGAGGTAAAGAATAATTATCATTTAGCAAAAAAACTGCAAGTGATCCAGTTGTGCTAATTCCTGCAAATGAACAGAGAAGACCCGCTAAACGTCGACGAGGCGGAGTTGAATCACCAATGACTAAGCCAGCAGCGAAGAGCGCCAGGGCAAGTACGCCAAAAATTATCGACTTAGTGAAAGTTGTCAGTAGTTCCCATTGATTACGAGCAATAAGGGCGATTGCGGTTACTACAAATGCACCACCTAAATATCCACTTATCTCCGGCAGAACATGCTTCTTAAAATTACTTTCTTCGTCCAATGAAACAAATTCTGTGCGGATAGCGTGAGCGACTTCTTCAGAAATTTCCCCGCGGTTTAGAACGTTGGCAAGCGCTTGTTCTAACTGGTCTAAGTATTTAGCCATAGTTTAAGTATGAACTTAAAACAATCGATTAGCAATGATGCCATCTAGATGGAACTATGACACGCATTAAGAGGCGTAACGGGCGTGCAAACCACCATCTACCATAAGGTCAGCTCCATTAATAAAGGATGCTTCATCCGAAAGCACAAATGAAACAACCTTTGCAACTTCAGATGGTTGACCCATACGTTTCATTGGCTGTACTTCAATGGCATTGGCTTTGGCTTGCGGAAATTGTTCGAAGTACGAAAGGAGAAGCGGCGTCAATGTGTATCCAGGTGAAACTGAATTTACGCGGATACCGTGCTTAGCCTCATCAAGTGCCAAGTTGCGGGTTAACCCAATGATTCCACCTTTTGCAGCAGAATAAGGGAAAAAGTTAGGCGAGGTCATACGGCCATGGATCGAGGAAATATTTACGATCGAACCTTTCTTGGCTTTACGCATATCAGGTAAGCAAAGTTTGGCGATATACCAACTGGATTTGAGGTCAAGAGCGAAGAAGGATTCCCACTCTTCATCAGAGTACTCGACAGGATCAGCATATGAGTTACGTCCTGCATTGGAAACGGCTGCGGTGACGGGACCAAAATTTGCGATCAGTTTTCTATAAGCAGTTTGGAAAGTATCGAACTTTGAAACATCGCCTCTTTCAAACTGAACTTGATGCCCTTGCGCAGTGAGTTTGGCAACGAGTGCCTGACTGTGTTCCACATCAATATCAATAAAAGAGACGCGCGCACCTTCCAGAGCAGAGTCAATAACGATCGCTTCGCCGATTCCCTGTGCGCCGCCAGTAACTAACACGTGATTATTTTTTAGTCTCATGAGATCACGCTGACCTTGCGCTAAGTCCACCATCAACGGCCCAATCAGAACCATTAACGAAGGAGGCATCATCGGAAAGTAGGAAGGTTACGACCCTTGCAATTTCATCAGGCCTGCCCATGCGTTCCATCGGTTGAATAGAAAGTGCACGCTCTTCGCGGCCAGGTTCAGCTTGCAGCCAGCCACGAGTAAGCGGAGTTAAAACATAACCAGGAGAGACAGTATTGGTACGAATGTTGTGGTGACCTTCATCGACACCTAAGTTGCGAGTCAAGCCCATGCCTGCCGATTTTGCAGCGCCATAGGGAAAAAAGTTTGGATAGGTAAGACGACCATGGATAGAGCCAATATTGACGATCGAACCTTTGTGCGCAACGCGCATTGCAGGTAGCGCCAACTTTGCTGTGTGCCAGATTGATTTCAGATCAACCGCAAAGAATGCATCCCACTGCTCATCCGTCATTTCAACGGGATCGGCGTAGGAATTAACACCTGCGTTGTTGACAACGCCAGTCACGTTTCCGAATTGCGCGACAAGTGAGTTGTATGCAGACTCAAGATCAGCAAAATCACCGACATCAGCGCGGGCGAATGCGACGGTGTGGCCCTGTGCGCGAAGTTCTTTAATGAATGCCTCACTCGTAACAACATCGATATCGACAAAGGAGACTTTGGCACCAGCAAGGGCAGCCTCGCGGACGATTGCTGCACCAATACCTTTGGCGCCACCAGTTACAAAAATATGTTGATTAGCTAATTTCATAGTTCAGGACCCTATCTCTTTTGCTATGGCAATGGCATTTAAAAAGGCTGAAACATTTGTGGCAATGGCACCAACTCCACCTTTGAGTAGTGGTCCACCTAGACCGACCATCGTTGCGCCAGCAGTAAACCAATCCGAAATCGTCGCGATGCTCAGGCCTCCGGTAGGACACCAGAGATTACCTGGAAATGGATCACGCAAAGCCCTTAGGTGCGCAGGACCATAGGAGGAGGCCGGAAAAAGTTTGAGGATATCTGCTCCCGCCTCCAGCGCGATAGCCACATCGCTGGGAGTTGCAATTCCTGGGATCGAAATAAGTCCCTCTCGCTTCGTTGCCGCAATGACTTCTGGGTTTGCATTCGGTGAGACGACAAATGTGGCACCAGCGCTACGTGCCAGAGAAACATCGGCAGGATTCAAAACTGTGCCAACTCCCACGCAGACGCCCGAACGAGATGCAAGGGAGGCGATGATCTCGAAGGCGCCAGGGCTTGTCAGCGTCACTTCAATACATCCCAAACCTGCATCCACGATCGCATCTGCAACCTGCTGACCGCCCTGCTGATCTTGCGCGCGAACAATCGCAACAGCGCCACTGTTTACCAGTCTATCAATTACATTCATTTCACTCCCCCGATTAATTCAGCAACAATTGCCGGATCCGTTCGACCATTGACTCCAGTTGGTAAACCTGCCCAATCCCCAAATTGACTTGCAACTCGTGCACCTGAAATTGAACCTTGCCTGATTGCATCTAATGGGTTTAATCCGCTCAACAAACCTGCAATCACGCCACCAGTAAATGCGTCACCTGACCCGACAGGATCCACTGCTTTAACTTTCGGCGGAGCAACCTCGCCGTACTCGCCATTGATCGAGTAACGAATAGGCTGATCACCTCTGGTCATGACCACAATTCCACAGCCGCGCGAGTGAGCAAGCGCAATCACCTGGCGCGGATCTGATTCCCCAAAGACGGCTGCGTATTCGTCTTCCCCGCCAATGAGTAGATCCACATCATGAGCAAGCGGTTCAAGGATATTTCGAGCTTCTTTCTCACTCCATAACTTGCGCCGAATATTGAGATCAAAACTTCGCGCAATCTTGAACTCGCGTGACTTCTCGAGTGCGAACTTCACACTCTCGGCGGCACTCGTAGAAATTGCACAAGTGATTCCGGTGGTATGAACCCAACGAGATGTGCGAATAAGTTCAAGATCTATATCTGCTGGGGTGATTGTCGAAGCGGCTGAGCCCTTACGTAGATACGTCGCTTCAACTGCCCGGGAAGTCCCAGGATTTCGGATCATCGTGCCAGTGAACTCTGGCACGCGCTTTACACCAGAGACATCAACGCCCTCGGCAATGAAGTCATTGAGAACCGCTGTTCCTAGTTCATCTGCACCAAAGTGGGTAAAGAAATGCGCGCGCAACCCCAAGCGAGATACGGCAACGGCAACATTTCCCTCAGCTCCAGCAGAACTGCGGCGAAAAACTTTAGCGTCAACAACGTTGTCGGTGTCTTGCGCCAGGAAGAGCGCCATCGCCTCGCCAAATGTGTAGAGATCGGGCATTAGGCCCCAAAAAGCGTGGTTTTCTGACCGCGCGCACCAGGAGAAGCAACAAAGATCAAGCCAGCCTCTGGATACTCTTTCAGGTCGGTATCTTCGCTAGCGCTGGTGATTATGAGTTGATCGAGATTTTCTCCACCGAATACACATGAGGTGATTCGTGGTGCTGGGCAAGAGACTTCTTCCAAAAGCGCACCGGTCCTGCCATCAAAGCAACGGACTGCATACCCCATCCAGAATGCAACCCAGAGATTGTCATTAGCATCCACGCACATGCCATCGGGCATTCCCATGCTCTCTGGAAAAGTCATCAGGGTGTGGCGATTCTTAATTTCACGTTCTTCAACATCAAAGATATCTACGCGGCGCAAGGGCGTATCGATGTAATACATAATCTTCCCATCAACACTCCAGTCCAGACCGTTGCTGATCGTGACATCACCAAAGAGACGGCGCATATGTTTGCCGTCACCTCGCATTTGATATAAAGCCCCGGCATTTGTTTTAAAATCATAAGCCATCGTGCCTAAGAAGAGATCGCCCTGCGGCGAAACTTTCGCATCGTTCCAGCGCACAACTTGGCTGGCTTTATAGCCATCGGCATCTTCACGAGTAGGAAGTTCATGCAAAGTTCCGTCTACGTCACGAAGTAACGGTCCATTGGCAGTTCCAATAATCTCGCCACCAGATTTACGTGGAATCGCAAAACCAACATCTTCGGCCGTTTCGTACTCAGTGATTGCTCCCGTTATTAAATGACGAGAACGAACTTTCTTGCCATAGAGATCTACCCAAGTGATCAATTCATTCTTGAGTCCAGTGGCAGTGGGTCCTTCACCTAGAACATTGCGGCGGTCATCCAAAACAATTGCCTTCACCTGGGCCCCATTTCTTGATCAATCAAGCCGTATTCTACGTCAGGCGACCCTGAATCTTAAATCTAAGTTTTAACCCTTTAAAGAACCACTCAATAATCCGCGTAAGAAGTAGCGGCCCAAGAACATGTAGACAAGTAGTGTTGGTAAAGAGACCATTAAAGCGGCTGTCATGTTCTCGCCATAATAGACTTGCCAACTGCCTGTAATGAAATTAAGGGCTGTTGTGGCAACTGCCAACTTCGGCGATCCACCGGTGAGGAAGATTGCGAAGAGGAAGTCATTCCAGGCGGAAGTAAATTGCCAGATCAACACAACTACGAAAGCTGGGACTGAAAGCGGCAACAAAATTGAGCGATAGACGCGCGTCATTGATGCGCCGTCAACGCGGGCGGCTTCGATCAATTCATCAGGGATTGATGCGTAGTAATTACGGAAAATGAGAGTACAGATCGGGATTCCGTAGACAACGTGGGCAAGAACTAACACATAAATGGAACCTGTCAATCCAACTGCTTTATTGAATTGAACCAATGGAATCATGATCGCCTGATAAGGAATAAACATTCCAAAAAGGAAGAGGGTGAAAACCAATTTGGAACCAGGGAAGCGCCACTTGGCTAGGACATACCCATTAATCGAACCAATAATTGCTGAGATAATTGAAGATTGCACAACAAAGAAAAGTGTCCGCAACATCGGTGCGGAGAGTTGTTTCCAGACCATCGGCCAAGTTTCAAAATTCAATTCCTGCGGCAGATTAAAAGCGTTTGCGAGTGTGACTCCGGTCCTACCCTTAAAGGAGTTAATCACCAATACGTAAATGGGAAGAATGATCAAAGCCAAAATAAAGAAGAGTGAGACGTAACGGAAGGCAAGCCAGAACTTTGCAGTGCCGGTTAACCTGGTGCGCTTATTCCTAGGATCAGGTGCATGTGTGATGAGATCTACAAGATCTGAACTCATTAGTGCATCTCCTCTGACCTGTTAACGTGGCGTAGATATGGAATAACAACAACTGCAACCATCAGCAAGATCACGATTGCGATCGCCGCACCCTTGGCGTAGTTTGTAATATCGAAGGTGATCTGCCACATATAGACAGCAAGCACATCAGTGACATAGCTCTTCCCTGAAATACCGACAATAAGATCGAAGACTTTCATTGAGATATGGCCCAAAATAATGAGAACTGTCAAAAAAGTTGGGCTCAATTGTGGGAAAAGGACATAGCGATAAATTTTAGCTTCACTGGCACCATCAACTCGGGCAGCTTCGCGTAGATCATCAGGAATTCCGCGAAAGCCTGCCAGGAAAAGCGCCAGAACATAACCACTCATCTGCCAAATGGCCGGAAGAGCCATTGCATACATTGCTCCAGATGGCGAGATATACCAACTATTTTGCAGAAAACCTAAGCCAACTTTTTGCAAAATTAGATTTAGTCCACCAGCGTCAGCACCTTGTGAAGAGTTCAATAACCAGCGCCAAACAACTCCCATTGCGATAAATGAAATGGCCATGGGATAGAGGTAAACGGAACGGAAGAGGCCTTCGCCTTTAATTCCCTTCTCGAGAAGTAAGGCCATAATGAAACCCGATATCAAAGTTCCCACCATGAAGACCGATGTAAATTTCAAGAGATTAGTCAGAGCGTGTGTAAATCGTGCATCGCTGATGAGTTCAATGTAATTCTTAAAACCCACATGCTTAATATCTTTTACGGCTGAAGAAGTACGGTTAGTAAGCGAGATATTTAGCGTCCATGCAATCATTCCGTATACGAAGATTGCGACAGCGATCATTGAGGGTAAGACAAAGAAGAAGCCACCAATGCGGCTTGAAATTCTTTTTCTCTCTATCTTTGCCATGAACAACCCTTCAGAACTGAAAACAACTCCAGCCAATCATAAAGTGTAACTAAAAGGATAATTCTGGTGGGCGACGAGTACGCCACCCACCAGAATTATGTCACAACATTTGTTCTAGTAAATTGAAATTTCTAGAACGATGTTGCTTAGGCCTTACCTGCTTCGTAGGCAGCGGCAAGATCCTTCGCAAATCCGGCGTTGTCCTTGAAACCACCGGTGAAGTACTTACCAACTGCTGAGTTGTAAGCAGCCATGAGGGCGTTGTTGCCCATTACGCCGTGGACAGTTGAACCGACGAGGCGGTCTGTCTTCCACTGCGCTGCAGCTGCTTGTAGGTAGCTGTCATATTTGGTGAGATCTGAATCGGTACGGGCAGAGATCGAACCCTTCAATGGGTTAAATGCATCCTGACCGGCTTGTGATCCGCAGACCTTCAACCAAGCGAGTGCAGCATTGCGATTCTTGGCACCGATTGGGAGTGTGAAGGAATCTGATAGCCACTGGTAAACGCCAACTGTTCCTGGCGCAGGTGCCCAGGTGTAGTCAGTGCCTAGTACAAGGCCTTCAGATTGCCACTGAGCTGATGCCCAGTCGCCCATGATGAAGAAGCCAGCTTTTCCGCTGGTAATGAGCTTGCCTGCATCTGGCCAGTCAAGGTTCTGCGCATCCTTGTTTGCATAACCAAGCGCCTTCTGGAAGTTCTTGATACCGGCTGCAACTTCTGGACCTGTCCATGAAGTTGTTCCGTTGTAGAGACCTTCGAATGCATCTGGTCCAAGTGTGGCAAGGAGCATCCAGTCAAGGAGGTGTGCCTGTGTCCACTCGGTTGCAAGTGCAAGAGGTGTAACTCCAGCCTTCTTGAACTTCTCAAGGTCTGCGAAGAACTCATCAAGAGTTACTGGGGCAGCGGTGATGCCTGCCTTCGTTGCTGTTGCTGGGTTGTACCAGAGGACGTTGGCACGGTGAATGTTGACTGGTACTGAATAAATCTTTCCGTCAACGGTAAGCGTCTTAATCAAGTCTGCTGGGAAAATTGTGTCCCAACCTTCGGAAGCATAAAGCGAGGTGAGATCTTCTAGCTTTCCAGACTTGACATAACTATCGAGTTCCATACCAGCATGCGCCTGGAAGGAATCTGGTGGGTCATTAGCCTCAAGGCGGCTAGTAAGAACAGCCTTAGCGTTAACACCAGCGCCGCCAGAAACAGATGCATTTACAAACGCGGTGTCAGGGTTAGCGGCTTCGAATGTTGCTTGCATTGCATCAAGACCTGCTTTTTCTCCGCCGGCTGCCCACCAGGTGAAGATTTCTAATTGCTTATCTGCGGCCCCACTTGCTTCATCTTTCGGTGAAGATGAGCAACCGGTTACAACAAGTGCAACCGCGGCAAGGGCAGCAGCGAGGCGATATGAGCTTTTACGCATTCATAATCCGTTCTCTGCGAGGATAGTTGGGTGTAGTCGAACTACACGCTGAAATGCTTATCTAAGTTAGGTGTGTTGTCAATGACTTTCACCTAAGGAATCGATAACGATCATCGTTATATTCATATTCGCGTCGTCCTCTTCCTTTTGAGAAATCTCTGATTTAGTCCTAACGTGCACCTATGAACCTTGATTTAAACCACCTGCGCCAGATCTTCTCCGCCGCCCTAGCCTCGGACTGTCTCGACCAGTTGGGCTATCGCAACCAGGTATTAGTCTCGGATATCGAGATGATCTCGGGCGATGGTGTGATGATGGGGTACGCCTTTCCCGTCAAACTAGAAGTTGTTGATGTCGCACCAGAAGTTCCTTACGTTGGACTTCTCGCCGCCCTTGATGCAATCGGTAAAGATCAAGTCTATGTCACTCCATCGGGACGCCTACGTCGGGCAGCGCTATGGGGCGAACTTCTCTCGACTGCCTGCGCATTCAAAGGCGTGGCTGGCGCACTGACTGACGGACCAGTCCGTGATGTCACACGGATGCGCGCCATGGGTTTTAAAGTTTTCGGAGTAGAAACCAGTCCGCTTGATATTAATAGTCGCTATGAAGTCGTAGCTCATAACGTTCCTTGCCTCATCGATAACGTGACGATCAACCCTGGTGATCTCATCGTTGCCGATGTTGATGGAGTGGCAGTTATCCCAACTCAAATAATTGATGAAGTTGTCCGTCGCGCGGAAGAAAAAAATTCTGGCGAAGGCCAATTCCGCAGAGCTGTCAAAGAAGGAATGAGTCCAAGCGCAGCCTTTGCAAAATTCGGCGTACTGTAATGGACTTAGGTGTATTTGCTGATCTGCCAGATGCGCTTAACTTTGCTCCGCCATCTGCGCCACAGATTAATAGCGATGGACTCATCCAACACTTTGGAAAATTGCCGGCCTTCCCGACTGATCTAGCAATTACACGTGGTGCGAATTGGAACTTTGAAGGCGTCACAATCACCGAAATAAGTTGGAGTACAGGGTGGGGGCCACGCACACAAGCGCTATTACTCGTTCCAGAAGGTGTTAAAACTCCGCTGCCAGGAGTCCTCTTTCTCCATAGTCACGATGATGTAAAAGAATTTGGCAAAGAGAAAGTTGTTGCCGGTGCAGGCGAATTGCCTGAACGCCTGCAATGGGTACGTCGCGATCACTACGGCGATCGCGCATCGGCTAATGAATTAGCAAAACAGGGCTTTGCGGTACTGGCCTTTGACTGCTTCATGTGGGGCTCGCGACGTTTTCCATTGGAAAATATTCCAGACCGTCTCACCGAACTGCTAGGTGTAGCCGATTATGAACGGCTTTCTGTCATGCATGAATCAATGGTCTTATCGAAATACTTAAGTCTTTTCGGAACCACGCTAGCCGGGCTTTTAAATTTTGATGACCGCGTTGCTCTGGCTGTTGCCCAGAGTCTGCCTGAAATGACTGCTTCCATTTGCGCTGTTGGCCTTTCTGGCGGTGGATGCCGCGCCATTTATCTTCACGCAACATCGCCTGAAGTTCGTGCAACTGTTTCAATAGGCGCAATGGCCACTTATGCCTCCATGATTGATATCCATGTCGCTCCGCACTCGTGGATGTTCTTTCCGCAAGGGCTTGCCACTGACACTGATTGGCCAGGAGTTGCAATGATTGGCGCACCAAAATCACTCTATGTCCAATATTGCAGTAACGACCAACTCTTCACCTTCGCAGGAATGAAAGAAGCAGATCAACAATTACGTGCGTATTACGAAAAATCTGGTGGCATATATCGGGGCGATTTCTATCCTGTCCGGCATTCCTTCACTACCCAGATGCAAGCAGATGCCTTTGCTTGGATGGTCGAACATGTATAGCGATAGATACCTCGGTACAGATCAACACTCGCTCCCACTGGCCCGCGAACTTTATGAAGTAATGCGCGAGTATCCGATCCTTTCGCCACATGGCCATGTGGATCCCGCATTGCTTCTGGAAAATAAACCCTTTGCAAACCCCGTTGAGTTATTAATTACCCCCGACCACTACATCACACGTATGTTGATAAGCCAGGGTGTTACTTATGAGGAACTATCAATCCCCCATGCTGATGGCTCACGCGCAGTGCGTGATCCACGCGAAGTCTGGCGAATCTTGGCTGCTAATTGGCGGGCATTTCGTTCCACACCATCGCGCGTCTGGATGCAAGAAATTCTTGCCACTCTCTTTGATATTGATGAAATCATCACGCCCGAACGAGCTGACCACTTTTATGACCGTATTGATGAACGCCTTCACGACAGTGAATTCTTACCGCAAGCATTATTTCGCAGATTTGGCATTGAAGTACTTGCCACGACCGATGGCACCTCAGATTCTCTAGAAAACCATACGGCGTTAGCGGCATTAGATCTCGGCGGACGCGTTATCCCAACGTTCCGCCCAGATGATGTGAGCGATCCTGAACGCTCGCAATGGTCTGACTCAATCGAAGCGTTAGTCGCCAGTTCACAGCAAGATTGCGACACATTTGCAGGTTTCTTAGAAGCGCTACGCATTCGTCGCAAAGTTTTCAAAACGCACGGCGCCACCGCCACTGATCATGGCGTGGTCAGCGCGCAAACTCTCAACTTATCCAGCGTTGAAAAGGAAAAACTCTTCGCTCAATTGCTTAAAGGAGAAATCACTGCCGCAAATGCTGCAACATTCCGAGCAGTAATGCTTCTTGAGCATGCTCGTATGGCAGCAGATGATGGCTTGGTAATGCAATTACATCCCGGCTCTTGCCGTAATTATTCGAAAGAGATTGCAGATCGCTATGGCCGTGATCGAGGCTTTGATATTCCGCTACCTACTAATTATGTCCGCGAACTCCAACCGCTTCTGGATGAAGTTGGTTTCAATCCAAATTTCCGAATGGTTCTTTTTACTTTGGATGAAACTGCCTATTCGCGCGAACTGGCACCACTTGCTGGGGCCTATCCATCGTTACGGCTTGGACCTCCATGGTGGTTTCATGACAGCCTCAACGGCATGGAGCGCTGGCGAGATTCCGTGATCGAAACTGCAGGTTTCTACAACACCGTTGGCTTTATTGATGACACCCGCGCCTTCTGCTCAATCCCAGTCCGACATGATGTGGCACGTCGATTTGATGCTGGTTATCTTGCCCGCGAAGTTGCGCGCCATCGCATCACCAAGATTGAAGCACTGGAATTAGCAGGCGACATCGCCTATAACTTATCTAAAAGTTACTTCCACCTTTGATGCCACTCCTTAATCGCACCAATTACCGCAGCAACAGTTCTGCCAATCCCCCTTCGTATGCACTTAGTGATGTACGTATCGGTGTCTTGCATATGGGGTTGGGCGCTTTTCACCGTGCACACCAAGCAGTTTTCTTTGAACATGCACTCCGCGGCGGAAATATGAATTACGGGGTCTGCGGCATAACGCAAAGAACAAGCGATATTGCAGAGAGCCTCAACGCGCAAGATTGTCTGTACACCGTCAACGCACGCGATGGAGCAGGCAATCAACCAATGATCGTGGGAGCAATTCGCGAAGCAACTTTCTATCCACGAGATGTTGCTAGGTTGCTGGAGATTGCTAAATCCCCCGATCTACGTTTAATGACCATTACCGTGAGCGAAAAGGCATACCGACCCGATAGCGATAGCACTCTCTCTGTGCCGAGACGAATTGCCACACTACTTGCTGCCCGATTCGAAGCGGGCCTTCCCGGTATTGCTGTTATCTCCTGCGACAACTTGCCAAGCAATGGTGCAGTTACGCGCATGGTCGTGACTAATGCGATCAAGAGCCAAGGGCGCAATGATGGTTTTCTGGATTGGGTAGAAGAGCAGATCCGTTTCCCTAATTCAATGGTTGACCGCATAGTGCCGGCAATTACTAAAGAAAACATTGATGAATTCGAAAAAGCATACGGCTATCGCGATCTATCCCTTATTACTACTGAGCCCTACAACGAATGGGTGATAGATCAAGATCCACTCTCGGAAGAGTTAGGCCCGGTTGGTGTTCGCTTTGTATCCCATGTTGAACCATATGAAATGACAAAGATTCGGATCTTTAACGGCACGCATTCAACTCTCGCTTATCTGTGTCAATTATCTGGAATTGAATATGTAGCCCAAGGCATCGTTGACCCAACGCTTGCACCATTTATTACCCGACTACAAGAGGAGGAGTTAAGCCGTTCATTCACGCCACCATATGACCTTGACCCAATTGAGTATGCATGCACGATTCGAAAGCGCATCAGCAATCCCACGCTCTTGCACCGCAGTGCTCAGATTGCAATGGATGGCTCACAGAAATTGCCACAACGACTCTTTACTCCAGCCAATGACTTACTCGCTGCAGGATTACCAACGACTCGGATTACTCTGGCGATTGCAGCATGGCTGCATTACTTAGCAACAAATGCCGCAGTAAGTGATCCGCTGGCACCGCAACTGCAACCCATTGCCAGAAATCGCGATGCGGCGGCGGCGGTTGAACAGACTCTGCGCGCTGAGCAATTGGTGACCAGAGTCGATAGCGCACTTTTGCCCGCAATCACCAAGTGGTTAGAGAAATTACGTTGCCAACCAGTGCATGAAATTTTGCTCGAACTAGAGCGTGGATCCATATAAACGCGAGAGATTAAATTCGTGATGGGCGCCGAGTTCTGCTTTTGTTTGCCGCCCATTAGCCACTTCGATTATTTTATCAAAAATCAAACTCCCCACTTCTTCCAAGCTTTGTGAACCGTCGGCGATGGTTCCGGCGTTGAGATCTATAAGATCGGCCAGAACGCTCCCCATCTGAGTATTCGTTGCTACTTTGATCGTTGGAATTACTGTTGACCCGGTTGGGGTTCCGCGTCCAGTTGTGAAGACTGCAATGTTCACACCAGCGGCTGCAAAGCCAGTAAGTTGTTCAATGTCATGTCCAGGGGTGTCCATGAAATACAGACCAGGCGCCGTTGGATGGTCGGCATATTCAAGAACGCCAGTAAAGGGTGCGCTGCCTGCTTTCTTTGCCGCACCGAGTGATTTCTCCTCCAAGGTTGAGAGTCCGCCCTCAATATTTCCGCGTGAGGGTTGGGCACCGCGAATATCAATTCCTTCATAGTTAATTGATCTCTCATATCGCGCAACGAGATCAATAATCTGCTGACCGACGGCAGGATTCAATGCCCGCGCAGCAAGCAGATGTTCAGAACCAAGGATCTCCATCGTTTCACCGAGAATTGAGGTTGCCCCTAACTCGACCAAGCGATCGCTGGCCAAACCAAGGGCAGGATTGGCTGTTATTCCTGAATATGCATCGGAACCACCACATTCGAGACCCAGCACGATCGCACTAACTGGCGCCAAAACTCGTGACTCTTTATTGGCAGCCTCTTTCAACTGCGATGCTAATGCAATTGCGCTAGTAAGGAGATGTGCCATCGAACCTGAATCGGAAAGGGAGAGTACATGCAGCGGTGTTGCGCCAAGCACACGCGAGCGTTCGATAATTTTCGTTTCAGTCTCGGTGCCAATTGTGAGAAAAATGGTGGAGAAGTTATTGGGATTATTGGCTATCCCTGCAAATACCTTCGCAATTCGTTCAAAATCAGAATCAATTTCGCCAGACCAATCATGGCTTACTGCAACTGCGCTAAATACAGAGTTCTCTATCTCGCGAGCCGTATTGCAGAGTGCTTGGTGCAGGGGCAGAAGAAGAATGTGGTTACGAAAACCCCATCGTCCATCTGAACGTGGGTAACCTAAGAGTTGAGGGGCACTCATCACACACTCCTTACAGCGCGTGGAGCAACTATCTCGCCAGATTGATTGGCTTCACTGATTGTCTTCGCACCACTAGCAACTTTAAGTATAAGAGCAGCAATTTCCTCGCTAGTAGCATCACTTTTTAAATCAAACTCTCCCATAATTGCGTTATGCAATGGACTGGCGCTAGCAACATTGATGACAGGAATTAACGCAAATCCAGTGGGTGGCTGATTTTCACTAGTAAAGGAAAGAATCACCTGTGCTTTTTGCGCCATCAGAGTTGAGAAGTTCTTGGCGCAGCCATGGATCTGATCGGCGCTAATGCAGGTAATTCCCTGTTTCGCAAGAGCGTCGACCAAGGCCCTCGGATCTGCTATCTGCCTGGAGAAATCAATTCCGACGACTAACTCTTCGATCCGTTGGCGAGAAGGCTTAAACTGACTGGCTAACACACGCGCGAGAAGGATCCCTTTTGCCACAGCGCCTTCTACTCCACCGCTTTCTTGAATGACGATGTATTGAGTCGATGGATTGAATCTGGCAATTTTGGCGCAAAGTTCGTTGCCTTGAATTGTTTCACAGCCAAGAGAAACAATAAGTACCGAACCAACATTTGGGTGTGAGGCCAGATCAACAAAAAAGTCATCAATGCCGGCAACATCAATGCCGATGATTCCGCATCCATGTTGATGGGCAAAAGTCACTGCCCCGACTTCGGCTGCAATACGGCGGGATACACGGGTTGAGCAGACCACTGAAGGCAGAATCAACTGATGGTCTCGAACACCGACGCCGCGGCCACTATGACCAAACCCTAAGATCTCAGGAAGGCTCATACCTGCTCCGTTGAAAGACGATCACCGAGAACATTATGTGTATGCACATGGGCACCGACGGGGATATCCGTAGTTGCATGCCCCATCCGTTCTCCATATTTGATAACACCTTCACTTTTTAAGATGCCCCGAATTGAAATTTTGTGACCGCGCGGGATGTGTTCTATTGCGGTAACTTCTCTTCCCTCTTGAGAAATCATTTCTCCTGCTGCGATATCAGATAGACAGACTGCAATATTGTCGAGTGGGCTCAGAAATAAGACTTTGCGCATGAGGACTTTAACTATACTACTCAAGTAAAACACAGATTGAAGGTCTGCCACATGAAAGTACAACGTCAGTTGCCCCGCTGGAAAAGCATCAAGCCGTTACTAGGCTGGAGTCTGCCTAAATTCTTTAGCGGCGATAAAGCATTAGCCCGTTGTATAACAATTGATGATCTTCGAAAACTTTCAATGAAGCGCGTTCCTAAAGCTGTTTACGACTATGTCGATGGCGGTGCTAACGAGGAGATCAGCCTGACTCGATCACGTGAGGCATTTTCACGAATCGAATTCCGCCCCCGTGTCTTACGTAATGTAAAAGAAGTTGACCTAGGCAGAACAATTCTTGGAAAGCGTGTAGATCTGCCCATCATCTTTGCGCCCACGGGTTACACCCGGATGATGCATTACACTGGCGAACCCGCAGTTGCATCAGTTGCCGCAGCGCACAACATGATTTATTCGCTCTCGACAATGGGCACCACATCCGCTGATGAATTAGCTGCGGCGGTGCCAGAGGTGCGCCGTTGGTTCCAACTCTACATATGGCGCGATCACGAGCAGAGCAAGATCTTTATTGAAAAAGCGAAAGACGCTGGGTTTGAAGCGCTCATTCTTACTGTAGATACTCCAGTTGCTGGTCAACGTAACCGTGATATCCGCAATGGGCTCACGGTCCCGCCGAAAATCACAACCAAGACTTTCTTTAATATGGCCACCAAAGTGCGGTGGTGGTTCAATATTCTAACTACCCCGCCTTTAGAGTTTGCAACTTTTCGCAATTTCAACAGACCGCTTTCTGAAATAGCCGCCACGGTCTTCGATCCTGGCGTGACTATTGATGATGTGATTTGGTTGAAATCGATCTGGGGCGGACCAATTATCATCAAAGGAATTCAATCTGTAGAGGATGCTAAAGCTCTAGCAAAAATCGGTGTTGATGCCATTGTTCTTTCTAACCACGGTGGACGCCAATTGGATTGTGGAGTTGTGCCGTTAGAAATTCTTCCTGAAGTTGTGGCTGCTGTCGGCAAGAAAATGGAAGTGTATATAGACGGCGGGATCATGAGCGGGAAAGATGTCTTGGCCGCTCTAGGTCTCGGAGCTAAGGCAGTCTTAGTTGGACGCGCTTATCTCTATGGCGCGATGGCCGCAGGATCTGCTGGCGTGGAAAAAATGATTTCCATCTTGAGCCAAGAGATGAAGACAACGATGCAACTCACAGGAGTCACATCAATTGATGCATTCACATCCGAATATGTTCGGTTGCGCGATCACTGACAATTAGTGAGAGTGGCGTGGAACTTCGCTTCCAGAGCCGCCTACCAGGAAATCAAGGTCTGCGCCTTTATCTGCTTGCATGACATGGTCGACATAGAGTTTGCTCCACCCGCGGGTTGGGCCATCAGTTGGCGCTTTCCATTTTGCGCGACGCTGCGCAAGAACTTCAGGTGCAACAAGTAAATCCAACCGGCGGTTCTCAACATCAATCTCGATTTCATCACCATTTTCTACCAACGCAAGTGGACCGCCAACTGCTGCCTCTGGCGAAACATGCAATACGACAGTGCCGTAAGCGGTTCCGCTCATACGGGCATCGGAGATACGGACCATGTCAGTAATGCCCAGTGCCAGAAGTTTGCGAGGCATGGAAACATTTCCGACCTCAGGAAAACCGGGATAGCCCTTAGGCCCGGCATTTTGAAGAACAATAATGTCGCTTCCCTCAATATCCATGTTGAGATCATCAGCAGCGACGTTGTATTCCTCTACCGTGCTAAAAACGCGAGCTTTACCCCGATGCTTGAGCAGATGTGGGGAGGCGGCTGAAATCTTTAAGACTGCGCCATCAGGTGCCAAAGAACCAGTAAGTACAACAGTGCCTGAACCGGCACTTTGGAATGGATTGCTAACTGGAGTAATAACTTCTTCATTCCAGTTCTTAGCCTTTTCAATATTTTCAGCAACGCTCTTGCCACTCACGGTCACATGATCACGGTGAATCAAATCGCCAAGTTCGGACATAACAACGGGAATGCCTCCGGCATAGAAGAAATCTTCCATCAAGTATTTGCCCGATGGCATCAGATTGACGATCACTGGAATATCGCGAGCCAAGTGATCAAAATCAGCAAGGCTCAATGGAACGCCGACGCGTCCTGCCAGAGCCAAGAGATGCACTACTGCGTTGGTGGATCCGCCAACAGCTGCATTGATTTTGATCGCATTTTCAAATGCATCGCGAGTCAAGATCTTGGAGATCTTCAAATCTTCCTGCACCATCGCAACGATGCGGCGGCCCGCAATCTGCGCCAATGCATAGCGACGTGAATCAACTGCCGGAATAGCGGCACTTCCTGGAAGTTGCATACCAAGGGCTTCAGTTACCGATGCCATGGTGGATGCAGTCCCCATTGTCATGCAGTGGCCAGCACTACGCGCCATGCAGGTCTCTGCTTCGGTAAATTCTTCTTCGCTCATGGTGCCAGCACGCACTTCATCGGCGAATTTCCAGACATCGGTACCAGAACCGATATCTTTGCCACGGAATTTTCCGTTCAGCATTGGACCGCCAGTCATCATCAACGTGGGAAGATCGACGCTGGCCGCACCCATCAACATACCTGGCGTTGTCTTGTCGCAACCTGCCAGCAAGATAACTCCATCCATGGGATTCGCACGGATTGATTCCTCAACTTCCATGGCTAATAAATTGCGATAGAGCATTGTGGTTGGGCGCATGATTGGCTCACCCAATGACATTGCCGGGAACTCCAAGGGGAAGCCGCCGGCTTCCCAGACGCCGCGCTTGATTGATTCTGCAACGCGGTTGAGGTGAGCATTACATGGAGTGAATTCAGACCAGGTTGAGCCAATACCAATTACGGGGCGGCCATCAAAGAGGTCGGGAGCAAAACCTTGATTACGCATCCACGAACGATGAATAAACCCGTTCTTGCCAGTTCCTGCAAACCATTCGGAACTGCGACGCTTACCTTTACCTTTATCTTCGCTCATATCCGTCATCTTAATCTATTTAGAACCATTGACGATAATGTTTTCTAAAGGTTTACCGGCGACCAATCGTTCTAGTTGGGCCTCAATAA